>NZ_CALIZP010000071.1 GCF_938028825.1 uncultured Cardiobacterium sp. | reverse complement strand
ACAAACTGAGCGGTGATGACGGCAATGACGAACTGGCCGGTGAGAACGGCGACGATACCCTCAACGGAGGCGATGGCAATGACAGACTCTACGGCGGCACAGGCCATGACACCCTTGTTGGCGGTGCCGGCAACGACTATATGCAGGGCGGTGACTACGAGAGCGACACCTACCTCTTCGCCAAAGGCCACGGCAGGGACAGCATCTATGACTGGGCGCGTAACGACGACGAAGCCGACAAAATCGTCTTCAACGGTGCCAAAGCCCGGGATGCCGTCTTCGGTCGCGAAGGCGCCGACCTCACCATCCGTGCCTACGGCAACGAACAGGATCAGGTCACCATACAAAGTTACTACTCCCATCCCGGACAGAATTACTACGACCTGCAATTTGACGATGCCACTTATGATGCCGCCGCTCTCCGCAGCCGCGATTTGCTGAAAGACGGCCTGCCATCCGTCCCGCTGACAGAAGAAAAAACCGCCGCGCAAACGGCCGATGGCGTGAAAGCGGAAGCCGCGCCTGCATCATCCGCCGGGACGATTCAGACGGAGGGAAATGCCGCCGCGCAAACAGCGGCAGATACCGCCGCCCCTGTGCAGTCCGGTAACGTAAAAGCGGAAGCCGTTTCCGCCGGAACAAAAGCCGCAACCGATGGCGACGCCGCTCCGGTCAAGGCTTTGACGACGCAGGCGGCAAGTGCCGATTTGCCACAAGGCGCTACCGGTATGGCGGATGGCAATGCGGCGACACCGGCGGCGGGCGGCGCACAAAGCACTGCCGCCGCAACCGATGGCGACGCTGCCGCTCCGGTCAAGGCTTTGACGACGCAGGCTGCAAGTGCCGATTCGTCACAAGGCGCTACCGGTACGGCGGATGGCACGGCGATACCGGCGGCGGGCAGCGCGCAAAGCACTACCGCCGCAAGCGATGCACGCGCTGCCGCCCAGGCGCAGCACCTGATTGAAGCGATGGCGGCTTTCGACACCCGCAGCGCGGCGGCGGACAACCTCGCCGCCCCGCCGCTGCAACAACTGCCGCTTGCCGCAGCGGATACGGCGACGGTCAAACCGCTGCTGCCGTAACCGGTGCCAACCTGCGACCCCTCTCCGGCAACGGCGAGGGGTTTTTCGGCATCAGCGCAGGCGATGGGGGCGGTGTCCGCCTTCATCGTTATCGCTTTTGGCGATTTGGCTATAATCCGCCGCGTTTTTTTGGAGCCTGATTCATATGATGCCGGATTTTTCTTTGTTTTGGCTGCTGCTGCGTTATGCGGCAGCGGTACACGCCCATGATCCGTTTGCCGCGCCGCCCCCGCCGCACACGCCGCCCGCCTATATGCAGGAATGCCTGCGCAAGAGCGGCAATCCCGAGGGGGCGCTGGAAAGCTGCGCCTTTCTGGCGATGACGCAAATCGACGGCGACATCGAGCAGGTGCATTTGCGCCACGGTGCCGATGCGGACTGGCAGGACAGTTTGCAGCGTTTCAAGGCGTTTCGCGCGGCGCGCTGCCGTCTGGAAGGCGGGGTTCATGACGAGTTGTTGTGTCGGGTGCGCTTGTCGCAGCAGTATCTGGACGGTTTGCCGCGTTCGTGGTGATGATTGCGTGGTGTTTTTTGTGATTTGAGACGTTCACGCATTGACGCATGAATTTTTCGTTACGTATAGTGCGCCGTCTTTTGCCGCCCGTTGGCGGCGGGATATTTTTTGTTTAATCGTGTAGCTTTATGAAAAAAGAAACTTTTTTAGGCGTACTGGTGCTCGCGCTCGGAGGTTGCAGCAGTATGCCGCGTGATTCCGTGGCGCTTAATCACGGTATTGAGCTGGAAAGTCTGAAAGGCGATGCCCCGGCGGCAGCGTCGAAGAAACGCCTTTTCCCCACGGATATGACACGCCACCGCCTGATTGCCGACGGCAAGAAGTTGATTGGCACACCGTACCGCTACGGCGGCAACACGCCGAAAGGCTTCGACTGTTCCGGCCTGGTGCAGCACGTGTTCGCCGAGCAGGGTTTCCGCCTGCCGCGCAGCAGCAAGGCGCAATTTCATGCCTTGCTGCCGGTGCGCGAGCCGAAACCCGGCGATCTGGTCTTTTTCCACCGTGGCAACGGCAATATCAATCATGTCGGCATTTATCTCGGCGACCAGAAGATGCTGCATTCGCCGTCGCCCGGCAAGAAGGTGGAAATCGCCCGCATCGATCAGGGGTACTGGAAAAAGCGCTATGTCGGCGCGCGCACGGTCATCCACGAACGCGCCACGGTTTCCCGTTAGGCACCCGCAGAAAAAAGCCCCGCTGTTGCGGGGCTTTTTGTTTTTGTTTGTTGACGCGGCCAGTGTTTATAGTCGTTTCAAACAGGAATGCGACAAGGCGGCGAGCCGAAGGCAGTACAAATGTACGGCGCGGGTTTCCCATAAAAATCGCGCAGCGATTTTTATGGGTGCCCGGTCAGGCGAGTCAACGCCGTTTCATTTCTGTTTGAAACGACTATGCGCCGCTTGACGGGCTAGCCCATCGGGCAGGTGCAGCCTGCTTTTTGTGTTTCGGGCAAGAGGGGCCGCCAAGCGGGGAAACCACGCGTTTTTTTGATTTTGAGACTTGCAGGTAATGTCTCGGCAAAACCCGGTAACGGCGCCGCTTGGCGGCATCAGGTGCGCGGCAGGGTGACGCCGGTTTGCCCCTGGTATTTGCCGCCCCGGTCGCGGTAGGAGACGGCGCAAGGCTCGTCCGATTGTAAAAAGAGCATTTGCGCCACGCCTTCGTGTGCGTAGATTTTCGCGGGCAGCGGCGTGGTGTTGGAGAATTCGAGGGTTACGTGGCCTTCCCATTCGGGTTCGAGCGGGGTGACGTTGACGATGATGCCGCATCTGGCGTAGGTGGATTTGCCGAGGCAGATGGTGAGGATGTCGCGCGGGATGCGGAAGTATTCGACGGTGCGTGCGAGCGCAAAGCTGTTCGGCGGGATGATGCAGACGTCGCTTTGCACATCCACGAAGCTCTGCGGGTCGAAGTGTTTGGGGTCAACGATGGCGCTGTTGATGTTGGTGAATATTTTGAATTCGTCCGCGCAGCGCACATCGTAGCCGTAGCTGGATGTGCCGTAGGAGATGAGGCGCGCGCCGTCCGCGCGGCGGCTGACGAGGGCGGGTTCGAAGGGGTCGATCATGCCGTGTGTTTCGGCCATGTGCTGTATCCAGCGGTCGTTTTTGATGCTCATGGGTTTTTGTGGTTCTGTGAGGTGGATATCCGCCGCCTGTGCGGGCACGGGTCGGCGGCGGGAGGGAGGCCGGTCATGGTACTACAACGGCTTTCCCGCCCGGTGGCGCAACGCCGCGAAGCGCTGTGGCGGTGGGGAGCACGAAAATTCTTGCCGCCGTTCATCAGGCAAGGCAGAAGTCCGGGCGACGCTGGCACCGTCCGGCGGCGAACACGTCCCCGCCCTCTGCACGCACGGCGGCAGGAATCCCCGCCTTCGCCGCCCGCTACGTGCCATCGGGCCGGTCATCGGCGGTAAATTTGAGCAGGCGGTGGCTGCTGTTCATGAAAATCCCCGCCGTAGCGGGGTTTTTTATGGGTGCTTAATGGGCGTCGCGGCGCAAATCCACCTCGGTGAGCGGGATCTTGCGCGTTTTGTAGCGCAGCTTGTGATAGAAGTAGAAGGTGAAGAAAACGGGCAGCCCCATGTAGGTAATCAGCAGGCGCTGCCAGTCGAGGCGGGCGTTCAGCACCAGTTCGGTGTCCTGGCCGATGATGACGAGGATACACAGGCCGAGCGCGAGCAGCGGGCCGAAGGGGAACCATTTGGCGCGGTAGGCGAGGGCGTCCAGCGGTTTGCCCTGGGCGATGTAGGCGCGGCGGAAGCGGTAGTGGCTGATGGCGATGCCGAGCCAGGCGATGAAGCCGGTCAGTCCGGAGGCGGCGAGGATGTATTCGTACATGTGCTTGCCGACGCGGTCATCGAGTTGCAGCAGGAAGATGGCGAGGATGACGAGGGCGGTGGCGAAGACGGCGTTGTGCGGCACGCCGCTTTTGCGGCCGGTGCGGGCGAAGAGCGGCCAGGCGAGGCTGTCTTTACCCATCGCGTAGAGCATCCGCGTCGAGGCGTACATGCCGGAGTTGCCCGCCGAGAGGATGGAGCTGAGGATGACGGCGTTCATGAGGGCGGCGGCAAAGGCCAGCCCCGCCCGCTCGAAGACGAGGGTGAAGGGCGATTTGGCGATGTCGTCCACGTCCGCGCCGAGCAGTTGCGGGCTGGTGTAGGGGATGAGCAGGCCGATGACGAGGATGGCGAGGATGTAGAAGATGAGGATGCGCCAGAAGATTTGTTTGACGGCGCGCGGGATGCTTTTCTCCGGGTTTTCGGATTCGCCGGCGGTGATGCCGATGAGTTCCGTGCCCTGGAAGGAGAAGCCGGCGATGAGGAAGACGCCGAGGATGGCGAGGAATTTGCCGCTTGCGCCGTCGCCGAGGAAAGGGGCGTCGCCGATGGTGAAATTGCTGAAGCCGACGTATGCGCCGCCGAGGATGCCGAAGATGGTCAGGGTGCCGATGGCGAGGAAGACGATGACGGTGATGACTTTGATGAGGGCGAACCAGTATTCGGACTCGCCGTAAGCCTTCACCGAGAAGAGGTTGAGCGCGGTGATGAGGGCGAAGAAGACGAGGCTCCAGCCCCACGGCGGCAGGAAGCGCAGCGGCTCCCAGTAGGTGATGACGATGGCGGCGATGGCGATGTCCACCGCGACGGTGATGACCCAGTTGAACCAGTAGTTCCAGCCGAGGGCGAAGCCGAGCGAGGGATCGACGAAGCGGGAGGCGTAGGTGGCGAATGAGCCGGAGGTGGGCAGGTAGGTCGCCATTTCGCCGAGCGAGGTCATGAGGAAATAGACCATCAGGCCGATGGCGGCGTAGGCAAGCAGCGCGCCGCCGGGGCCGGCGTCGTGAATGGCGCTGCCGCTGGCCATGAAGAGGCCGGTGCCGATGCAGCCGCCGATGGCGATCATCGAGATGTGACGGGTTTTGAGGTGGCGTTTTACCTCGGTGTTGGGGGCGTTTTCTGTCATGGGGTTTGCCGGTTGGTCATGTTGGAGTCGGCATGATAGCGGATTGGGTATGTGTGGGCGACGGCGATTATTCGTGGCCGCAGAGGCGGGCGAAAGTCGGTCATGGTACGGCATCAGGCCGCCGGCCAAACAGCGTGTTATCCGCCTCTTCTGCCGCTGCGAGCGGTGCAGCGTCAGGGACAGTCAATGCAACGGTGAAGCCCGAACGCCGCAGCAACGCGCCGCGCGCATCTTTGGCATACCGCAGGCAGCACCCATGCGCTGGAAACGTCGTGCGTTATTCGTGCGGCTGTTGTTCCTGTTTGAGGTAGCGGCGCAGGAAGAAGATTTGGGCGGCGATAAAGAGGATGGCCGCGCCCATCGTACCCCCCAGTTTGAAACCGACCCAGAAGCCTTCGGAGAAGCGGTAAGCCACTACCAGGTTGAGCACCGCCATGACGATGAAAAACAGCACCCAAATCAGGTTGAGGCGGTTCCATAGGGTGGCCGGCATATCGAAAACACTGCCGAGCATTTCCCGAACGAGGTTGATTTTGCCGAGCCATTGCGCGCCCAGCAGGCCGCAGGCGAAGACGAGATAGGCAACGCTGACTTTCCATTTGATGATCATGGGATTTTTCACGACCAGCGTAACGGTGCCGAAGGTCAGGATGAGCAGCGCCGTTATCCAGTGCCGTTTTTCGATTTTGCGGTGGTGCAGGCGCATCCAGGCGAGTTGCAGGATAGTACTGATCATCGCGGCGGCGGTTGCCCAGTAAATGGCCTGACTGCCATATCCGCTTGCTTTGGCGGCGACGATGTAGGCGAGGACAAAGGCGAGGGCGGGAAAGAATTCTTGCATGGTTTTCCTTGGGTCGTAAGGTTAAGGGGAGCGGCGGTGCGCCGCTGCAATGGCGAGTGCGACGACTTCCTGCACACCGGCGGCGCGCAGGGTTTGCGCCGCTTCGTGCAGGGTCGCACCGGAGGTGATGACGTCGTCCACAAGCAGGAGGCGGGCGGGCAGGTCGCCGCATACGGCAAAGGCACCGCGCATGTTGCGGCGGCGTGCGGCGTGGGTGGGCAGCAGCGATTGCGGTTGCCGTGCCTGTTTGCAGAAGATGCCCTCGGCGACAAGCGGCACTGCCAGCAGGCGGGCGGCGGCACGGGCGGGGAAAAGGGTCTGGTTGAAGCCGCGCCGGTGCAGGCGGCTGTTGGCAATCGGCATGGCAAGCACGGCATCAACCGCTACCGGCTGGGCGCGCAGCAGGCGGCAGGCTTCGTCTGCGAGCACGCGCAGCGCCAGCCGGTCTGCCTGAAATTTGCCGCGCAGAATGGTACTGCGCACCAACTCGCGGAACTGCCAGCGCACGAGCAGGCGGCTGTACGCAGGCGGGCGGCGCAGGCAGGCGCCGCAAGTGAAGCGCGCGTCGGCGACTGTATTGGCGCAGGTCGGGCAATGGGTGCCGAGGTGCGGCAGGCGCGCCGCGCAGTCGTCGCAGAGGCCGACCACTTCTGCCGCGCCGCAGCCGATGCAGCGCGGTTGCAGGAAGCGGGTCAGCCAGCGGGTGATCATGCGGCAGCGATGCGCGCCAGCAGGATTTTGTGCAGGTAAATGTTGCCCGCAACGATCTCGCCACGGTCGAGCATCGCCTGTCCGCCGCCGAAATCGCTGACGATGGCACCTGCTTCGCGGGCAATCAGCAGCCCGGCGCAGATGTCCCACGGCTTGATGCCCATCTCGAAATAACCATCGAGACGGTTCGCGGCGACAAAACACAAATCCAGCGCCGCCGAACCGAGGCGGCGTACATCGGCGATTTCCTGCATCACCGAGGCGAGCAGCGCATATTGACGCGTCAGCAATTCGGGATAGCGGAAGGGGAAGCCGGTTGCGGCGATGGCGCGGCTGCCGTCGCGCAGACCGCTGACGCGCAGGCGGCGACCGTTTAACTGCGCGCCGTCGCCACGGGCGGCGGTGAACCATTCCTCGGTCATGGGGTTATAGACCACGCCGAGTTCCGGCTGGCCGCGTTTCAGCAGGCCGATGGACACGGCAAACTGCGGCAGGCCGTGCAGGAAATTGGTGGTGCCGTCAAGCGGGTCAATGACCCAGCAGAACTCGCTTTCCCCGGCAGCGGCGCGGGTCTCGCCCGATTCCTCGCCGAGGAAATCATGCTGCGGGAATTTGTCGAGCAGCACGTTTTTAATCACTTCCTCGGCGCGGCGATCCACCACGCTGACCAAATCACCGCGCCCCTTTTCCTCAACCTGAATCTGGTCGAGCTGCCGCTGCCCCAGTTGCAATATTTTCCCCGCTTCCTCGGCGGCACGACGGGCAATTGTCAGCATCGGGTTCATCGCCATAACACTACACCTCACTAGAAAAAAACGGTGCGCATTGTAGCAGCCCGCCCCGGTGTACACGGCAACATCCTGTCCGGGCAGGCCAAAAAAAACCCCGCAAGGTGCGGGGCAATAATCATCATGAGGCAATGTGACAGTTAGCATTAGCTGTTCCGTCGGGAATAATAGTAAATGTTCCTATTATCTTAATCAAGACATTTTCGGTACTTTTTTAAAAAAATACACAACTCACTGAAAGTAAAAATAATAAAAACCGCAAAAAATAACGTCCATCCGTACAATACCGCGCTTCTTGCCCGGAAACCGCCATGCCCACTACCCCGCCAGCGATCATTACGACCCGCACCGCCGCCGCTTTTACGCCGCCGAACCGCCCCGCCCCGTGCAGCACGGCCTTGCCGCGCTGTGGAAGATGATGATTTGCGGCCGCCATACGTATCCGCCCGCGCCGCTGCCAAGCGTACGCCCCGATTGGCCGGTCTTCCTCGCGCCCGCTGCCAAAAGCCGTTTCATCTGGTTCGGCCATTCCACCCTGCTGATGCGTATCGGCGGGCAAACCCTTATCACCGATCCCGTTTTCGGCGGCAACGTCTCGCCTGCCCCTTTCACCATGCGCCGCTTCCAGCCGCCGGCGGCGACCGTTGCCGAACTGCCGCCGCTTGATGCCGTCCTCATCTCGCACAACCACTACGACCATCTCGAACGCGCCACCCATAAACAACTGGCGCATGGCCGCGCGCATTACCTCGTCCCGCTTGGCGTCGGTGCGCGGTTGCGGCGCTGGGGCGTTCCCGCCGCGCGTATCAGCGAGCTGGACTGGTGGCAAAGCATCAACCGCAACGGCATCCGCTACACTGCACTGCCGGCGCGCCATTACAGCGGGCGCGGAATGTTCGACCACAACCGCAGCCTGTGGGCGGGTTATCTCATCGAATACGGCGACGAACGCTACTATTACCACGGCGATTCCGCCTGGGGACAACACTTCGATGCCATCGCCGCCCGCGTCGGCCGCATTGATATTGCCTTTATCGAAAACGGCCAATACAGCGAACACTGGCCGGACAACCACCTCTTTCCTGAAGAAACCGCCGCCGTCGCCGCCAAACTCGCGCCCGCCCGCTTCATGCCCATCCACTGGGGTGCCTACCCGATGGCGCTGCACCGCTGGAACGAACCTGTCCTGCGCAGCATCCCCGCTGCCCGCACTCTCGGTATCAACCCGCTTACCCCGCTTTTGGGTCAGGTTTTTGATGTAAACACGGCAACGGAGGACTGGTATCGCGATGCATTGTGAGAGAAATCGGGCATTCATCCGGAAGGCCACAACACCAACGCAATGACAATGCCATAAAAATCACGGAAAACAGAACATTAAAAGAATAATACAAAGACCGCTTGACCCGGTGAGACATCCCGCTATAATGCGCGCCCACGACGCGGGAATAGCTCAGTGGTAGAGCACAACCTTGCCAAGGTTGGGGTCGCGAGTTCGAGCCTCGTTTCCCGCTCCAATTTCCTCCGAGCCTCAATATTGAGGCTCTTTTAATTCAGGCTGGGTAGCAAAGTGGTTATGCAGCGGATTGCAAATCCGTGGACGCCGGTTCGATTCCGACCCCAGCCTCCATGCCTGCTTATCAGCCCCTGTCAGGGGCTTTCTTTTTGCCTGAAAAAACTGCCGGTTATTTAAAAATAGCCTTCGCGGTAATCAGGAAACATCCCCCAAGCGCAGATATAGTCGTTTCAAACAGAAATGATACGATGTTGGCGAGCCTGACCGTATCATTTCTGTTTGAAGCGACTATACCTATGCCACTCGGCAAAGAGGCTGCCCTGATTCCAGGCCCGGCAACGGGATAGATTCTAAGCAACCACCCTTGTGGGCAGTTTTTATTTGGGTTTGTGGGTCGGATCGATGCCGAGGCTGCGCAGTTTGCGGTAGAGGTTGGTGCGGTCCATGCCGACCCTGCCCGCGAGTTTGGCGATGTTGCCGTCGCACTGGCGGAAGTATTCGAGCAGGTACTGGCGCTCGAAGACTTCACGCGCATCGCGCAGTGTCATGTCTTTCGGGATGATTTGCGACCACAGGCTGTCGGGGCTGCTGTGTTCGTTCGGGATGAGTGCCTCTTTGGCTTCTTCGGCGTCGATTTCCGGTTCGTCGCTGTGTACGAGCAGGCGTTGCACGAGGTTGCGCAGTTCGCGGATGTTGCCCGCCGCCCAGTTGTGCTGGCGCAGCACGTTCTGTGCGGCAAGGGTAAAGTGGCGGTAGGGCAGTTGTTCGGTGTCGGCGTATTGCTGGCTGTAGTAGTCGAGCAATTCGGGGACGTCTTCGCTGTGTTGTTCGAGCGGGCTGATGGCGATGGTGGCGATGGTGATGTGGTCGTAGAGGGCGGCGCTCAGCCGTTCTTTCAGGAGGTTGAGCGGCAGGCGGGTGGCGGCGATGATGCGCGCCCGGCTGATGCGCGTGCCGCTGCTGCCGCCGGGGTAGTATTCGTGGTGTTCGAGCAGGTGTTGCAGGGTGGTCTGGATGTCTTCGCGCAGGTTGCCGATTTCGTCGAGGTAGAGGGTGCCTTCGCCCGCCTGGGCGATGAGGCCGGGGCGTTTGTGGTCGCCGAGCAGGATGAGCGGGATGTCGTTGCTGTCGATGGCGGCGAGGTTGGTGTTGATGAAGGGGGCGTCGCGGCGGATGCTGTTCTGGTGGATGTGGCGCGCGAGGTGCTGTTTGCCGGTGCCGGCGTTGCCGTGGATGAGCAGCGGCATGCTCTGGTCGGCCAGTTGTGCGGCACGCTGGCGCAGTTCCTGGGTCTGCGCGCTTTTGCCGATGATTTCGGCGGGCGGGCTGATTTTGGCCCGGAGGGCGGCATTTTGGGTTTGCAGGTCGTGGGCTTGCAGGGCGCGCTGCACGGTGAGCAGCAGTTTGGCGCTGGACAGCGGTTTTTCGAGGAAGTCGTAGGCGCCGAGTTTGGTGGCTTCCACGGCGGTTTCGATGGTGCCGTGCCCGCTCATGATGACGACGGGGCATTGCAGGGTGCCGCTTTGCTGCCATTCGCGCAGCAGGCTGATGCCGTCGGTATCGGGCATCCAGATGTCGAGGAGGATGAGTTGCGGTTTATAGCGCTGGTTCAGTTGGCGGGCTTCTTCGGCGTTGGCGGCGGTGTAGGTGGTGTAGCCTTCGTCGCCGAGGATGTCGGTGAGGGTGTCGAGGATGCCGGTTTCGTCGTCGATGATGAGGATGTCGGGAGCGGTGCTGGTCATGTCTGGGGACTCGCGGGTTGGGTGGCGGGCAGGGTGATGGTTATTCTAGCACCGCCCAGTTCGCGGCTATGGCCGGCGCTGATGGTGCCGTCGTGTTCGTGCACGATTTTTTTGACGATGGCGAGACCGAGGCCGGTGCCTTTGGGTTTGTTGGTGACGTAGGGCTCGAACGGGTCTTTGGTGAGGTCGGCGAAGCCGGGGCCGTTGTCTTCGATGTCGAGGATGATGTTGCCGCCTTCTTCGCGCGTGCGCCAGCGGATGCGCGGGTTCGCTTCGTTCTGCACGGCTTCAACCGCGTTTTTCATGAGGTTGATGAGGATTTGCCGGATGTGCACCGGGTCGGCATGCACGGGGCGCTGCGCTTCGGCGAGATCGAGTTCGGGGTGGTGCTCGCGGTAGAGTTCGGCGATTTGCCTGAGCAGCGGATTGAGGTAGAGGTTTTGCCGCCTGGTTTCCAGCGGGCGCGCTATCTGGCTGAAATCAGCGACGATTTGCTGCATGGCTTCGACCTGGTCGATGATGGTGCCGGTCGCTTTGGCAAGGATTTGCCGGTCCGCTTCGTCGGCGAGTTTGTCGGCGAGGCGGCGTTGCAGGCGTTCGCTTTGCAGGCGGATGGGGGTGAGCGGGTTTTTGATTTCGTGGGCGAGGCGTTTGGCGACTTCTTCCCAGGCGGCGTTGCGTTGCGCGTGCAGGAATTCGGTGATGTCGTCGATGACGATGACGTGGCCGTTGCGCCCGCGTTTGCCGGCATCGGGCAGGCGGCTGCCGTGGCACATGAGGATTTTCCGCGTGCCGTGGCGGTTCAGGGTGATTTCCTGCTGCCAGTTTTCCTGGTTGGTGGTGATGATGGGCAAAAGTGCCTGCATGAGTTCCTGATAGCTGTTTTCGCTGGGTTTGTCGGCTTCGGGCAGCGGGGTTTTGTGCAGGTTGACGAGGGCGAGGTCGAGGATTTTGCCGGCGTTTCTGTTCCAGCTTTGCAGGCGGCCGCCGCCGTCGAGGGTGAGCACGCCGCCGGTGATGTTGTCCATGATGGTTTCCAGGCGCGCTTTTTGTTCGACCAGCAGGCGCTGCACGCGGTCGTTGGTCTCGCGCGCGTCTTCGAGGCTCTGGCTCATGTGGTTGAACTGGCGGCCGAGGTTGCCGAGTTCGTTTTGCGGCAGATCGGTGATGCGCGCGTGGTAGTCGCCGCCGGCGATATTTTCGGCGGCGCGGCTCAGGGTGCGCAGCGGGTGGCCGAGGCGTTCGCTGAAATGGGCGGAAAGCCAGATGATGATGAGGGTGGTGAGCAGGATGGTGGTGGCGAAGACGAGGATGATGTTGGCGCGGATGCGCGGTTGCAGGGCGTTGTAGCTCTGGTGCTGGCGGTATTGTTCGCGCACGTCTTCGGCCTGGCTGTTGAAGGCTTCGGGCATGCTGTACACCGCTTGCAGGTAGAAGGTGTTTTCCGGTTTCCGGATGATAGTGAGGACGGTGATGGTGTATTCGCCGTTGTTGTCGCCGTATTCAAAGTGTTCTTCTTCGTCGGTGGCGTTAAGCATGGCGGCGGTGCTCGGCGCTTCGACGATGAGTTTGCCGGGGTCGATGCTGCTGAAAGCGACGATGGTGCCTTGCAGGTCGAAGACGGCGAGTTCGAGCGCACCGGTTTGCTGGCGCAGCGGTTCGATATTGGCGATGAGCGTCGCCTGGTTCATGTCGCCCATCGCCTGACGCAGGATGCGGGTCTGTTCCAGGGTCTGCCCGGTGCGGATGGCGATGGCGGTGCGGGAGAGTTGCAGGGCGTTGTCGAGGGCGTTGTTGATGCGGGTGTTGAAGACTTTGCCGAGGTCGTAGGTGAGGTACTGCCAGCTGAACGCGGCGATGATGGCGGCGGGGATGATGGCGGTGGTGAAGATGCGCCAGCCGTAATAGAAGCCGAGGCTGCTCTTCTTTTTGCGGCGGTGCTCGCGCGCGCTGCGGATGATCTGCCACAGGGTGATGAGGCTCAAGACGCCGAGGCCGGCGATGGTGATGTTGATGAGGGCGAGCTGGCTTTGTTGCAGCGGCTGGCCGCTCATCGCCGCCTGGCCGAAGCTGTGGATGCTGTTGAGCGTGAGCAGGATGAGGACGGTGCAGATAAGGATGATGCCGGTGCGGCGCGCTTTGCGCTGGCGGCTGATCTGGCTGGATTCCATAAGGATACGGGGCGGGTGGTCAATCGTCATCCGCCGTGGCGGGCAGGATGAGGCGCGCCAGCATCAGCATGATAACGGCGCCGAGGGCGGCATGGAGCATGACGGCGGGGACGGCGGCGCGGAAAACCGCGTCGGGGGAATAGCTGTCGGGCAGGGTGGCGAGATAGCGTTTGAGCAGGCAGAGCTGCATGATGATTTCCAGCACCGGGCAGACGGCGGCGGTGTAGAAAACATCGCGGCTGTCGTAAGTGGCGCGGCGCCAAACGGCCCAGGCCACGGCACCGAGGGCGGAGATGAAAAAGGCGGGGTGGAACAGGTATTGCCGGAAAAGCAGGGCGGGGTTTCCCATGACCAGCATCACCGCCTGCGGGGAAAAGAGGATGTCCGCCAGCGTGCGGATGATGAGATAGGCGGGCAGCAGGCGGATGAAGACGGACAGCGAAGGGTAGTAGTAGCGGGTGCAGGTGAGGGGCATGGAAGGTTCCTTTCCCGGCCGGGCTGTCGCCCGGCCGGGGCAGATGCAGGATGATTCAGTAGTAGCCGAGCGCTTTCCACCACAGCATGCCGACGGCGATCCACACGGCGAAGTTGACGATGCTGGTGATGAAGCCCGTCTTCCACCATTCGCCGAGGGTGGCGTAGTTGGAGCTGAAAATGACGGGTGCGGTACCGGTGGCGTAGTGGGTGAGGCTCATCATGATATTGCCTGCCGCCGCGAGGACGAGCCCGAAGAGCAGCGGCGGTGCGCCGAGGGCAATGCCCGCGCCGTAGAAAGCGACCAGCATGGCGGAGATGTGCGCGGTGGTGCTGGCAAAGGCGTAGTGCGCGTAGAGGTAGATAAGCGCCAGCAGGATCATCGAGTAGAACCAGGGCAGGGCGAGCGCCTCGATACCGCCCTGAATCTGCCCCGCAAAATAGGTGACGATGCCGAGTTTGTTCAGCCAGTCGGCCATCATCACCAGCGCGCCGAACCAGATGAGCGTGTCCCAGGAGCCTTTTTCCGCCGTCACATCGCCCCAGGCCAGCACACCGCTGACGAGCAGGATGCCGAGGCCGAGGAAGGCGGTCGTGGTCGGGTTGAGTTTCAGGGCGGCGATGTGGGTGAGGTGGAAAGGAATGTCCGCCCAGAAGCAGAGCAACAGGGCAAAGACGCCGAGCATCCACCATTCGTCACGCTTGATTTTGCCGAGGGCGGCGAGTTTTTTGTGGGCGAAGGCGGCGGCATCGGGGGTCTCCTTGATTTCCGGCGGATAAACCAGGTAAACCACCAGCGGCATCAGCAGGATGCAGGCCATGCCCGGCAGGAACATGGCGACCGCCCAGGTCGTCCAGCTCATGTGAAAATCGCTGCCGACCATTTTGTTGATGGCGTCCACCACCAGCGGGTTGGGCGCGGTAGCGGTAATGAACATGCCGGAAGTGATGGGGTTGGCGTTGTAATTGACCAGGGCGAGATAGCGCCCGATTTTGCCCTGCGTGCCTTTCGCCGGATCGGAATCGAAGGCGGCGGCGATGGATTTCATGATGGGGTGGATGATGCCGCCGCCGCGCGCGGTATTCGATGGCGTGATGGGGGCGAGGACGGTTTCGGACAGCGCCAGCGCATAGGCGATGCCGATGGTGCGTTTGCCGAAGAGGGCGATGAAGTAATAGCCGATGCGTTCGCCTAGGCCGGTCTTGATGACGCCCCGGGCGACCATGATGGAGATGACGATAAGCCAGATGAGCGGGTTGGAAAAAGAAGAGAGGGCGTCCTTGATGGCCTGGGTGCCGGGGTTTTTCACCTCTGCCCCGACCGTCACGCCGGTGATGGCGACTAGCGCCACGGCAATGATGGATACCGCCCCGAGCGGCAGCGCCTTGCCGATGATGGCGGCGATGGTGCCGGCGAAGAGTGCGAGCAGGTGCCAGCCGTTTTCATTGACCCCCGGCGGTACGGGCAGGACAAACCAGATGCAGAGCGCGATGGCGAGCGCGATCAGGGTGGGGATGGGCTTGATGGCCATGATGATTCTCCCGTGTTGTGGTTTGTCGTCATCATATAGCGGGAACTTCATGAAGCCAAACAGATATTGCGCAGCGTGTCAAGCCGCCGGAAAGCATGCCGCTTGTGTTACGGCGTCAGGCAGGCCAGGCTTTCCGCGATGCCGGTGCTGTCCGGCGCGAGGATGGTCAGGCGGACGCGGTAGCTTTCTCCGGCCTGCACCCGCGTCTTCTCTTCCAGCCATTTGCCGTCGCCGAGATGGCGGATGGCACCGTCGCTCATGCGCACGGTGAAGGTTGTGGGCAGGGTATCGCCGACAAACACGTCCGGCAGTTCCTCGATGTCGCCTTCCTTGCTGACGCTGACATACAGATAGGCGTTGCCGTCCACGATTTCCTGACTGGCACCGGTGGCGGCGATGGCGTAATGCTCGCTTTCCTGCGGGCTGAAGCGTTCGCAGACGATGGTGTCCTGCAAGGACTTGGGCGCGGCCGCCTGCCGCGCCTGCGGCGTCATGCGCGCGGCGAGCAGGGCGCGGTCATCGGCAGGCGGGATGGCGGGTATCCGGGCGGCCTCGCAGGATTGCCGCGCGGCGGCATCCGGAATGCGGCTGCAATCCGCCTCATCCGCGCCGACCAGGCGCCGCGTGGCGCTATCCGGCAGTGCGTCCATGCCGATGAGCCGTCCCGATTGCGCATGACCGGCGACGGCGGCCAGCAGGCCCGCGAGAGCGGGAATGAAAAATTTCACTGGATTCTCCGGTTGGTATCAATGTGTGGCTGCCGCTGCTTGCGGCGGCCGCCAATATCATTTTTCACCATGCAAACACTGTGCCGAAAACGCGCGCTTCATCCGCTTGGCACATTCCCCGCTTGGTCTTTCCCGTGTTTTGCAAAGAAAGGAATATCCGGTGTTTCAAGAAGCCGCTTTTTCGCCGCTGCCGCCCGCCGCCCTGCATTGCCGGCGGCTGGCATGGCTGCTGTTTTTTGCGGTCGCCGCCCTGCTGGTCTGTGTGCCGGCGGTGCCCGTGCCGGCAGGTGGTTTGCGCACCTTCCTGTTTTACGGCGCGGCGGGCTGCGTGCCGCTACTATCTGTTGTTTTTCTGGTTATGCGGCCTGAGTTACCGCCGCTGCTCGTTCGCGCTGACGGCGCAGGCGCTTGTCATCCGGCGCGGCATCTGCTTCCGCCGCGAGACGGTGGTGCCCCGCGCGCGGGTGCAGTATGCGGATGTGCGCCAGGGCCCGCTGGGGCGGCGTTTTGATCTCGCGACGCTGGTGGTGGTTACCGCCGGGGCGCGGCTGGCGTCGGTGCAGCTGGTGGACGTGACGCTGGCCGCAGCGCAGGCGATGCGCGCGGCGTTGACGGGAGAGGCGCACGATGCGTGCTGATTTCGCGGCAGCGCTGCATGCCACGGCAGAACGCCGCCTGCACCGCTATTCATGGTGGTTCGTCGCGCTGGGCTATTTCCGGCGGTGGATTTGGCTGTTTGTCGGCCCGCTGCTGGTCAACGTCTTCGCCAACCGGGAAACAGTGCCGTTTGAGCTGCTGATCGCGGCATCGTTAATCACCGCCCTTTTCATCTGCTGCCTCGTCTATTCGCTGCTCTTCTGCCGCTCGTACCGCTTCGTGGTGCGCGACGGCACGCTGTTCATTCGCTACGGCGTGCTGCTCTATCAGGGGCGCGTGGCCGCTGGACAAGGTGCATAACGTCACGCTCACCCGCTCGCTCACGCACCGCCTGCTCGGCGTCGCCGAGGTCACGCTGGAAACGGGCGGTTCGGGCGAGACGGCGGAAGCGCGGCTGCGCGTGCTGTCGCTGGCCGATGCCCGCCTTTTCGAGGAACTGGTGCTGCGCGAGACACCGCCGGAGGCGGCGGACGACAACCTGCTGCCGCTCGACAACCGCGCCCTGCTGCGTTACGGACTGCTGAATGATTTCGGCGTGCTTGTCGGCGGTTCGTTCGCGCTGCTGGCGATGCTCCCCGATGCAAATAGCCCGGACTGGATGACGGCATTGATGCAGTGGCTGTTCAAACGGCTGTTGCCGGATGACTGGTACCACAGCGGCGCGTCGTGGCTGCTCGTGCTGGTGCTGGCGCTGCTGCTCGGCAAATTGACCATGCTCGCCGGCGCGTTTTTCCGGTACAGCCATTTCTATCTGGGCGAACGCGACGGCCTGCTCACGCAGCGGCGCGGCCTCTTTGCCCGCGTGGAAAGCCATATGCCGCTTGCGCGCATACAAGTGTGGCGGGTGCAGCAAAGCCCGCTGTACCGCCTGTGCGGGCTGTATGCGGTCGCAATCGATACCGTGGTCGTGCCGGGCAAGCAGGGTGAACGCGGCATCCGCGAACTGCTGCCGCTGGCGGATGCGGCGACCCTCAGCCGCCTGCTTGCGCGCTGGGCGGGCTGCGACCCGCTTGCCGTGCCGCTTAACCCCATCCATCCGCAGGCGGCGCGGCGGCTCTTCCGCCGCTACGCGTTGTGGCTTGCTTTCTGGATAACGGTCGCGCTGTGCTTTGCCCGGCTGTTCGCTGCGCAAATGTGGTTGATGACGCTGCCGCTGCTGTGGCTGGCGTCCCTGCCGAGCCTGCATCTCGCCGCCACCCGCCGCTGCCGCCACGCCGCCTGGGCATTCAATAACGGCTTCCTGCATCGGCGCGACGGCTGGTTGTGGCGCACGCACTGCTTCGCGGCGGCGGACAAGGTGCAGGCGCTGCAACTGACGGAAAGCCCGTTCGACCGCCGCTACGGCATGGCGAACGTCACGGCAGACACGATGGGCACGGGGCTGTCCATGCCGCTCGCCTTGCCGTGGCTGGCGAAAGAAGACGCGATGCGGCTGCTGCATGAATTGACGGGCGCGGCGAAAGCGCGCGGTTGAATCGTCTGACGGTTTTTCCGGTAGCGCGGCGGTGCGGGGGAAAGCAGGGACGTCGCGTGGCAACCCCGCTACCTGTTCCGCGCTGCCGTAGCGCTGTCGTGCAGGCGGGGAAGCGCGGTTATCCGCTGGCGGGCCGAAGCCCGCCAAACGTTTGTTCTGCGCCGTGTTATTGCGGCGCTTTGTCTTTGATGCGTTTGATCAGATCGGCCATTTTTTCCGAGCTTTTTGCCGCATCTTCGTGCATCGGCAGGACTTTGGCAGCAAATGCGGCGGTGTCCACGTCTTCCACGAAGGTCACGCCCAGTTTGTCTTTGGCTTCCTTGATGACTTTCTCGGTGTTTTCTTTCCACAGGTCTTTTTGCAGCATCATGGATTCGCGACCGGCTTTTTTGATGGCTGCTTGCTGTTCAGGGGTGAGTTTGTCCCAGTCTTTGGTGCTCATGACGAGGACGTCCGGAATCATGGTGTGGCGGTCGTAGCTGTAATACTTGCTGACTTCGCCGTGGCGGTTGTCAACCAGTGCGGATTCGTTGTTTTCCGCGCCGTCAACCACGCCTTGTTGCAGGGCGGTGTAGAGTTCGCCGAAGGCAATCGGGGTGGGGTTGGCACCGAGGGTTTCCACCATTTTTACCGCCGTCGGGCTGGGCTGGACGCGGATTTTCATGCCTTTCAAATCGTCCGGGGTTTTAATCGGTTTACCGGCGTAGAAGGAGCGGCTGCCTGCGTCGTAGTAGGTGATGCCGATGAAGCCTTTGTCTTTGGAGGCGTTCAATACTTCGTCACCGATGTCGCTGGTGAGCACGTCGTAGTAGTGCTGTTCGTTTTTGAAGATGTAGGGCAGGTTGAAGACGCCGTAGAGCGGCTCGAAGGCTTCGAGTTCGGCGGCGTTCGATTTGGCGAGCGCAAGGCCGCCCGATTGCACGAGTTCAACGGATTCACGCTGGGTGCCGAGCTGGGCGTTCGGGTAGATGCGGATCTTGACTTCGCCATTGGTGTATTCCTTCACTTTGTCAGCGAAGTTTTCCATGGCTTTGTGCACAGGGATGTCTTTGCTCTGGTTGTGGGAGAGTTTGAGGGTGACGGCGGCCTGGCTACCGGCAGCGAGGCCAAAGGCAAGGGCGGCGGCAAGGGCTTTTTTCGTGAAGGTCATGGATTTTCTCCGTTGTGTGTGAATGCCTGTGGTTTATGTTATGTCTTCCTGTGTTTTTTTGTCAATACATTGGTTGACCACTCACAGAAAAATGGTTAATCTGCGCCCGTTTTCTATTCTCCGCGAGGTGTTTATATCTGATGTTGCTGTTTCCCCCCGTTCGCCGTTGGCGCGGCTCGCCGCCGTCGTCCGTCTGGTGAACGGTTATGTGTTGACGGTGCTGGCGTTTGCGCTGGTGGTCTGTGTGGTGTGGCAGGTGATGTCACGCTATACGCAGGTATGGGCGAACAAGATGCCCCTGGTTTTTCTGGCTGACCTGTTACGCCTAATCAAGCCCAGCACGGTCACGGATGAGCTGGCGCGCTTCATGTTTATGTGGGTCGGGCTGCTCGGCGCCGCGCAGGCATCCGCCTACAAGCAGCATCTGGCGATTGATTTGCTGGCCATGAAACTGCAAGGCGGTGCGAAACGCGCGCTGAATGTAGTTATTGAGTGCTGCATCATCGCTTTTGCCGCGTTGGTGATGATCAAGGGTGGCTGGGCGCTCGCGGCGAAGACGTTTGCCAATGACCAGGTCACGCCTGCGCTGCAATGGCCGATGGGTTATGTCTATTTGGTCGTGCCGCTTGCAGGCGCCTTGATGGTGTTTTTTGCCGTGGTGGAAATTGTGAACGCGTTGTCTGGTCGTGAAGGGGGTGCCGCATGAGCCCGGAGATGTTGAGTATTCTGGTCCTGTTCGGGCTGTTTTTCCTGCTGATGTTTTTGAGCGTGCCGGTGTCGTTTTCCATCGGCATCGCCACGGTAGCGACGATTCTGATCACCATGCCGTTTGACACGGCGCTGTTCGTCACCGCGCAGAAGATGATTACCGCGCTGGACAGTTTCGCCCTGCTCGCCCTGCCGTTTTTCATCCTCGCGGGCAACATCATGAACCGGGGCGGGATTGCCATACGCCTCATCAATCTGGCGCTGGTGCTGGCAGGCCGCCTGCCCGGTGCGCTGGCGCACTGCAACGTCATCGCCAACATGCTCTTCGGCTCGATTTCCGGCTCGGCGGTCGCCGCCGCCGCAGCCGTCGGCGGCACGATGAACGAGATGCAGCGCAAGGCAGGCTATGACCCTGGTTACGCAGCAGCGGTCAACATCGCTTCCTGCCCGACCGGCCTGCTGATTCCGCCCAGCAACACCTTCATCGTCTATTCGTTGATTTCTAACGGCACATCGGTGGCGGTTCTCTTCATTGCGGGTTATCTGCCCGGCATCCTGATGGGGCTCGGCATCATGGTGGTTGCGGGCATCATCGCCTGGCGGCGCAAGTATCCGGTGAACGAACGCGTATCACTCAACGTCGCCGTCGGTGCCTTCATCCAGGCCATCCTGCCGCTATCGCTCGTGATTGTCGTCGTTGGCGGTATTGTTGGAGGCTACTTCACCGCGACCGAAGCTGCGGCCATCGCCGTGGTCTATGCTCTCTTCCTCGCCGTCGTCGTCTATCGTGAAGTCAAACTCAAAGACCTGCCGAAAATCTTCCTCGATTCCATGGTGACGAACGCCATCGTGATGCTGCTCATCGGCTGTTCCTCCGGCATGAGCTGGGCCATGGCCAATGCCGACATCCCCTTCATCATCGAAGAAGCCATTCTCGCCATGTCCGAGAACAAAATCGTCATCCTGCTGACCATCAACCTGATATTGCTCATCGTCGGCTTCTTCATGGACATGACCCCGGCCATCCTCATCTTCACCCCGATCTTCCTGCCGATCGCACAATCACTCGGCATGGACCCCGTGCACTTCGGTGTGATGATGACCTTCAACCTCTGCATGGGCATCGTCACCCCGCCGGTCGGCAGTTGCCTCTTCGTTGGTTGCTCCGTGGGCAAAGTGCGCCTCGCGCAAGTCATCCCCTTCATGCTGCCGATGTACATCGCGCTCATCATCACCCTGCTGCTCGTAACCTTCATCCCGCAGATCTCCCTGATCCTGCCGCAACTGCTGCTCGGCTACGGAGGCTAAACCGTGAAAACCCTCAAACACTGGCAACTGCACAGCGAAAACCCGGACGGTGTGACACTTCTCTGCGACGAACGCCACCTGCTGCACATCATCGTCCTCGAAGACTACCTCTGGCGCATCTGGCTCATGCAGGACGGCGCTAGCCGCCTCGACCGCACCTGGCTCATCTCACCTGATACCGCGCCCTGCCCGATGGAAGGGCGCGAGCGGGCGAGCCGCGCGGGCTTCACCTGCCCGCCGGTCACCATCCGCCAGGATGACGACAGCCTCACCCTCACCGGCAGCACCCTGCGCCTAATCGTCCACCGCCCGCTGTGGCTCGAATGGCAAGAAAAACACGGCGACGACTGGCGCACCATCGCCAGCGACCGCCCAACCGGTGCCTACCAACTCGGCCACTCGCGCCCCGGCATCGCCCACTACATGAAACTGGGCGCAGGCGACCGCTACTACGGCCTCGGCGAAAAAGCCGGCACCGTGGACCGCTACGGCAAGCGCTACCAAATGAAAAGCCTCGACGCGATGGGCTACAACGCCGAGACCACCGACCCGCTCTACAAACACTGGCCCTACTACCAGGTCGTGAACAGCGAAGGCACGCACTACGGCCTCTACTACGACAACCTCAACACCAGCACCTTCGACATGGGTAACGAGCTGGACAACTACCACCCGCGCTACCGCAGCTACCGCGCCGAAGACGGTGACCTCGACTACTACCTCATCCACAGCACAAGCATCCTCGACAACACCCGCCGCTTCGTGACACTCACCGGCCGCCACACCTTCCCGCCCAAATGGAGCCTCGGCTACTCCGGCTCCACCATGAGCTACACCGACGCCCCGGATGCGCAAGACCGCCTGCAACACTTCATCCGCGACATCCGCGCCCACGCCATCCCCTGCGACAGCTTCCAGCTCTCCTCTGGCTACACCAGCATCGACGGCAAACGCTACGTCTTCAACTGGAACCGCGACAAATTCCCCGACCCCAAAGCCTGCTTCGCCGCCTACCACGACGCGGGCGTGCGCCTCGCCGCCAACATCAAACCCTGCCTGCTGCATGACCACCCGCGTTACCAGGAAGCCGCCGAGTACGGCCTCTTTATCCGCGCCAGCGACAGCGACGCGCCGGAAGAATCCATGTTCTGGGACGACACCGGCTCACACCTCGACTTCACCAACCCCGCCACCGGCGCGTGGTGGCAAAAAAACATCCGCGAACAACTCATTGACTACGGCATCGACGCCACCTGGAATGACAACAACGAATACGAAATCTGGGACGACAACGCCCGCTGCCACGGCTTCGGGCGGGAAATCCCCATCCACCACATCCGCCCGCTCATGCCGCTCCTGATGATGCGCAACTCCCATGAAGCACAAACCGCCGCCAGCCACGAGCGCCCCTACCTCATCTCGCGCAGCGGCTGTCCGGGGATGCAGCGCTACGTCCAGACCTGGAGCGGCGACAACCGCACCAACTGGCATACCCTCAAATGGAACATCCGCATGGGTGTCGGCATGAGCCTCTCCGGCATGTACCACATCGGGCACGACATTGGCGGCTTCGCCGGCGACAAACCCGAGCCCGAACTCTTCCTGCGCTGGATACAAAGCGCCCTGCTCCTGCCGCGCTTCACCATCCACAGCTGGAACGACGACGGCAGCGCGAACGAACCGTGGATGCACCCCAGCGTTACCAATGCCGTGCGCCAGGCCATCGAACAACGCTACCGCCTCATCCCGCACCTCTACACCCTGCTCTGGCAGACCCGCGAAAACAGCGAACCCTACCTCCGCCCCACCTTCCTCGACCACGAACACGACCCGCGCACCTACGCCGACACCGACGACCACATGATTGGCCGCGACATCCTCGTCTGCCCCGTCACCACAGAAGGCGTGCGCGAACGCGACGTGTACCTGCCGGACAACCACAGCGGCTGGTACGACTATTACAGCGGCGCGTACCACAGCGGCGGGCAAACCCTGCATGTTGCCGCCCCGCTCGAACACCTGCCGCTCTACATCCGCGCCGGCAGCCTCATCGCCGAAGGCAACCTGCTGCACGCCGACAGCCCGGACGACGACACCGAACGCACCCTGCGCCTCTACCCCGACCCCGGCACCAGCACAAACAGCGGCACAATCTACGACGACAACGGCACCGCGCGCGAAGGCGAGCCCTACTGGCGCCTCGACTGGAAACTGCATGGCGACGCGCACAACCTCTACCTGCGCCTCAACGAAAGCGGCGACTACGAACCCGCCTACCGCGACAACATCCGCGTCACCCTGCCGCCCGGCGAAAAACGCCGCCTCATCACCAGCGGCAACATGGCGGTGCAGCAGGCATAAAATGTAGGGCGGGCTTCAGCCCGCCAAAAGCCCTCGCCCTGTGGGAGAGGGACTAAAAAACCGCGCAGCGACAAAACCCGGCAACCACGCCGCTTGACGGGACACCCCAACACACAAACCAACCGGAGCCAACCATGACCTTCCTGACCGACGACTTCCTCCTCCACAACAACACCGCGCGCACCCTCTACCACGACTACGCCAAAGACCAGCCCATCTACGACTACCACTGCCACCTGCCGCCCGCCGACATCGCTGCGAACCGCCAGTTCGCCGACCTCGCCGCCATCTGGCTCGAAGGCGACCACTACAAATGGCGCGGCCTGCGTACCCTCGGCATCCCCGAACGCCTCATCACCGGCGACGCCAGCCCGCGCGAAAAATTCCAAACCTACGCCGAAGCCGTGCCGCACTTCATCGGCAACCCGCTGTATCACTGGACACACCTTGAACTCAAACGCCCCTTCGGCATCACCACCCTGCTGAACGGCGCAAGCGCTGAAGCCGTCTGGCAAGAAGCGAACGCCCGCCTCAAAGAGAGCGCCTTCCGCGCGCGCGGCATCCTTGAACAAATGAACGTGAAAATGGTCGGCACCACCGACGCCCCCTGCGACAGCCTCGAACACCACGCCGCCATCGCCGCCGACAAAACCTTTACCGTCAAAATCCGCCCCAGCTGGCGTCCGGACAAAGCCATCAAAATCGAACACGCCGACTACCCCGCCTACATCGAGCGCCTCGAAGCGGCAAGCGGCACCAGCATCCGCCGTTACCACGACCTCACCGCCGCTCTCGACAAACGCCTGGAACACTTCGCGGCTCACGGCTGCCTCGCCTCCGACCACGGCCTGGAAATCCTGCGCTACGCCGCCGTGCCGGACGAAAAAACCCTCGACACCATCCTTGCCAACCGTTTGAGCGGCAAAACACCCAGCGAGCAAGAGACCGCACAATTCCAGACCGCCCTCCTCGTCCACCTCGGGCGCGCATACGCGCGGCGCGGCTGGGTCATGCAACTGCACATCGGCCCCATCCGCAACAACAACAGCCGCATGTTCGCCCGCCTCGGCCCGGACAGCGGCTACGACTCCATCGGCGACCGCCCCATCGCGGACAACCTCGCCGCCCTGCTCGACGCCCTCGACAAAACCGGACAACTGCCGAAAACCATCCTCTACACCATCAACCCGCGCGACAACGCCCTGCTCGCCACCATGTGCGGCAACTACGCGGGCGAAGGCGTGCGCGGCAAAGTACAGTTCGGCTCCGGCTGGTGGTTCAACGACCAAAAAGACGGCATGGAAGCGCAACTCACCACCCACGCGCAAATGGGCATCCTCTCGACCTTCGTCGGCATGCTGACCGACAGCCGCAGCTTCCTCTCCTACACCCGCCACGAATACTTGCATCCTGTGCAACCTCATCGGCAGCTGGGTGGAAGCGGGCGAAGCGCCGCGCGACCACCTGCCGCTGCTCGGACAAATGGTGGCAGACATCTGCTACGGCAACGCCAAGCGCTACTTCGAGCCGCAAGTGCAGTGAACCCGTTCACAGCAAGCGGGATAAATGCCGGATGTGTGCGGGGATAGCGGAATTTCCACGGCAGCGCGGCAAATGCAGCGGCGTTGCCGCAACACCGCAAACACACCCGGCAACCATCCCGCCCGGCGGCCTCCGCCGCAAACCGGCCGCCGCCCGGATGCAAGCCGCATCCGGCGGCACCCCTTACCCCAAATAAAGGAAAACAGCCATGAAAAAGACCCTGCTTGCCGCAGCCATCGCCGCCCTCAGCCTCACCGCCTGGGGCAAAGACGACCTGCAATACAGCAAAGAAACCGCCGCCACCCTCACGGATGGCAGCAAAATCGCCTACTTCCTCGAAAGCAAAAAAGGCGCGGGCGAAAAAAACAACGCCGTCTGCGAAGACGGCCTTTTCTACAACGACCACTACCTCGCCGTCTTTGACGGGGCGACCGACAAATCCGGCAAAACCTACGACGGCAAAAAAGGTGGCCGCGTCAGCCGAGACATCATCCAGGACATCTTCCAGAACCTGCCGCCCAATACCGAAAAAGAAGAAATCCTGAAACGCATCAACGACAAATACCAGGATTTCTACACTGCGAACAAAGACATCGACTTCGCCAAAGAACCGGTCAACCGACCGACTGCCACCCTGATCTGGTACAACCTCGACAAAAACGAACTCGTCGCCATTGGGGATTCCAAAGCGCGCATCGACGGCAAAGCCTACAACGACGAAGAAAAACTGGTTGACACCCTAAACAGCGCGTTGCGCGTCAAGGTCATCGACGAACTCAAACTGAGCGACGAACAAATCCGCGAGAACGACCTCGGCCGCTACTACATCCTGCCGCTCCTGCAACGCCAGGCCGAATTCCAGAACAACCCCGAAGCGCCCGCCGCCTTCCAGTTCTGGGCCATTGACGGCTTCCCCATCCCGCACGACAAACTGCGCGTATGGCAATTCGACAAAGCGCCGGAAGTCATCGAACTCAGCTCGGACGGCTACGAAATCTACCCGCCCGAAGCGAGCGTGGACAGCTACGAAAAAACCCTGCGTGAACAACTCGCGGCTGACCCGATGCGCATCAAGCATCCATCCACCAAAGGCATCAGCAAAGACAATTACAGCTTTGATGACCGCGCCGTGCTGATTTACCGGCGGAAAAAATAAAGCGGACATGTGCTAAGCGGGATAAACACTGGATTTGCTGCGTCAATCTGCCTTATCCGCACATTATCCCTGCGAAACAAACGCCCCCGTTGCGGGGCGTTTGCCTATCTAGCGGATAGGGTAATCAGGCGGGATTTCCCATGTGGCTTTGTCCGGGTTATAGGGCAGGATGAATGTGCTTTTATCCGGTTTATCAAGCCCTTTCGGATCGAAAATGTGGATTTCCAGCGGATAATAGCCCGCATTTGGCGCGAGGTCTTTGCGCACATTAAGGGTGCTGTGGCGGCTGATTCGTCCGCTCAGGCATTGCGCACGGGTTCTGCCAAAGACATCTTCTTCCTCCTCGCAGTCACCATATGCGCCGCTGTTGTCACGCAAAGCGGGGATTTTGTCGATAAGAACGTGCTCTACTATATTGACCATGTCGTCGTTGTCATCCGGACGCAGGATGATGTAGCGGGCTTCCTCGTCCCCCGTATGTACATCGTAATCAAGCCCCACGACGCCCCAGCGCCCAAGCCCCAGTTCCAGCCAGCGCCAGTTTTTCGGCGCTTCGCCGAAATCACCAATAAGGGTGCTGCGATAGCCGCGCAGGATGTCTCTTGCGGGGTTTTGCCTGTTTTCGTCGTAGATGTAGAGCGTGGCGCGCCCCTTCATGGGATGCACGCTGATAAAAGTATTGCCGGTGAAAAGCAGCAGGTGGCGGCGACCACTGTCAGTTTTCAGGATGCGGCGGCTATGCAGCTTCATGCAATGCGGCGGGTCCTCAAGGCTGAACGGACTGTCGGCGGGGTAATCGGCATGGCAGGCCTTTTCAGGATAGTCATATGGGTAATAGCGGGTGTAAATATCCGCAACGGGATAGGTTTCGTCATCGCCGTCCTGCCCGCTCAGGGCGGCTTTCCCCTGCTGGTACAGGGTGCGCAGGTGGGACAAAAGGGCGGTGAGCGGTGGTTCTGCGCTGGCGGTATGTCCCACCGGATAGCCAGGGTGATAAGGCGGCGCGATGGTCTGGGCAGCGGATGCGGTGCCAAACAGCAGGCAGGAAAGCAGGCTTTTCATATGGGTCAAAGTGGTTTGGGAAGCGTGTTTGTACTCCCTGCTCCCCTATTTGTCTATCAGTGGGCAACCGCAGAGTGGACGCTATTTGTCCATGTGGCCTGCAATTACTGAAAAAGCCGCCAAGCGGATAACCATACGCCCGCCGCCTTCCAGTTCTGGGCCATTGACGGCTTCCCCATCCCGCACGACAAACTGCGCGTATGGCAATTCGACAAAGCGCCGGAAGTCATCGAACTCAGCTCGGACGGCTACGAAATCTACCCGCCCGAAGCGAGCGTGGACAGCTACGAAAAAACCCTGCGTGAACAACTCGCGGCTGACCCGATGCGCATCAAGCATCCATCCACCAAAGGCATCAGCAAAGACAATTACAGCTTTGATGACCGCGCCGTGCTGATTTATCAGCGGAAAAAATAAGCCCCGTTTCCCCTTCCCCCTACTGCGCCCGCATCCCCTGCGGGCGCATTCTGCTAACATAAGAGGTCAACCAAACGATGACCGCATCATGACACAGACCCACAACCCCATCGAAATCTACCAAAGTGCGGACGGACAAACCCAAGTCGAAGTCCGCTTTGACACCGACACCGTCTGGCTTTCACAGGCACAAATGGTGGCACTGTTTGGCCGTGACCAATCCGTCATTTCCCGCCATATAAACAATGCTTTGGAAGAAGGCGAGATCAATACAAAAAGCAATATGCAAAAAATGCATATTGCTTCTGCCGACCGCCCGGTCACCTACTACGACCTGGAAACCGTCATCTCGGTGGGCTACCGCATCAAGTCACCGCAAGGCGTCGCCTTCCGCCGCTGGGCGACGGCACGGCTAAAAGATTACCTGCTCAAAGGCTACGCGCTGAATCAACAACGCCTGCGACAAAACGCTGCCGAACTCGAACAGGCGCTGCGGCTCATCCAAAAAACCGCTGCTTCCCCCGAACTGACCGTGGACAGCGGGCGTGGTCTGGTGGACATCGTCAGCCGCTACACCCACACCTTCCTCTGGCTGCAGCAATATGACGCAGGCCTGCTGCAAGAACCGCCGGGTGAAAACGGCGGCGTCCTGCCCAATGTGCAAGAGGCGCGCACCGCGCTGCATACCTTCAAACAACAACTCATCGCGCGCGGCGAGGCGACCGAACTCTTCGCCCGCGAGCGGGAAGACGGTTTCGCCGCCCTGCTGGGCAACCTCGAACAAAGCATTTTTGGCGCCCCCGCCTATCCCACCATCGAAAGCAAGGCGGCGCACCTGCTCTATTTCGTGGTGAAGAATCACCCCTTTGCCGATGGCAACAAACGCAGCGGTGCCTTCCTGTTCGTGGATTTCCTGCACCGCAACCACCGCCTGCTGCGCGCTGACGGTGAGCCCGTCATCAACGACACCGGCCTCGCTGCCCTGACCCTGCTTGTCGCCGAATCCGCCCCGGCACAAAAAGACACGCTTATCCGCCTCATCATGCACATGCTGCAACCACAAGGAACGACATCATGAACACCCCCAGCATCAGCCGCCGTTACCCCGAAGTCGCCGCCGAACTGCGGCAAATGCTCAAAAACGGCAACTTCGCCGTCGGCGACAAAATGCCCGCCGAGCGCAACCTCGCCGAGCAGCTCGACGTCAGCCGCGCCCTGTTGCGCGAAGCCCTCATCATGCTGGAAATCCAGGGCCTCGTTGAAGTGCGGCAGGGTTCCGGCGTGTACATCATCCGCCTGCCGGACGGTAGCACGCCGAAAAATGACGACGACGGCGACATCGGCCCCTTCGAGCTGATGCAGGCGCGGCAGGTGCTGGAAAGCAGCATCGCCGAAGCCGCCGCGCTCACCGTGACCAAAAGCGACATCGAAGACCTGCAACGCATCCTGAACATTCAGGCACAGGAAGTGCGCGAAGGCAGCACCGATTACGGCAGCGACGAACAGTTCCACCTGCGTGTGGCCGAGGCGACGCAGAACAGCGTGCTGGCGGAAAGCGTGCGCCATCTCTGGCTGCAACGCCGCCGCAGCTCGATGTGGGAACAACTGCACCGCCACATCGCCAACACCACGTACTGGCAGCGCTGGCTGGACGACCACCGCGCCGTGCTGAATGCGCTGAAACGCAAGGACCCGGTCGCCGCCAAACACGCAATGTGGCAGCACCTGGAAAACGTGCGCGAAACGCTGCTGCTGCTCTCCGATGTGGACGCGCCGGAATTTGACGGCTACCTCTTCCGGAGCCTGCCGATTGCCACCTTGCCCAAAGTGGAGGGAAAAGCATGAAATTCACCGTTGCGCCGGAGATTTTTGCCGCCCTGCCCGGGCTTTATATCGGGGTCGTGGTCGCCGATGGTGTGGACAACGCCACTGCGCGCCCCGCCATCGAAGCCCAGTTGCATACCGCCATCACCGCCGCCGCCGCGCGCTGGCAGGGCGTAAAAATCCGGGAAGCGCCCGCCATTGCGCCCTATCGCGCCGCTTTTCAGGCGCTCGGCATCAACCCGAACAAATATTCGTGCAGTATCGAGGCGCTCCTCAGCCGCATCGGCAAAGGCAAGGGGTTGCCCGCCATCAATCCGCTGGTTGACCTCAACAATGCCATCAGCTTGGAACACACCCTGCCGATGGGCACGCACGATCTCGGCGGCGCGGATGACGACATCACCCTGCGCCCCGCCCGCGCGGGCGACGTCTTCCTGCCCTTCGGTGGCGGTGCCACGGAGACGCCGGATGTGGGTGAAGCCGTCTATGCCGTCGGGCAACAAATCCGCACCCGCCGCTGGACTTGGCGGCAAAGCGAACACGGCAAAATCACCGCCGCCACCCGCCGCGTCTTCTTCCCAATCGACGGCTTTGCCGGCAGCAACGACGAACAGGTGCGGCGCGCGGTGGCGGCGCTGGTTGCGGCATTGCGTACGCATTTCGACGTTGCGGCCCGCCACGGCATCGTGGATCGCGAACACCCGCATCTGGCAATAGATTGAACGCGGCAGTCGATATAGTTAAACATCTAGAAAATCGTAACGGCGTTGCGTCGCCTTGCCGTACTACTTGTGCTGTCTGCGGCGACGCGCCTTGTTACGCTTTTTTATCTATTCAACTATAACACCGACCCCAAGAAACAAGACGACGTTTGCAGGGCGGGCTTCGGCGCGCCATCAATATCGCTACGGCGGGCTGAAGCCCGCTTGTTTATCGGGATTGGCTTCGTACACGACAAAAAGCCCTCCCCCTATGGGGGAGGGGCTGGGGGAGAGGGCCAGACAAATCCGCGAAGCAACAAACCTGATAACCACGCCGCTTGACGAAGCATTGATATCCACTACTTCGGCGGGCGATGGATTTTTGTCGTGCACGAAGGGGATTGGTATAAGCGCCGCTACGACATCATCCCGCCACTCACAGCAGCATGAAGCTGTTGTGATTGATCTGTTCCAGCGCGCTGTTTTGCAGGGTGGCGATATGAATCGCGGCGGCGTCGCCGGTGCCGTCGGCATCGTAATAGAGTTTGCCGTCCACTTTGTCGAGCAGCAGGCGCTGTTCGGCAGTCGTTGCCGTCTTGCCGAAAGCAAAGTTTTCCTCTTTGACCCAAAAGTGCAGGCCGGTGAAAACTTCGTGCTGCAAGGCGATTTTGTCCTCGCCCGCCGTGAAATCGTAAATCGTGTCGAATGAAGCCTCTTCCAGTACGTCGAAGACAAACACATCGCGCCCGCCATCGCCGTGCAGATGATCACTGCCGGCACCACCGCTCAAGCGGTCATCGCCGCCGTCGCCGTGCAGCACATCATCGCCCGCCTTGCCGTAGATAGTGTCATTGCCCTCACCGCCGTGCAGCACATCATCGCCATTGCCGCCGTCGATTGCGTCATTGCCGCCTGCGGCAAAGAGCAGATCATCGCCGTCACCGGCAAAGAAGAAATCATCATTTTCCGTGCCGGTCAGCACATCATCCGCATCATTGCCGTTACCGCCCTGCTGCTGCAACTGCCGCAGCAGCGCGTTGCCCAGCGTCATGCGCTGCCCGGTATCGGCCGCTTGCAGCAGCAGATTGTTCCAGGGCAGGGAATGCTCGGTGTCATGCGGGAAATAACCTTTCAGATACACCGCATCGCCTTCGACGCCGTTATAAATCACCATCCCTTCCGCATAACTGCCCAGACGGAGATTGCTGAACGTATCGAGCGTCAATAACGATGCACCGAAGGGATCATCAATATAAGTTTCGCCGTCGCCCCGGGCGAAGTAGTAATAATCCGTGCCGAGCCCGCCAAAGAGATAATCGGTGCCGGTGCCGCCGTGCAGATAATCCTCGCCCTCGCTGCCTTGCAGCACATCATTGCCGCTGCCGCCGAGGAGATAATCATCACCGTCATCGCCATAGAGCTTGTCGTTGCCGCCATCGCCGTAAAGATAATCCGTGCCGTCGCCGCCATGGATAGTGTCATTGCCGATGATCCGGCTTTCGCCACGTTCATTGAGCAGATTATCGCCGTGGATGATGTCATTGCCTGCACCGCCCCAAATGGTATCGCCTCCGGCGCCGCCGGAAACCTTGTCATTGCCGGCACCGGCATCAATCGTGTCATCGTGGCATTCCTGTGGATCAAGTTTGTCGGGATCGTCGGTATCGCCGGAGATTTCGTCATTGCCGTCTTCGCCGTAAAGAAAATCCTCGCCACTGCCGCCCCATAGATAATCATGACCCTCGCCGCCATAAAGCGTATCCATACCAAAGCCGCCATCGAGATAATCATTGCCCCTGCCGCCATCAAGAAAATCAGTGCGCCCATCAAGAAAATCACCGCGTTGTGCGTTGGCGGAAGTGTTGTAGGCAGGATCATGCCGGCTGGGATACTCCACATCTTCCCCGAAGAGCTGATCATCACCGTCACCGCCGTAAAGCTCATCATAATCACCGTGACCGGCCAGCACATCGTTACCATCTCCGCCAAGCAGAGTATCCCGACCGTGATCTGCCAGCGTGGCGACCTTATTGTCATCACCATAGAGCTTGTCATTCCCTGCACCGCCACGCAGTTCATCGCCATTTTCCTGACCCCACAGCACATCATTGCCATTGCCGCCGTAGAGATGATCACTGCCCTGATTGCCCTGCAATTCATCATTCCCTTCTTCGCCATAGAGCCAATCGGTATTGCCATTGCCAAAAATAACGTCATGGCCGGCTCCGCCATAAATGGTATCCATGCCGTGATCTTTCGTTGTATTCCCCCGGTCATCGTCTCCCCAAATGACATCATCGCCGGCATCGCCAAAGATTTTGTCATTACCGGTGCCGCCGATAATCTGATCCTTGTCATCTCCGCCCCAAATACGATCATGCCCGCCGCCGCCAAAGAGAAAATCATCGCCGGCGTCGCCATATATCTTGTCATCGCCGTCATCTGCCGTGTAATTATTGCTGCGGTGATAATCGCCCCAAATACGGTCCGAGCCATTGCCGCCATACAATTCATCCCCTTTACCACCGCCGACAATATAATCATCGCCGTCCTCACCAAAAACATGATCCTCACCATGTGCTTTTTCACTGAGCTGTTGATTACTGTGGTCGATTCGGTCGCCTTCATCGCCAAAGAGGCTGTCATTATCGGCGCCGCCATAAATATAGTCACCACCGCCACCGCCATAAATCGAGTCATTGCCGCCATCGCCATAAAGCGTGTCATTGCCATGCAGGCTTTCCTCTACTTGCCCGAGATTCTGGCCGACAGTATTACCATCACCATAAATGATGTCGTTACCCTTATCGCCATAGATGGTATCCATTCCACCCAGACCGAAAATAAGGTCATTACCGGCATCTTTATCAACATGTGCCTCCTGTGTATCCAGATCACCGGAGATAAAGTCATTGCGGTTGCTGCCGATGATATGATCACTGCCGCTGCCGCCATATAACTTGGCGCCCTCTTCATTGGACGGTTTATCAAAAATATCTATACGCTCTATGCCATCATGGACAATAGCTCCAGATTTATCCCTGTAAACACCCCATTTGGTGCCGGAGAAAATAATCTGCTGATATTTTCCGGATGGTTGCCAGGTTGCTGACTGCTGCTGACGCACACCAAAAGTCAATCTGGCATCGGCAAAAATAAAATCATCGCCATCACCGCCATCAATAATATCCGCACCACCATTACCAGCCAGCAAATCCGAGCCGGATTCGCCATAAATGCGGTCGTTTTCTCGACTGCCTTGAATGGCATCATCGCCGCCCCGGCCATGAGCAATCGTCTTATGTCCTCCTGCAAAAATAATATCATCAAAATCTTTCTGATAAACACCGTAAGGATTAATAATAGCACCATTAGCATTACGTTCATCCCAGCGGTCTTCATAGGTAAATTGAAGATAATCCGCTACATCCTGATAAACTTCCGCCCCAATCACCCGGGTACGCCAATCGCCTTCAATCAGCGTATAGCCGTCACCCGGTGCCTTGTCATTAAATTCCCCCAGTATGATGCCCAGCTTGTCATGCCCCATATCGCGCCAACCTTCGATCAGCAAATCGGCTTGCGATGTCGTGCCGGTAATATGCAAATCGCCATTGGGTGTCAGGGTAGCTCTCAATACCTCGCCCTGATACTCACCCTGCCAGACATCACTGCCGGGCGCTATCTGCTCAAACTGCACAGCTTTGCCCAGTTCTTTGCCGAAAAGCGTGATTTTGCCCTGCCCGTCGCTATCCGTAATAATGCCGCGCATTTCCGCTGTATTGGAAAAAGCATAAGTATCATGACCTTCACCACCATCCAGCCTGTCAAAGCCCTGACTGCTATACAGGCGGTCATTACCTTTACCGCCATAAAGGGTATCATCACCCCAGTTACCGGTAATGATATTGTCTCCCTCGTCGCCAATGACGATATCGCCATTCCTGCCACGAACCGTATAGGAGGCACTATATTCAGAATCCATAAAGACCACATTATGCACGTCGCCATCTTTGCCGTTATCAAATTCAAAAAATTTGCCATGATTGACGAAGCGGATATGTGCATCTTTGCCGAAACCGTAACTTTCCCGCACGCGTAAAGTATTGGCAATATGCTGCTTGAAATAATCTTCGTTCTGCGGCAAGTTATAAATATCAGGATTTTTTTCAAGATCTTTGGCATCGCTTTCATTGACCTCGCCACCAATCACATGTGCATCCTGATAATACTGAATGCCCAGCTTGGTGCGCATTTCCATAATCAGCCAGGTACGCGCCTTCACCCACTCCTCGCTGACATCATCCAGCGTCATCGGCTCATGCCGGAATTTGTGCGGATTATGCACCACTACCGGATTGACATTTTTCAGCGCGTTCAGGTAGGCCGTGACTGTATCGGCATTACCCCGGTCTTGTTCGAGTTTTAAAAACTCATACAGTTCATCTGGGGATTGGCGGATGAAGCTGAGATGATATTTTCTACTTTCATTTAGAACATCTACTTGATTCGCTGTTGCAATCCTGATTCCGGCACCTCCTCGCTCTTCTGGAAGATATATATAATTTAGGGCTTTATCACGATAGTTATTTGGTTGTACATCATTAATAACTTGGTTATACGTAACCAAAGTATTCTCTCCCTCAATAGCCGCTATAATCCATTTAAGTGTTTGCGCACCTCCGGATTCCTTAATGGTGTGTTTATAAGCAATTTGATCATTATCTGCCCAAGAATCATTGATGAAACCACTCATGATAGTGCGTTCATAACCGTAATTCAGATAGTCCCATGTCCATTGATTATGCCCATCAACACTTTGAAAGAGTGTATATGCAATACCGGCGGCATTAAAGACAACACCGCCAATAGCAAAAACAGCGCCAGGAGGAAAATTAGATGCAATATAACCTCCTAGTGTTAATATATCACCCATAGTTAATTTATTACCTGCATCCGACAGTTCTCTATTATCAGCAGATACACTATAAAATGTAACAAATACTATAATATTATCGGAGACTGAACCTATAAATTTATGTATTTTAGGGTTTCCAATATTGAGTGTATCTAATACACCTGATCCTGCATTTGCAGCCTGTGCAATGCCTATGATTTTGTTACCACCAATATCAGAGTTATATATTTCAAGATTCTGGCCCGCAGCAAGACCATAATTAGCTATTGAAATAGCTTCCCATACTTTTCTATTTATAACTAAAGCTGCACCATTTGTAGCCATTTTAAACTCCTAGGTTAACAAGAAAATGTAGTAAATAAATTTAATATGATTTGCATCATTAGCTATTTAAATTTAGCTTTATAGATAAACCCTATTAGGTATATAAATACTACCCATCCCCATATATATTTTTGAAAATTGTAATTTTCCATTGGACCAACATTACGTAATTCGTGCTTGATTTCTGAAGAAGATAGAGAAAAATTTATATTATTCCCTCCTTTGCCTTCTGCTAAATATTTTTCTATTACAAGGCAATATTTATTGTTAATAATAATTACTTTTAAATCTCCTCTAATTAATGGATCCTTTATAGTAAATCCCCTTGCTCTATTTGCCTTAGTATCACTATGTGGACAGAAATTCATTTTACATATACACCAATAATCTTTTTTATTGATTTTGAGCTTCATCCAGTCACTTGAAATGCTGCCTCTGTAACTACTTTTTTCTCCAGTATTTTCTATTAAATAAACTTCATCGCCTTTGTCTGATGAAAGTTGTAAAACCTCTGTTGTTTTTACTTTGATCGGTGCCCAAGCAACAAACCATAGGAATAGTGATGTAGAAAATACCATGATATTCAACCAGCGCGGCGGGTGACCCGGCTGAGGATTCCAGTAATAGTAGTCGATATGATCCGCTATTTTCTGGAAGATATTTGAAGTAGTGCCATTCATTGCAAATTCCCGATTCTTATAGCCTTTTTATCCTCGTAGGCGACAAGTTGCCCACGCTACGCTTGCTACCGTTTTCTTTGCCTTAACCGTCGCAGCAGGCGGGCGAGCGGGTCATCGTCATTATTGTCTGCCCGGTCGTCATTTCCGCTGTTGTTATGGTGCAGGCCGATATTGGGCAAGAAATCAGGCGGTACTATCCGGTCGTTGTCATGGGGGAAGCCGTCATGACCGCTGCCCGAAAGGTGATGTCCGTCGCATTCATGTATATCATCTCCCTCGCCCCCACAGAGGGTATCGACACCTGTTCCGCCGTAAATCATGTCCGCCGGGATTTCATCGCCGTTATGGTACGCAGACGGAAAGATGCCCGCCGCACCGTCATCATGATGATTTGCCGACCACTGCTCATATTTGACGCGCCATCCGGGCAAGAACGGCAAGCCGGACGGCACCATGCCGGTTGCCTGTTGCGCGTTCGCCTTGTCTGCGGGCTTATCATGTTTTGCCATGGGTTTCTCCTTTGTTTTGCAGTCAAACGGTGTTGCCGCTTACTTTATGGGCAAAAGCGCTGCTTGTAAAATCACGATTTGGCATAAGTCGATGTGTAAAGGTCATAATGCTGAAAGCAAAAAACAAGGTTTCGTGCAGGGCAGGCTTCATTACCGCCGCAATAATGCCGATGGCAGGCTGCAATCCGCCCTGCGCCGTTATTTTCTTCTGCAATTTACCGATATTGCCAAGCGGGAGGGATACCCGTTTCCCGCATAAAAAATCCCCCGCAAGCGGGGGTTTTTTGGTGTTTCGCATTCAGCGCGGGCGGCTTTGCATGTAGAGGTTCATCGCTTCCGGCATGTATTGTTGCAGGACAGCGATGCGGTCACCGCTGCTGGGGTGGGTGGAGAGGAAGGTCGGCATGCTGCCGCCGCCCGCCTGTGCCATTTTCTGCCAGACGGAAATGGCCGCCTGCGGGTTGTAGCCGGCGCGCGCCATCAGCATCAGCCCGCCGATGTCCGCTTCGGTTTCGTGCTGGCGGCTGAACGGTTTGTTGATGCCGTATTCGGCAAGCAGCGAGGAGCCCATGTTGAGCATGTCCGGGTCGATGTTGCCTTTGCTCGCCAGCACCGCGCTGCCGATTTGCATGCCGATGCCGGTGAGCAGTTGCTGGCCGACTTGCGCTTTGGTGTGTTCGCGCAGGGCGTGGGTCATTTCGTGGCCGATGACGGCGGCGAGTTCGTCGTCGGAAAGTTGCAGTTTTTCGACAAGGCCGCTGTACACCGCCATTTTCCCGCCCGGCATCGCCCAGGCGTTCAATTCGTCGGAACGCAGCACGTTCATCTGCCAGTCGAACGGGATGCCGGTGCGGTTGTCGGCGTTTGCCACCGGCACCATGCGGTTGAAGACGCGGTGGACGCGCTGCGCGGTGGAGGAGCGGGTATCCAGCGCGTTTTCGTTGCGCGCCTCGCTGAGCAGGGTGAAGTAGCTTTCGGAGGCTTTGAGGTTCAGCGCCTGCGAGTTGTAGCCGGCGAGGTCGGCCATGGATTCGCAGCCGGCGATGACGGTGATGGCGCTTATGCACAGGATTTGTTTCAGTTTCATGGTTTTTTCCGTAAAAAAGGGCGAGAGTGGTTATTTTTTCACAGTTCACGGTATTTTTTCCGCACCTTTTCTTGACTTTTCATTAACTTAATTTCAACATTCGGCGCTCGTCCATTTATGAGGTTTTTGTTTATGTCTGTGAATCCGCTTTCCGACCCACTCGCCCATGTGCGCGAGCTGACGCTGCGCGGCATGGTGCTGGGCGCGCTGATTACGGTGGTTTTTACCGCCTCCAATGTGTATCTCGGCCTGAAAGTCGGCCTGACCTTTGCCTCCTCTATCCCGGCGGCGGTGATTTCCATGGCGGTGCTGAAATTCGCCAGCGGCAGCAATATTCTGGAAAACAACATGGTGCAGACGCAGGCATCCGCCGCCGGCACGATTTCCAGCGTGATTTTCGTCCTGCCCGGCCTGCTGGTGGCGGGCTATTGGGCCGGTTTCCCGTTCTGGCAGACGACGCTGCTCTGCATCGCGGGCGGCATCCTCGGGGTGATTTTCACCATCCCGCTGCGTTATGCGATGGTGGTGAAGACGGATTTGCCCTACCCGGAAGGGGTTGCGGCGGCAGAAATCCTCAAAGTCGGCAGCCACAGCGCCGCAGAAGGCAGCGGCGACAGCGGCATCCGCGAGATTGTCGCGGGCGGGCTGCTCGCAGGCACCATCGGCTTCTTGAGCCAGGGGTTGCGCGTCATCAGCGACAGCGCCGGTTACTGGTTCAAAAGCGGCAACGCCATTTTCCAACTGCCGATGGGTTACTCGCTGGCGCTGCTCGGCGCGGGCTATCTGGTCGGGCTGACCGGCGGCATCGCCATCCTGCTCGGCATCGCCTTCGCCTGGGGCGGTGCGGTGCCGTTCTTTTCTGCGGCCACGCCGATGCCGGACGGTGCGGACATGACCGCGTTTGCCATGACGCTGTGGCGGGAAAAAGTGCGTTTCATCGGCGCAGGCACCATCGGTATCGCCGCCATCTGGACGCTGATTACCCTCCTGAAACCGACCGTTGAAGGCATGAAGCAGTCTTTTCGCACCTTCGGCGGCAACGCGCCCGCCTCCACCGCGCGCATCGAGCAGGATTTGTCGCCGCGAGCGATGATTGCCATCACCCTCGTCATGATGGTGCTGCTCGGCTTCAGTTTCTACCACTTCATTGATGCGGCGACGATCCCCAGCGGCATCGCCTGGCTGCTGGTCATCGCCTGCGTGCTGCTCACCGTCATCATCGGCTTCCTCGTCGCCGCCGCCTGCGGCTACATGGCGGGGCTGGTCGGTTCCTCTTCCAGCCCGATTTCCGGCATCGGCATCATCTCCATCATCATCATCTCGCTGGTGCTGCTCCTGATTGGCGAATCCGGCGGACTCTTTGCCGACGAAGGCAACCGCCGCTTCCTGCTGGCGCTCACCCTCTTCTGCGGCTCGGCGGTGGTCTGCGTCGCCTCCATTTCCAACGACAACCTGCAAGACCTGAAAACCGGCTACCTGCTGCAAGCAACCCCGTGGCGGCAACAGGTGGCGCTGATCATCGGCGTAGTGGTCGGCGCCGTCGTCGTCGCGCCGGTGCTGCAACTGCTCTATCAGGCCTACGGCTTCCCCGACGCCATGCCGCGTCCCGGCATGAACGAAGCCGAAGCGATGTCCGCACCGCAGGCGACACTGATGACCAGCATCACCAAAGGCATCTTCGCGCACGATCTGCAATGGCAATACATTCTGAGCGGTGTCGCCATCGGCGTGGTGCTGATTGCCGCCGACCTGCTGCTGAAAAAAACGAGCCGTGGCCACAAACGCTTGCCGGCGCTGGCGGTCGGCATGGGCATCTATCTGCCGCCGTCCATCAACATGCCGATTATCATCGGCGCCTTCCTCGCTGCCTTCCTGCGTGGCCATATTCGCAGCCGCTACGGTGCGGACAGCGAAAAACGTGTTGCTGCCGCTGACCGCATCGGCACACTCTTCGCCGCCGGGCTGATTGTCGGCGAAAGCCTGATTGGTGTCATCCTCGCCTTCGTCATCGTCATCTCCGTCACCAACGGCGGCTCGGATGCACCGCTGGCGCTGAATCTCGCCAACTGGGGCACGACTGCCGCCTGGCTGGGCCTCGCCGCCTTCATCGGCGGGATGAGCGTCTTCGCCCACCGCACTCTCACCGCCGCCAGGCGCTGATTGCGGCATAAAAAGAAAAACGCCCCTGCGGGGGCGTTTTTTATCGCCGCTTGACGGGCCCGGTTTTTACGCCGCCTGGCGGCGAGCCTCCAATCCTGAAACGCGCACAAAAAAAGCCCCTTCTCCGTGGCCGCGCCCCACAAAAACGCTCGCGTTTTGTGGGTACCCGGCGGAGGGGTTGGAGAGAGGGCAGCAAACAAACCGCGCAGCGACAAAACCCGGCAATAATGCCACTTGACGAACCCGGTAATGACGCCGCTTGGCGGTCTTTTCTTCTGTGCTGCTGCCAAGAGCGCAAAAAGCAGACTTGCGCCTGCTTAATGGATAAAGGTTGCCTTTACCCGCTTGGATATCAGCATATAGGTCCCCCAGATAGCGAGATAAACAAGATAGCGGATAATTACTCCACTGCTTCCGGTGGCCGGAAGCATTTCTTTCGGCAGAATGTTAGATGAGAAAATTGTATCAGCAAAGCAAAATAGACAATTTAGAACCACTACTGCGATAAATAGCTTGGGGAATAACCTTTTTTTCATAAAAAACAGGGTAATCAGCACAATATAGAAAGTAATTTGCAAAGCGTATATTGTAAACTCACCCAGAATTAACGCCTTTATGCCCGGATAATACCTATCCGCCTCGCCAGACATAATCAATTCCCAGGAGCCGTTGCTTTTCATGCCCTGATAAATTTGCGCCATTCCTATCCATAAGCGTATCGGGTTGACAAATAGGCCGATGCCGACCAATATCAGCCAGCCGCCTAATCCTTCAAGTTTCTTTTCTTCTGTTGGCATTGTGTATTCCTTTTTCTATATAAAAATGCCGAATGCTTGTGGCATTCGGCGTTTTGCAATGGCGGGAAATTCTTACCGTTTCAGCGCGTCGGCGCGGTCGGTTTTTTCCCAGGTGAAGTCCGGCAGTTCGCGGCCAAAGTGGCCGTAAGCGGCGGTCTGGCGGTAGATCGGGCGGATGAGGTCGAGCATTTCGATGATGCCGTAGGGGGTGAGGTCGAACACAGCGCGCACGCGTTTGACGATTTCTTCATCCGGAAGGGTGCCGGTGCCGAAGGTGTTGACCATGACGGAGGTCGGCTCGGCGACGCCGATGGCGTAGGACACTTGCACTTCGCAGCGCCTGGCCAGCCCGGCGGCGACGATGTTTTTCGCCACATAGCGCCCGGCATAAGCGGCACTGCGGTCCACCTTTGAGGGATCTTTGCCGGAGAAGGCGCCGCCGCCGTGGTGCGCGGAGCCGCCGTAGGTATCGACGATGATTTTGCGCCCGGTCAGGCCGCAGTCGCCGACGGGGCCGCCGATGACGAATTTGCCGGTCGGGTTGATGTGGAATTTGGTGTTGTTGTCGAGCCATTCGGCGGGCAGGACTTTGTCGATGATGAGTTCGCGCACGGCTTCTTGCAGGTCTTTCTGCGAGATATCCGGGTCGTGCTGGGTGGATAGGACGACGGCGTCAATGCCGGTGATTTTGTCGTCTTCGTAGCGGAAGGTTACTTGTGATTTGGCATCGGGGCGCAGCCACGGCAGGATGCCGTCGCGGCGCACTTTGGACTGGCGCTCGACGAGGCGGTGCGCGTAGGTAATCGGCGCGGGCATCAGGGCCGGCGTTTCGTCGCAGGCGTAGCCGAACATCAGCCCCTGGTCGCCCGCGCCCTGTTTGCGTTTTTCTTCGCGGTCAACGCCCTGGGCGATGTCGGAGGACTGTTTGCCGATGGCGTTCAGCACGGCGCAGGTTTCGCCGTCAAAGCCGACGTTGGAGCTGTTGTAGCCGATGTCGGTGATGGTTTCGCGCACGATGTGTTCGAGATCGACCCAGGCGGAGGTGCTGACTTCGCCGGCGACCACGACCATGCCGGTCTTGATGAGGGTTTCGCAGGCGACGCGGGCGTGTTTGTCCTGGGCGATGATGGCGTCAAGCACCGCATCGGAAATTTGGTCGGCGATTTTGTCGGGGTGCCCTTCGGACACGGATTCGGAAGTAAACAGGTAATGGCTCATGCCGTTCTCCTTGAAATTTGCGTGGATGGAAATACTGGAATGCCGCTGCTCAACCCTCTGCGGCGGGCGGCGTTATCGTATCAAAATAGGCTGATGGTGATGATAACGACTGCGCATAACGCCATGCCGGGCGGGTCAGTGCAACACCCGCTTGATGCAGGCGCTGAGCGTCTTCACCGCCACATTCGTCACCGCCTGGTTGCGCGTCGCGGGGTTGATGACCTGCAACATTTCCTGATTGGTCATGTTCGCCGGCGCCTCCTCGCTGACGCAGCCGCAGACTTTGTTTTCCCAGCGGTTTTTTACGTCATCGCCCATCAGGGCGGAGGCGATTTGCCATTCCTGGCGTTTGTTGAGCTGGGTGCGGCATTGCTGGTCAACCAGCGGCGAAACGATTTCCCGCGCCATGCTTTCCGAGACGCGCCCGTCGGCGGCACAAGCGGCGAGCAGGATGGCGAAAGAGAGCAGCAGTATTTTTTGCATAACACATTCCGTCGGATAGAAAAAAACGCATTATAGCGGGGAAGGGGTGTGGCAATTCCGTGAATATCCTGTGGCAAACGCCTACAATGCGCGCGGATTTCACACAATGGAGCAACAAAATGACACGTTCCCTTACCCTGGCCGTCTGTGCCGCCCTCAGCACTGCCGCTTACGCCGCAGAACCGCTCACCTACGGCGTGCGCCCGTTCTACCTCATCGATAACCTCGAAGACGGCGCGCTGAAAGACGAACTCAAAGCCTGCGCCCAGCAGACCCCGAAAAGAAGCACATTCAGCATCGCGCACCGGGGCGCGGCGCTGCAATTCCCGGAACACACCCGCGACTCCTATCTCGCCGGGGCACGGGAGGGGGCGGGCATCCTCGAATGCGACGTCGCCTTCACCAAAGACAAAGAACTCGTCTGCCGCCACGCGCAAAACGACCTGCACAACACCACCAACATCCTCGCCACCCCGCTGGCCGCCAAATGCAGTGTGCCGTTCAAACCTGCCGAATACGATGCCGACGGCAAACTGGTGAAAGAAGCCGAGGCCGAATGCCGCACCTCGGACATCACCCTCGCCGAATTCAAAACGCTCAAAGGCAAAATGGACGGCGGCAACAAAGGCGCGCGCAGCGTGGAAGAATACATGCAGGGCACGCCCGCCTGGCGCACCGAGCTGTACACGCAAAACGGCGAACTGATGACGCACAAAGAAAGCATCGCCCTCTTCAAAAGCCTCGGCGTGAAAATGACCCCGGAACTGAAAGAACCGGTCGTCGCCATGCCGTACGACGGCTTCACCCTCGAACAATACGCGCAAAAAATGCTCGATGACTACGCCACAGCCGGCGTCGCCCCCGGCGACGTCTTCCCGCAATCCTTCCAGCCGGAAGTCATCCGCTACTGGTTGACCAAAGGCGGCGACTACGGCAAACAGGCGGTATTCCTCGATGAAACCCTCGACACCGCCGCCCGCATCAAGGAAATGCCCGAATGGCGCACACTCGGCCTGCAATACCTCGCGCCCGCCATGCCGATGCTCGTGAAAAACGACGGCGGCACATTCGGCGTCTCCGACTACGCCAAAGCGGCGAAAGACAACGGCTTCAAACTCATCACCTGGACGCTGGAACGCTCCGGCCCGCTGGCAAAAGGCGGCGGCTGGTACTTCACCGGCGTGGAAGCGCTCGGCAAAAAAGACGGCGACACCTACCATTACCTCGACGCGCTTGCCAAAGATGTCGGCATCGTCGGCATCTTCAGCGACTGGCCGGCGACCGTGACCTACTACGCCAACTGCAAGGGGCTGTAATCCATCCGCCCACAAAGAAAAGGCGCTGCCCCGGCAGCGCCTTCAACATATGCAGGCGCCATAACCCGGCAACCACGCCGCCTGGCGAAAGCCTGTCGCAGATTAAAAGCGCGGTACTCGCAGGCAGTGTCGCGCCGCAACGGAAGGGGCGATAATAAAAACCGCCGTGAACAGAGAACCGGAGACACCCCATGATCAACACCGCCATCATCGGCTGCGGCATGTCCGCCCGCACCTTCCATCTGCCGCTTGTCGCCGCAAACCCCGCCTACCGCCTGAACGCGCTGGTCAGCAGCCGTGAGCAGCCCGACATCCCCATCCCGCGCTACCCCGATGCTGCCACCATGCTGGCGGAAAGCGACGCCGAACTCGTCATCATCACCGCGCCGAACGCCGTTCACTACGACCTTGCCGCGCAATGCCTCGCCGCAGGCCGCCACGTCGTCCTCGAAAAACCGATGGTGAACACCCTCGCCGAAGGGCAGGCCCTCATCCGCCTCGCCGCCGAAAACCGCCGCCTGCTCAGCGTCTTCCACAACCGCCGCTGGGACGGCGACTACCTCACCCTGAAACGGCTTCTCGCCAACGACGCCCTCGGCGCCCCACGCCTCCTCATCTCCCGCTGGGACCGCTACCGCCCGCACGTGCGCGACCGCTGGCGCGAAAACCCCGGCGCGGGGGCGGGCATCTGGTACGACCTCGGCGCGCACCTGCTTGATCAGGCGCTTGACCTCTTCGGCCTGCCGCAAGCCGTCACCGGGCACTGCCGCGCCCTGCGCCCCGGCAGCCGCACCGTGGACTACGCCCACATGCAGTTGCACTATCCCGCGCACGAAGTCGTGTTGCACACCTCGCCCTATTGCAGCGCCCCGGTCGCCCGCTTCCACTTCGAAGGCGAGACTGCCACCTACGTCAAATACGGCCTCGATCCGCAGGAAGCCCAGCTCAAAGCGGGCATGACGCCCGTCGATCCCGCTTACGGCACAGACGCCGTCGCGCCACAGGGCATTCTTTACCGCGAAGACGGCAACCGCCGCATAGAAACCCTGCGCGGCGATTTTCCCGCCTACTACGCCAACATCGCCGCCGCCATCCGGGGCGAAGCGCCGCTCATGGTTACCGCCGGACAGGCGCTGCGTGTCATCTATCTCACTGAACTGGCGCAACAAAGCAGCGACGAAGGACGCCGCCTGCCGGTCGTCATGCCGTCGTGTTAGGCGGCTGTTAAATCCCCGCTTTCTTTCCTCAACTCTGCGTGGCTATAATGTGCAACCGCTGTTGGAATGTGTTGATTACGCCTAATCCAAACCACATATTTCACCGCTTATGCCTGTGTTTCAGGCGCCTGTTCCGTCCTCTTTATCAGGAGTAATTGCTATGAAATGGTCTCGCTTCACCAAACTCGCCGCCGCCATTGCCGCCGGTTCCCTTTTGGCCGCCCATGCCCACGCTGCCGGGCGGCTCGTCGTTTATTGCAGCGCGACGAACGCGATGTGTGAAAACGCCGTGCAGGAATTCGGCAAGAAATACGACGTGAAAGCGTCGTTCATCCGCAACGGTTCCGGCAGCACCTTCGCCAAAGTGGAAGCGGAAAAGAACAACCCGCAGGCCGATGTCTGGTACGGCGGCACCTTCGACCCGCAGTCGCAGGCCGGTGAGCTCGGTCTGCTCGAAGCCTACCAGTCGCCCAATCTGCCGCAGATTACCGAGCGTTTCCGCGATCCCGGCAAGGTGAAGGGCAACTACACCTCCGCCATTTACATGGGCATCCTCGGCTTTGGCGTGAACACCGACCGCCTGCAAAAACTCGGCATCAAAGACGTGCCGAAATGCTGGAAAGACCTGACCAAGCCGGAATACAAGGGCGAGGTGCAAATCGCCGACCCGCAAAGTGCCGGCACCGCCTACACCGCGCTAGCTACCTTCGTGCAACTCTGGGGTGAGGACGAAGCCTTTAATTATTTCCGTCAGCTGCACCCGAACATCTCGCAATACACCAAATCCGGCGTAACCCCGTCGCGCAATGCCGCGCGCGGCGAAACGGCGATCGGCATCGGCTTCCTGCACGATTACACCCTGGAAAAGAACAAGGGCGCACCGTTGGAACTAGTCGTGCCGTGTGAAGGCACGGGCTACGAACTGGGTGGCGTCAGCATTTTGAAAGGCGCGCGCAACATGGACAACGCCAAGCTGTTCGTGGATTGGGCGCTGTCCAAAGAAGGGCAGGAATCCGCCTGGAAACAGGGCGAATCCTTGCAAATCCTGACCAATACCACCGCCGAGCAGGCCCCGAATACGCCTGATCCCGCGCAGCTGAAACTGATTGACTACGATTTTGCGAAATATGGTTCTGCCGATGAGCGCAAGCGGTTGATCGATAAATGGGTAGAAACGGTCAAGATGGGTAAATAACAATTTAAGTACGGCCTGTGTGTCAGGCCGTACTTTTTTAATGCTGAGGACATAAATCATGAAAATTTCCCGCATGGCGCTTGCGCTATCCGGCGTCGTATTAAGCGGTGCGGTTTTTGCTGCGGCGGAAAGCCGCCTGGTGGTGTATTGCAGCGCGCAAAATACGATGTGCGAGCAGGAAGTGCTGGCATTCGAGCAGAAACATCACATCAAGACCAGTTTTATTCGCGGCAGCACCGGCAGCATCTTTGCGCGCATTGAAGCGGAAAAAGCCAATCCGCAAGGCGATGTCTGGTATGGCGGCACCCTGGACCCGCATTCGCAGGCGGGCGAAATGGGCCTGCTCGAAGCCTACAAATCACCCAATCTGCAATACATTCCCGATGCGCTGAAAGATCCGGCCAAAGTCAAAGGCAATTATTCTTCGGCGATTTATCTCGGCATTCTCGGTTTCGGCGTCAATACCGAACGCCTGCAAAAGCTGAATCTGCCGGTGCCGAAATGCTGGAAGGATTTGACCGACCCGAAATACAAGAACGAAATCCAGGCCGCCGACCCGCAAAGCTCCGGCACGGCCTACACGCAAATCGCCACCTTCGTGCAGCTCTGGGGCGAGGAAGAGGCTTTCAAATTCTTGAAGGAACTCAACAAAAACGTCTCGCAATATACGAAATCCGGCAATACCGCCACCCGCAACACCGCACGCGGCGAAGCGGCAATCGGCATCGGCTTCTTGCACGAACATTCCATTGAAAAAGAAAAAGGCGCACCGGTGGAATTAATCGTGCCATGCGAAGGCACGGGTTATGAAATCGGCGGCGTCAGCATTATCAAGGGCGCGAGAAACCCGGAAAACGCGAAATTGTTTGTTGATTGGGCGTTATCCAAAGAGGCGCAAGAATTGTCGTGGAAGAAAGGGGAAACGCACCAAATCCTGACCAATAGCGAAGCGGAAATGTCGCCCTATTCGCTGGATTTCAAATCCGTCAATCTGATTAACTACGATTTTGATAAATACGGTGCCAGCGATTTGCGCAAACGCTTGATTAAACGCTGGGTCGATGAAGTGAAATTGGGGAAATAGCCATCAAGCCCCTCCCCCGCTTGCGGGGGAAGTGGCCGGAGGGGGCAAAAAAATCGTGGTTGTCCCGCCTGGTCGCTTGGCGGTTTTTGTCTGTCGCAAACCGCGTGGGCAACTTGTGCCCCCCTGGTGCAAACCCGGCGTGTATCCCGCCCGGCGGGCATTTAATCCCAACTTTTTCCGGTGGGCATCCGTCCACCCTGCAATCGAGGTTTTATGAATCTGTTTTCACGTTTTTTGCAGCGACCCGTATTTTGGGTCGTGCTGGCATTCGCGGCATTTTTGCTGCTGCCGTCTTTCGCCCTCGATTATGGGCTGTTTGAGGCGACGCGCGATGAGCGTCTCGCCGCGATGGGCTGGCATTCGCTCAATATAAGCTGGCTGTGGTTCGCGCCGCTCGCCGGTTTCCTGCTTTTGCCCGCGCTCAAGCTCGCGCCTGCCGTGCAGGCCAAGAGCGAGCTGGCGCTGGCCGCTGTGATTACCGCGCTGGTCGTCATCAGTGCCGATCTGCGCCATGTCTCACTGGGCTATGCGGTGATGGGGCTCGCCCTGGCGCTGATTGCGCTGGCGACCCTCGCGCTCGCCCGCTTGAAGGTGTTGCAGGGCGACAAGTTCATCATCGCCTCGCTGCTCTTGATTGTCCTGTTAATCGCGCTGTTCATCGTCTTCCCGACGATCGCGATTTTCAAGGCGATGTTTTATGACGAAAGCGGCGCGTTCGTGCCCGGTCAGGTGCTCGATATTCTGGGGCGCAGTTACATCGTGCGCGTCATCGGCAATTCGCTGATGCTTTCCGGCTTTGTCGGCCTGATGTCCACGCTGTTTGGTCTCGCTTTTGCGCTTTATACGACGCGGATTGCCCGCCGCACTGCCTTTGTCGGCAAGATTTTCTCGATTCTGCCGATTGTCACGCCGCCGTTTGTGGTCGGCCTCGGTGTGACGCTGATGCTGGGGCGTTCCGGTTATGTCACAGAATGGCTGATGCACCTCGGCTTCACCAATACCAACTGGCTCTACGGTTTCAACGGTATTGCCATAGCGCAGATCCTCGCTTTCACCCCGCTGGCCTTCATGATTCTTGACGGTGCGCTGAAATCCATTCACCCGTCCATTGAGGAAGCGTCGTACACGCTGCGCGCCAACCGTTATCAGACGTTCTTCCAGATTATTTTCCCGCTGCTGCGTCCGGCGTTGGCCAACGCTTTCCTGCTGGTCTTCATCCAGTCGCTCGCCGATTTCAGTAACCCCCTGGTGCTCGGCGGCAGCTTCGACGTCATCGCCACGCAGATTTATTTCTACATCGCCGGTTCCCAGCTGGATTACGCCTCGGCCAGTACCCTCGGCACCATCCTGCTGCTGTTCTCGCTCGGTATCTTTATCGTGCAGTATTTGTGGATTGGTAACCGCTCTTACATCACTGTTTCCGGCAAGTCCTATCGCGGTGAGGTGCAGGAACTGCCACGCGGCCTGAAGAACGCGATTACCGCACTGCTCGCGGTGTGGGTCGTTTTTAACATCGTTCTCTACGGCAGCATTTTCTACGGCAGCTTCACCGTGAACTGGGGCGTGGATTACACGCTGACCACGAAAAACTACGCCATGCTCTTCGGGCAGGGGCTGCGTGACGGTGCCTGGCCTTCCCTGATTAACACCCTGATTTACGCTGGCATCGCCGCCGTGCTCACTGCCCTGCTCGGCCTGCTGATTGCCTACATCGTGGTGCGCAAACAGTTTCGCGGCAAGAAGGCGCTGGAATTTCTCACCATGCTCTGCTTCGCCATCCCCGGCACGGCAGCGGGCGTGTCCTACATCCTCGCCTTCAATAACGCCCCGCTTTATCTCACCGGCACCGGCATCATCGTCATTATCTCGATGGTCATGCGCGACCTGCCGGTAGGGATGCGCGCCGCTATCGCCGGCCTCGGCCAGCTCGACAAATCGCTGGATGAAGCCTCGCTCTCGCTCAAAGGCAGCTCCTTCAAGACCATCATTTACATCATTCTGCCGCTCTTGAAGCCTGCGCTGCTCTCGGCACTTGTGACCAGTTTCGTGAAAGCCATGACCACCGTCAGCGCCATCATCTTCCTGGTGACCGCCGACACGCGCGTCGCGACGGCCTACATCCTGAACCGCGTCGAAGACGGCGAATACGGCATTGCCATCGCCTACGGCTCCATCCTGATTGTCGTCATGATGAGCATCATCCTCTTCTTCGACTGGATCATCGGCGACACCCGCATCGCCCGCTCGAAAGCCCGCCAACCCGCACAATAAGAGATTCCCATGAGTACAGAAAACAACGCCTTTCTCGTCCTGAAAAACGTCAGCAAGCGCTTCGGCAAGGCCGTCGTCATCGACAACCTTGACCTCAATATCGAGCGCGGCACCATGACCACCCTGCTCGGCCCCTCCGGTTGCGGCAAAACCACCATCCTGCGCCTCGTTTCCGGTCTCGAAAGCCCGACCTCCGGGCAAATCTATATCGACGGCGAAGACGTCACCAAAGCCTCCATCCAGCATCGCGACATCTGCATCGTCTTCCAGTCCTACGCGCTCTTCCCGCACATGAGCATCGCCGACAATGTCGGCTACGGCCTGAAAATGCTGAACGTCGGTAAAGACGAACGCAAACGCCGCATCGAAGAAGCCTTGGCGCTCGTGGATTTGGCCGGATTCGGCGAACGCTACGTCGATCAAATCTCCGGCGGTCAACAACAACGTGTGGCCCTCGCCCGTGCCCTCGTCCTCAAGCCGAAAGTGCTGCTCTTCGACGAACCGCTCTCCAACCTCGACGCTAACCTGCGCCGCAGCATGCGCGAAAAAATCCGCGAATTGCAACAAAGCCTCGGCATCACCTCGCTCTACGTTACCCACGACCAGAGCGAAGCCTTTGCCGTCTCGGATCAGGTCATCGTCATGGACAAAGGCCGCATCATGCAAAAAGCGAGCGCGCGCGAACTCTACCAGCGCCCCAACTCGCTTTTCCTCGCCAACTTCATGGGCGAATCCAGCATCTTCGCTGCCGAACTCGCCGGCAGCCACCTCACCGTGAACGGCTACAGCTTCGACCTGCCGGACGCCGCCGCCTTCGGCATTAAAGATGGTGCCTGCCTCGTTGGCATCCGCCCCGAAGCCGTCACCCTGAAAGACACGGGTGAAGCGGCACAGCACTGCACCATCCAGAGCGCGGTGTACATGGGCAACCACTGGGAAATCGTCGCCGACTGGCAGGGCAAGGAACTGCTCATCAACCTCAAACCGGAAGAATTCGCGGAAGACCGCCGCGAGGGCTACGTCCACCTCGCCCACGCGGGCGTGTTCCTGCTGCCGCCGCAGGAGTGATGCCGGGAGATAAAACGGGTGTCGCCGGACGGGCGGCCGCCATTAGCGCGGCTGCGGCGGCTTTCGGGATCACCAACCCATCGCGGCGACAGTGAGTATGCCGATGCTGCCGGACAGCGCGCCCAGCAGCAGAAGGATGGTTTCGCGGGAGGACAGGGTGGGTTCTTGCGGATGGTAATGCCGCCAGATGGGGAACGGCCAGGCGCTGATGTTGAGGACGAGCAGGAGGGCGTAATCGGTCGTGCCGAAAGCGAAGGGCGTGCGGTGGAATTTGTGTTGTACCGCCAGCAGGAAGGCGAGCAGCAGCAGGTTCGCCAGTACGATGATGAGGCAGGCGCGGCGCGGCGGGCTGTGCACGATGAGGCGGCCAAAGCCGAACAGTCCGGCAAACATCAATAATCTCAGAAGGAGGCTGAGGAAGTCTGTCATGGTTGTTATTCCCGGATGTGGTTTACCCGCATCACCCCGCGCAGGCTGTTGCAGAGGACGACGGCCTCCGCGCGGGCGAGGTCGGCGGTGGTGAGGGGGCGTTCGCGGAGCATCCCGCCGCCGAGCGGGGACGGGTCGGCAATGAGGCGGGCGCGCATGACACCGGGGAGGATGTCGGCGGCGAGCGGCGGGGTGTACCAGCTGCCGTCAAGGCGCAGGATGAGGCTGCTGCGGCTACCTTCGAGCAGTTCGCCGCGTGTGTTGCTGAGGATGGCGTCGAAGGCGCCGCGCGTGGCGGCGTAGGCGAGGGCACGGTCATTCACGACGCGGTAGCTGGTTTTATGGCGGCGCAGCAGGTCGTGCACGGGCAGTGCTTCGGGGTAGAGGCAGCAGGCGACAGTGGTCGGCTGTTCGTCCAGCGGATGCGTTTCGATGTGGTGGCGGCCATCAGGATGCAGGGTGATTTTCAAGCGGCGCAGACCTCGTCCGTTCGCGAGGTGGCGGCTGACGGCGGTGCGGATGGCGGCGGTGTCGCAGGGGATGGCGAAGGTGGCGGCACTGGCGGCAAGGCGTGCGAGGTGTTCGGCAAAAAACAGCGCTTGTTTGCCTTCGATGCGCAGGGTTTCAAAGAGGGCGAAGTCGGGCGGGGCGTGCAGGAAGGCGGCCTTGGTTTGGCATTCGCGGTATTCGTCGGCGGCGTCGCTCAGGATGGTGATGCCGCCGCCGACGCCGAAGGTGGCCGCGCCGTCGCGCAGGGTGAGGGTGCGGATGGCGACGTTGAGGCGCAGGCGGTCGCGTTCGATGTAGCCGAGGGCGCCGGTGTAGAGGCCGCGCGGGCTGCGCTCGAAGCGGTGGATGAGGCGCATGGTGTTGTGCTTGGGCGCGCCGGTGATGGAGCCGCAGGGGAAGGTGGCGCGCAGGATGGCGGCAGCGGTGGTGTGCGGGCGCAGGCGGGCGTTGACGCGGCTGGTCATTTGCAGGACGCGGCCATGCCGCTCGACATGGAAGGGGTGTTTGACGCTGACGCCGTAGGGGACGGCGAGGCGGCTCAGGTCGTTGCGCAGGAGGTCAACGATCATCAGGTTTTCGGCGCGGTTTTTCGGGTCGGCAGCAAGCGCCGCAGCGGCGGCCGCGTCAACGGCGTCGTCGCCTGTGGCGGGCGCGGTGCCTTTCATCGGCAGGGTGTGCAGCAGGCCGCCGTCGCGGGCGAGATAGAGTTCGGGCGAGAGGCAGAGGGTGTAGCCGTCGTCGGGATGGTGGGCGTAGGCGGCGTAAGGTGCGGGCTGGCGGGCGCGCAGGCGGCGGTAGAGGGCGGCGGGTTGACCGTAGGCGGCGGCGTGCAGGCGGATGGTGTGGTTGATCTGGTAGCTGTTGCCCGCGCGCAATTCTGCGTGGATGGCGGCGATGGTTGCGCGGTATTCGGTGGCGTCCGTGTCGGCGCGCAGGTCGGCAAGACCGGCGGGGGTGCCGTCGTCCTGCGCGGCGAGCCAGGCGTCAATGGTGTCGTCGCGCAGGTGATGCAGGGCGGCGTACCAGTCCAGCGCCAGCGGTGCGGCGGGGGCGTCAAGGCCGAGCAGGGCGTGGCCGAATGCGTAGGGGATGCGCAGGGTGGCGTGCAGGCCGCGCGCCCAGCCGTCGGCGAGCAGGTCGTCCAGTTCGTCCAGGCGGGCGGCGGATAGCAGGATGCGGGCGCGGTGGTCTTGATACAGGCGGGCGCGGTTGGCGCGGGCGTCGTCGAGGAGGATAAAGGTGTTGTCGTTCATATGGTGTCTGTTGTCTGCCGTTATCCCACCTGACGGCGCACCAGCAAGACGCCGCTTTCGATGTGCGGGGTGAAGGGGAACTGGTCGAAGAGGGCGCAGGCGCTGATGCGGTGCGTAGCATTGAGCACGGCGAGGTTGGCGGCAAGCGTTGCCGGGTTGCAGGAGATGTAGAGGATGCGCGGGAAGCGGGAGAGCAGGGCGAGGGTCGCCGCGTCGATGCCCGCGCGTGGCGGGTCAACGAAGACGGTGTCGAAGTCATAAGCGGCAAGCGCAATGCCGTCCTGTTGCAAGCGGCGGAAGGGGCGTTCGCCGCGCATCGCCTCGCTCAGTTCTGCCGCCGAAAGGCGGGCGACGGCAATATTGGTGCAGTTATTCAGAAGGAGGTTTTCGCGCAGGGCGCGGATGCCGCTCTTGCTCACTTCGGTAGCAAGCACGCGGCGGTAACGCTTCGCGAGCGGCAGGGTGAAGTTGCCATTGCCGCAGTAGAGTTCGAGCAGGTCGGCTTGCGGGTTGCCCGCCTGCTGCCAGGCCCAGGCGAGCATTTGCGCGCAGACGGCAGCGTTTGGCTGGCTGAAGCTGTTTTCGTATTGGCGATAATGGAAATCCTGCCCGCCGACATGGAAGGTTTCCTGCACGAAGTCGCGGCCAAGGATGATTTTCTGTTTGCGGGCGCGGCCGATAAGGCTGACGCCGAGCGCAGCGGCGAGTGTTTGTGCTTCCGTCTGCCAGGCGTCATCCAGCGGGCGATGATAGACGAGGCTGACCATCACCTCACCCGTTTGCGCGGCGTGAAATTCGGCCTGAAAGAGGCGGTAGCGCAGGGCGGGACGCTCGCGGATGGCGGCCATAAGCGGCGTCATCAGGCGGTTGATGGCGTCATAGGCAGGCGGGAAATTGTCGCAGCGGACGCGTTCTCCGGCGGCATTGGTCATGGCAAGGTAGCAGTCATCCCCATCATGCCAGACGCGAAATTCCGCGCGCATCCGGTAGCCCGTTGGCGGCGAGGGATAGACCGCAGGCGGCGGGGCGGCGAAAGGGGCGAGCAGGGCGGCAAGGCGCGCGGTTTTTTCGGCTAACTGGCTTTGGTATGCTGGCATGCGGTTCTTTTCAGGGAGTCTTTGATGCTGAACATTGTATGTTATGTGGGTATTTTCAGCCTGCTCGCCACAGGGTGCAGCAGCGCGCCCGTCCGCCCGCCGCTCACCGCCGAAGCCTCGGCTTATCAGGCGTTTATCGAGAACGCCGAAACCACCGCCGAGCCGCCCGCGCGCAATGTGCTCTTCACCTTGCGGCAGATGGTGCAGAACCGCGAAATCGTGCGCGGCGGCTGCTGGGATTATCTGCATGCGGGCTTCGACCGCGCCGGCATTCCCACGAAGCGGCGGCAGACGCTATTTTCCGGCACGCTGCGCGGTGGGCCGTATGCCCCGGCGGAGCTGCTGGAGCCGGGCGACTGGCTGTATTACGTCAACCATTCGTATAACGACATCGAGCACAGCGGTGTGTTTATCGGCTGGACGGATTATGCGCGCCGGCAGGGGCTGATTTTGAGCTACGCCGGCGAGGGCCGGGGCGAGCCGGGACGCTATAAGGTCTATGATTTATCGCATGTGTATCAGGTGACGCGGCCGCGTTGATGCGCTGCTTGAAAGCGAAGCCCCTTTCTTGCGGAAAGGGGCTTTTTTCATGGGAAAGCGGTTATAGCGCTTCGGCGTATTGCACGAGCAGGTCAAGGCGTTCGTCGTGGTAGAAGCGGTTCACTTGCAGTTGGTAAACGATGCGCAGGCGGGTGCCGCTTTTGTAATCAGCGGTATGGAAGAACCATGAGGCGTTATAGATGTTGCCGCTGTCCAGTTCGCGCAGGACGAGGCGGGTATGTGCGCTGCCGAGCAGGCGGCAGTCCAGTACTTCAAAGGGGTTGACGAAAACGGGCACGGGCAATGCCGCACCCCAGGGTTCGAGGCGTTCGAGATAGCGCGCCCAGTCGAGGTTGAGCAGGGTCGCGGGCAGTTCGCCGTCGATATAGACGGGTTCGGGCGGGACGGTCGCGCCGTAGTGTTCGGCAAAGGCGCGGTTGATGGCGGCAATGAGCGCCGGATAGTGTTCGCGCTGCACGGAGAGTCCGGCGGCAGCGGCATGGCCGCCATAGCGCAGGGCGGCAGGTGGCAGGTCGCGCGCGGCACTATCCAGGAGCGGCACCAGCGGCACGGCACTGACGGAGCGCAGCGAGGCTTTGATCCAGCCGGTTTCGCCGCTGTCGGTGGCGACCAGTGCCGGGCGGGCGAAGCGGCTTTTCAGGCGGGCGGCAAGGATGCCGATGATGCCTTCGTGCCAGGCGGGATCGTAGGCAGCGGCAAGCGGCAGCGCCGGTGAGACTTGCCGCGCGGCTTCTTGTACGGCTTCGTTTTCCAGTGCTTTGCGGTCGCGGTTCAGGTCGTCGCATTGTTGCGCGTAGTCGAGTGCGGTCTGGCGGTCTTCGGCAAGCAGCAGGGCGACGCCATCGGCCATGTCGCCGAGGCGGCCGAGTGCGTTCAGACGCGGAGCGAGGGAAAAGGCGATGTCTTGCGCGGTGAGGCGGGCGGGGTCGAGGTTGGCGACCGCCATCAGGGCGTTAATGCCGGTATTGCCGTGACCACTGCGGATACGGGCGAGGCCGTGGTTGACGAGGATGCGGTTGTTGTAGTCGAGCGGGACGAGGTCGGCGACGGTGCCGAGGGCGACGAGGTCGAGGTAGTCGGAGAGGCGCAGGGTATCCGGCCAGCGGCTCTCCGCAAGCAGGCGGCTGCGCAGGGCAAGCAGCAGGTAGAAGGCGACGCCGACGCCGGCTAGGTGTTTGCCGGCAAAGGGGCAGTCGCGCCGGTTCGGGTTAACGATGGCGTTCGCAGGCGGCAGGGTTTCACCGGGCAGGTGGTGGTCGGTGACGACGACGTCGATACCGCGCGCACGGGCAGCGGCGATGGCATCGTGGCTCTGGATGCCGTTGTCCACGGTAAGGATAAGGCGCGTTGCATCAGGCAGGTCGGCGAGTCCGGCGAGGCTGAAGCCGTAGCCGTGCACGCTTCGGTTGGGGATGAACCAGGCAACGTCTGCGCCGAGTTGGCGCAGGACGCGCACGGTAAGCGCGGTCGCCGTCGCGCCGTCCACGTCGTAGTCGCCATAGACGAGGATAGGCTCGCGGTGGCGGATAGCGTGGTCGAGACGGTCAAGCGCGGCGTTGAGACCGGTGAGATTGTCCGGCGGCAGCAGGTGTTGCAGGCGTTTTTCGATTTCGTCGTGATGGTTGAGACGGCCGGCGTAGATGTTTTTTACGAGCGGGTGCCAGTCGGCGGGCAGCGCGGCGGTGTCAATGCGCAGGGGGCGGGGGGTGATCATGGGGTGTGTGCTGTGGTCTTTTCAGCGCGAGGCGAATGTGGTCGTTAGGCGTAGGTGATGGCAGGCGAGGGCAGTAAGCCCCCATCGCCCTACGCCATTTCCCCCGCAAGCGGGGGAAGGGAAGGTTTTGTGTTATTCGAAGTTTTCGACGCGGATGCGTTTGACAGCGCCGGAGACGGCGGACAGGGCGGCGAGTTGGGCGCAGGCGGTGTTCATCCCGGCTTCGCGGACTTTTTCCGTGAGCAGCACCAGCGGGATATGGCCGTTGTGTTTGCGGCGGTTTTTCTGGCTGACGGAGTTGATGGAGATGCCGTTGTCGGCGAGGATGCGGGTGATGTCGGCGAGAACGCCGGCGCGGTCGGCCACGGTCAGGCGCAGGTAGTAGGCGCTATGGAAGTCCTCGGACGGCAGCACGGGCAGGGTGTTGCGGTCCAGTACCTGGCTGTAGCCGAATTCGGCGAGGCGGTCTTCGCCTTTGAGGTTGAGCTCGCGCACGACGTCGATGAGGTCGGCGACAACCGCCGAGGCGGTCGGCAGTTTGCCCGCGCCGGGGCCGTAGTAAAGGCTGTTGCCGATGGCGTTGCCCTGGATTTGCACGGCGTTCATCACGCCGTTCACGCTCGCAATCAGCGCGTCTTGCGGCACAAGGGTCGGGTGAACGCGGATTTCCACGCCGTTATCGCGGCGCACGGCGAGACCGAGGTGTTTGATGCTGTAGCCGAGTTCGGCGGCGTCCTGGATGTCGTCCGGGGTGAGGGCATCAATGCCTTCGATGTGGACGCTGTCGAATTGCAGCGGGATGCCGAAGGCGAGCGAGGCGAGGATGGTGATTTTGTGCGCAGCGTCGGTGCCGTTGATATCAAAGGACGGGTCGGCTTCGGCGTAACCGAGCGCTTGCGCTTCTTTGAGCACGTCGGCGAAGTCGCGCCCTTTCTGCGCCATTTCGCTCAGGATGTAGTTGCTGGTGCCGTTGATGATGCCGGCGACGCGTTTGACTTCGTTGCCGCTCATACCTTCGCGCAGCACTTTGATGACGGGGATGCCGCCCGCCACCGCCGCTTCAAAGGTGAGGTCCAGTCCTTTTTCGCGGGCCAAAGCGAAGAGGGTGTCGCCATGGCGGGCGATGAGGGCTTTGTTGGCAGTGATGACGTGTTTGCCGTGTTCGAGGGCGGTTTTGATGAGTTCGAAGGCAGGGTGTTCGCCGCCAGCCAGTTCGATGACGATGCCGATGTCCGGGTCGCGGGCGATGGCAAAAGGGTCGGTTTCGCAGGCAAAGGGCAGGGCGGTGGTGTCAATGCCTTGCCAGCTCCGCTTGGCGACGCGTTTGACTTGTAACTGGTAGCCGCTGCGCCGTTCGATTTCATGCGCGTTACGGGCGAGGACTTCGACCACGCCCTGTCCGACGGTGCCGTATCCGATGATGCCGATTGCCACGGTTTTCACGTTGTTCTGCCTTGTTTCGTATAGGGTAAGGCGGCGCAGTATAAGGCGGGCTTGTAGCCTGTCAATACGGCGGCGGGCGGGGTTCAGGCGGGTTGTTGCAGGATGATGTGCTGCCGCCGGATGATGTCGCGGAAGGCGGCATGGGTACTCGCCCAATCAACGATATCGACTTTCCACAGCAGGTCGGATTCGCTGAATGCGTCAACCAAAGCAGCCTGCACGGGAAGCGGCAGCGGGGTGTCCGTGATGATGGCAAGGTCGAGATCGGAATAGCGTTTGGCCCGCTGCTTGACGCGGCTGCCAAATGCCCGGACGGTGTGCTGCGGGATGTGTGCTTGCAGGATGTCTTGCACGATGCGCAGGTGCTCGGGGCGGATATCGAGGGCGGGTTCAGGCATTGCGTGCTTCCAGTTGCTGCAAGAGCCGGTAAGCATCGGCAAGGAAGGTGGGTATATGGCGGCAAACCTGCCCGGCTTTTTCTTGCCGGTAGGTATGCGGGGTGATATTGCGCATTTTGCGGTGGGCGAACCAGGCCGCCACGTCTGCCAGCAGACCTTTTTCGCCGGCGGTGCGCAGCAGTTCGCGAAAATTGCCGGCATCGATTTCTTCCGGGCTGTCGGCGTCGCGTTCCAGTCGTCGCCGCAGGAGCTTGACGGCGATTTCGTAGGTGAACTCGAAGTTCTGGATGAGCCCGGCGGTCAGGGTGCGTTGCACGGGCGGGGTCTGTTGTGTCATGAAATCGTGATCGCCCGCGATGTCCACCGCTTCTTGCAGGGAGCGGATGGCGTTGCGCAGAGCGGTGAGAGCGAGGGATTCGTAATCGTTCATGTCGCCGGAAGGTTGGGGGAAACGGTAACGCTATCTTAAACAACGGCTGTCTTCGCAGGCGGCAAGGCGGCCGTTTCTTATCGTCCCAAACATTGTGGATATTCGTTCATTCTGTGTTAGATTGAGTTACCGCACGTCGCGGGGAATCATCCGAGAGGTATTTATCATGCACGCTTCTTCCCTTGAATCCGCCGTTTCCTGGTTGAACGGTATTATCTGGAACCCCGGCTTTATCTGGCTGATTCTGGCCGTCGGGCTGTTTTATTCCATCATGACCCGCTTCGTGCAGGTGCGCCATCTCGGTGAGATGTGCCGCCTGCTGCTGAGATCGGGCGGGCAGTCCGAACACGGGATTTCTTCGTTTCAGGCGATGACGGTGTCGCTCTCCGGGCGGGTCGGTATCGGCAATATCGCCGGTGTTGCCGCCGCCATCGGTTTCGGCGGACCCGGCGCGGTGTTCTGGATGTGGCTCGGCGCCTTCTTCGGCGCGGCGACCGCTTATGTCGAATCCACCCTGGCGCAGATTTACAAGACGCGTGACCCCGCCACCGGCCAGCATATCGGCGGCCCCGCTTATTATTTCGAGCGCTGCCTCGGCTGGAAGTGGTACGGTATCCTCTTCGCCGTCGCCGCCGTGATTTCCTGCGGCATCTTCCTGCTCGGCCCGCAGGCAAACGGCATGACCAACGCGGTGGTGCAGGTGCTTGGTGAAGGGACGCCCGTCAACAGCGGCATTGCCGGCGAAATCGGCATCTACCGCCTTACCGCCACCGCCTTCATCCTGGTGCTGCTTGGTTTCATCATCTTCGGCGGCATCAAGCGCATCGCCAACTTCGCCGAAGTGGTGGTGCCGTTCATGGCGCTCGGTTACATCGGCCTCGCCCTGCTGATCCTCGTCCTCAATTTCACCCAGATACCGCACCTGATCGGCCTGATTATCGGCGACGCCTTTACCGCTCAAGCGGGCTTCGGCGCGGCCATCGGCTGGGGCGTGAAGCGCGGCATTTATTCCAACGAAGCAGGGCAGGGTACCGGTGCGCACCCCGCCGCCGCCGCCGATGTCGAACACCCGGTGCAGCAGGGGCTGATTCAGGCGTTCTCCGTCTATATCACCACGCTCCTGGTGTGTTCTGCGACCGCGCTGATTATCCTCACCACCGGGCAGTACAACGTCGTCGCCAACGAAACCTTCGCCGGTGCGCAAACGCAATACGTCGTCGCCTATCTGCACGATGCCGCCGGTGCAGTGAAGCATATTGACCCGAACACCACCGCGTTCACCCAGGAAGCGATGCACAGCGTCTTTGGTGCCACCGGGCCGGTGCTGGTGGCCGTTGCGACCTTCTTCTTCGCCTTCACCACCATCCTCGCCTATTACTACATCGCCGAGACCAACATCATCTACCTCGCGCACAAGCTGGGGCTGCGCCGCAACGCCACCCTGATCGTCAAAATAAGCGCGATGCTGGCGGTGGGCTACGGTTCCATCAACAGCGCGGGCTATATCTGGAATATCGGCGAAATCGGCGTCGGTATGACCACCTGGCTGAATATCATCGGCATGCTCATCATCTTCCTCACCGTTGGCCGTCCGACCATCGTCGCCCTCTACGATTACGAGCGGCAGCAGAAAGCCAACCTGCCCGTTTATACCTTCGACCCGCAGGCGCTCGGCATCAAGGGCGCGACCTTCTGGGAAGACAAACTGCGGCAGCAGGCGGCGGCAGACAAGGCGCAAGAAGAAGCGCCGCAAACGCCGCAAGGCGGACTATAATGCGCATCCCGCATTAACAAAAAAACACGAAATCCATGCAAGAACCGGAGATTGACAACCCGCTCGTCCCTGCCTGGCAACTGCTCCAGCAGGACATCGACCCCGCCGTGGTGGTGCAGGCCGCCGCTGCGGCGGAAGAGCAGCGGGAAGCCGTTTACACCCAGGCGGAATACGACAAACTCTACCGCCGCTATCTGGAACAGAAAGCGCGCAGTGAGGCGCTGCAAGACAGCTTCTTCGCCTGTGCGGATGTTATGTACGAAATGCTGGCCTACATCAACGCCGCCCGCCTCTTCTATGGCAAAGAGCCGGTCATGGCAAGCGACATCAATGCCATTGTCGAGGACAACCCCGTCCTGAACGAACTCTGCAACGATCTGCGTCAGGCAAGCATTGATTCCGGCATCGGTATCGTCAGCGAAATGGCGGCCTCGCAGGAAAACCTGCGGCAGAAAGTCATGCTCGCCTGGAAAGCGCGGATGCACAACGGCAGCGAGCGCAAACGCATCAAGGGCCGGCTGTTCCGTCATCCGAAACAGGGCAAGCGCGGCAACGACGAGGCATTATTCTAATGTGGGAAAACAGCAGGCAGAAGAGCGCGTAATCCAGTAAAATACACCGCACCAAAAGCCTTGCAGTCGCAAGGCTTTTTCTTATATCACCCCGCCGCATGATTTTTTCGCCTCGCCGCAGTACCGCTGCGGTGAGGCGTGAGAACATCCGGCCTTTAACCCTTGCACAACAGAGGAAACCATGGTTGCCAAAATCCCCATGACCAAAAAAGGCGAGCAGGCATTGCGCGCCGAACTTGAAAAACTGAAAAGCGAAGACCGCCCGCGTGTCATCGAAGCCATCGCCGAAGCGCGCGAACACGGCGACCTGAAAGAAAATGCCGAGTACCACGCCGCGCGCGAGCAGCAGGGATTCATCGAAGGGCGCATCCGCGAACTCGAACACAAACTGAGCAACGCGCACGTCATCGACGTGGCCAGTCTGCCGCGCAACGGCAAAGTCGTTTTCGGCACCACCGTCGAACTCGAAGATGCCGACAGCGGCGAAGCAATGACCTATAAAATTGTCGGCGAAGACGAAGCGGACATCAAAAGCGGCCTGCTTTCCAACACCTCGCCCATCGCCCGCGCCCTGCTCGGCAAAGAAGAGGGCGAGACGGTGGAAGTCGCCATCCCCGGCGGGCGCAAAACGCTGGAAATCATCGCGGTGCGTTACGAAGCCTGACGGCCACACCATCCATATGACCACCATCAGGGTTTGTTGACACTCGGCGGCGGCGTGTCGGGCAAAATCCGGCATCTGCCGCTCTTGTCGCAGAAATCCGCTGCGCAAACCGAAGGCCAACAGACCCTGATACCCATTCCAGGAAACAGGCTGAGTACGTGGGCAACCCGGACAGGACAGTCATCTCGGATATTTGCCCGGAAACACACCGGTTGCCGCTATATAAATTTTTTTTCAGAAAAATCATGTATCCGCCATACGAAGCGATCAAATTATTTATTTCGAAAAAAGCCGGGCTAAAAAGTATCAAAAAGGCCAGTCAATACACCTCCAAACTGATTGATGAAGACGAAAATACAGCAAGATTCTCTTATCGGGGCTCATATGGAGCAACTTATGAACAGGTCATTACCTTTAACGATAAAAAACCACTATCCGCATCCTGCACCTGCCCTTATGATTATGGCGGTATTTGCAAGCATATCGTCTCCGCATTGCGCCAACTGCAAATCATGTCGGATTATGCCAACGGAGGAGTCGGCATTTTGACCTCACCCACAGTATCAACAAATAACGCCACCGCTTCGCTGCTGCATTATCCACTGGTAACAGATGCTCGCATCGACTTTGCCGCCATCGTGGAAGACTTTCGTTTGCATCATATCGACACGCGTGATGACCGCTGTGCGGTGCATTCCTTTGCGCCCGGTGCATGGGAAATCGCAGTAAACGACTTCTATAACCGGGGAAATAACGGTTGTCATGTCGGGCTGCAAAAAGACAGCACAGGACAAGAAGTCACGTTGACCTGCGACTGTAACAGGAAACAATACAGGCAATACTGTTTCCACCAATTGCAGGCGATTAATTTCGCCCGGAGGTATCTGGGTGACGACTGCCTGAGCGATGATTATCGCGAACGTAAAATTGCCGGATTTCTCAAAGCCTATAACCTGACACTGGAAGATGATTACCAGGCATTCTTTGATTTTACAATGGAGGCTCAGGGATTAAGTGTCAAATGCAAAGTACCTGATCTGTTGCCGGCGGACTTTACGCTTGCCCGCGTCGCAACTGTCCCTGAAAACATGGTTGAAAAGGCGGAAAGAAAATATGGCCCGGCACTGGTCTTTAATATCGATCCGGATAGCGACAGAATTTACGATCTTAACCTGTTGGTTGGCAAATATAATAAAAAAGGCGAACTTGCCACCAATTTTCGTGAGGTCAATCCATACAATTTTGAAGAAGTCCTGCTTGCCGAAGGCTTGCCATCGGAAACCCAAGAAATCTGGGCAATTGTGCGCCGCTTATCCCGCCGCTATGAAGCATTTTTGGCTCAGGGAAAAACGGACGCTGTTGCGGACATTGTTAATCTCTTCAACAAGCTCCTGAACAAATTCCCCGATTTACCCCTGTTTACCCATACGGCGACCAAATATCATATGGGCTATACGCGCAAGAGTCTCATCCCGATGGTTATCGGCTCGGAAAAAGCCGGACTGGAATATCACTTCAAGGATGATGATTTAGTATATCGCATGGAAAGCCGTATCAAAATAGGTAAGAAATCTTATCAACCCAAAATGCTGGAAAAGAGCGTTACCCCGTTCTTTATTTATCGCCAGCCCGAAAGTGTGCTTTATCCTGATGTACAAACGGCATGCGATGTGCTGCGCAGTGTGGCGCAACCCAGCATGGCTGTTATCAAGAAAAATGTCGGCCAATTACAATCCATGATTCTATCGCCCTTGTCCGAGCGTTACGAAATCAAGAGCAAAGACTTTATCGAACACAAGAATCCTTCTGCCGGGGATTTGACTTTTACCCGGCAAGTGTATGTCAGCGAGCAGGATGGTGCCGTGCTGTTCCGTCCCGCCGCACAATATGCCGATCAGTTGATTCCCGTACATAGCCGGGCCTTGCGCCTGCATCTGGATGAGGAGGGCCGCTTTCATCACAATAAACGCAATGAGGAAGCGGAGCGAGAGTTTCTTGATGCTTTTGAAAGTCTGCACCCTGATTTCCAGCATGCACAAGGTGCTTATGTGCTGGCACCTGAGCAATTAATCGAGAATTTCTGGTTTATTGATTTTGCTGCCCGCCTGAAAGAAATGGATATTTCCTTATTGGGAGCGCAAGAGCTGAAATCGTTCCAGTACAATTTGCACAAACCCCATCTGTCTGTTCATGTGGAATCCGGCATTGACTGGTTCGACCTCAATATTGAAATTTCCTACGGCGATCAGGTAGTCAGCCTGAAAGATGTACAAAAAGCCTTTTTGAAGAAGCAAAACTACATTGAACTGAATGACGGCACTATCGGTATGTTGCCGGAAGAATGGGTCAACCGTTTCGCCCATTATTTCAAGGCGGGGGAGATCAAGAAAGACCGTGTGCGCATTTCCAATTTTCAATTCGGCATTATCGACGAACTGTATGAAAGTCTGGAGAACAAGCCGGCGTTTCTGGCGGATCTGTATCAGCGCAAACAGCGCCTGCAACATTTGTCGGCGCAGCCGGATATCAAGCTCGCCAAAGGCCTGAAAGCAACGTTGCGCCCTTATCAGCAATACGGTCTCAACTGGCTGGCCTTCCTGCATGAAAACCGCCTAGGCGGCTGCCTCGCCGATGATATGGGTCTCGGCAAGACCCTGCAAACCATAGCCTTCCTGCACTATCTGAAAACAACACAGAAACCTGACCGCCCCAGTTTGATTGTTGCCCCCACTTCGCTGGTCTTTAACTGGCAGGCTGAAATCATGAAATTTTGCCCCGGATTGAAACTGCTGGATTTTACCGGACAAGGCAGGCAGCAATATATCGAACACTTTGCGGATTATGAGGTGATTCTGGCTACATACGGCACACTGGCGCAAGATATTGAAACTTTGAAGGGATATACCTTTAATTATGTCGTGCTGGATGAAAGTCAGGCTATCAAGAATCCGCAATCGCAACGCTATAAAGCTGTGCGCTTGCTGCAAGCCTATAACCGCCTGATTTTGACCGGCACACCGATTGAGAACAATACGTTTGACCTTTATGCCCAGTTTAATTTCCTCAATCCCGGATTACTCGGCAGCAATGCCCATTTCAAGAAAGAGTTTTCTAATGCAGTAGATAAAAACAAGGATACTGCCGCCGCTGCATTGCTGGCCAAAATTGTTAATCCGTTTATCTTGCGTCGTACCAAGGAACAGGTCGCTACCGAACTACCGCCCAAGACGGAAAGCGTGATTTATTGCGAAATGGATAAGGCACAGCGTAAGGTCTATGAAACGGTGAAAAAAGAATACCGCGATTATCTGCTCAGCAAAATCAGCGAGAACGGCATCAATAAATCGCAGATGTATATTCTGGAAGGTCTGACCCGCCTGCGCCAGATTTGCAACAGCCCTGCCCTGCTGGATGATGCCGATTATGGCGATGAATCAGTGAAACTTGATACGCTTTTGGAAAATATCAAGGAAAAAACGGGGAATCATAAAATCCTGATTTTTTCCAGTTTCGTGAAAATGCTGGCATTGATTGAAGCCCGCTTGCAGGAAGAGCAGATTCCTTATGAATATCTCGATGGGCAAACGCGCGACCGGCAAGCGCGGGTGGACAGTTTTCAGGGCAACGACGAGATACGCGTTTTCCTCATCAGCACCAAAGCGGGCGGCACCGGTTTGAACCTGACGGAAGCAGATTATGTCTTTATTGTGGATCCGTGGTGGAATCCGGCAGTTGAGAATCAGGCGATTGATCGCAGCCACCGCATCGGGCAAAACAAGCACGTCATGGCTTACCGCATGATTTGTCGTGACAGCATTGAGGAAAAAATCCTCGCTTTGCAGGAAAGGAAACGCGGCATCGCCGAAAGCATCATCAGCGTGGATGACGAGAAAAAATCTTTTGATCTGGATGAAGTCAAAAGTCTGTTTGCCTAGGGTTCGTTGGCAAAATATTTTTAACAACATCATGTGATGATGAATGAAGAGATGCCAAGTGAGCAAAGATGGTTGTTTCGCGCGCTGCGCACCGTTTTCGGGGCAGACAAGGCCGCCCTGCCGGTCTGGATGGCGAAGGCGAAAACGGCACTGATGCGCTGTTTGACGCGGGTTCTGGTCTCGGGTCTGTCGGCGAGGCGGTTCAGGATGCCGACGATAGCAGGCGGCGGTATCCCGCTGACGGTTTTGTTGCCGATATAGTCGTTTCAAATAGGATTGAGACAAGGCGGCGAGCCGGAGACAGTACAGATAGTACGGCGAGGCGAGCCAACACCGTATCATTTCTGTTTGAAACGACTATATTTGCCGCCGCGCGGGGTGATGAACAGATGCAGTCCGCCGCCGTCAAACAGCTTGTAGGGGCGTTCGCCCGCCGGGGCATTCTTGATGGTTTTTTCGGTCAGTCGCACGGGGCGGGAAGTCAGGGGTTCGGCGGGATTGTAACCAGCGGAAATGAACCCCAAAAGAACCCCGTTTTTTCAAAAAAGGGATTAAACGAACGTGAAACTTGACAAACGCAATTAAGCGATAATTCTTTATTAAAGTTTGTTTATCAAGGATTTTTCCTCGAAGCGTTGAACGAATACGGACGAAAAAAAACACCATGAAACATGGCGTTTTTGCGTGGTTGGCGGAGAGACAGGGATTCGAACCCTGGGAGGGCGTGAACCCTCGTCGGTTTTCAAGACCGGTGCATTAAACCACTCTGCCATCTCTCCGCAAATGAAAGACAGATAATACTTGATTTCTTATTCAAGCACAATACCGACTCAACTTATACCGTTCCTCTGTACCCGACAATATTTGTTATCGCTTCTGCTTCATGGGTATTTGTCGTGATTTTTCCCTTCCGCCATCGGGCATGTCCGGGCTTCCGCAAGCGGAAAAGTGCTTTATAGCCAAAGCGTCAAACAACAGTAGCGACAAGAAAAAGCAGGACAGGCCAGCCCGTAAAAATGTTTTTTAAGGCGGGTTGATGTCCGTCCTACGTCATTATCTTTTTTCAGCGATTCGACTATATGTCGTGCAATTGTTCGGATTTGCGGGATCTTTTGTCGTATGTGAAGGTCGAGCCTAGGGAATAAAGCGGTCTTTGTATGGTGGGTTTCGGCCCGTTATTGTTTGTTGTCCGGTATTAATCGCGAAGGTTCCCGGAAAGTGGGCAGGAATTATCCGGCACAGGTGTATAGTTAAACATCTAAAAAATCGTAACGGTGTTGCGCCGCCTTGTCTCATTCCCATTGGAAACGACTATATGGCAGATGTTTTTGGACGAGGGCGCGGAACTTTCGCGGTATTTTTCAATCCGGACGTTATTTGCCAAAACCATTCGTCTATTGCGCGTACCGGCAGGGGCTTGCGCGTTGGCGTCATAGCGGCAGTTCGATGTTGCGGATGTCGGCGATGGGTTCTGTGCCGAATTGTTCGCTCAGGCAGTAGGCGAGGATTTTCAGCGCGGTGTCGTTGGCGTTTTGCAGGCCGCCGTCGGCGTGGATTTTGGCGAAGTGCCCGCGCAGCGGGAAGTTGGGGTCGCGGCGCATGGTTTCCTGCATGGCGGTATCGACGGTGCCGGGGGCGAGGCTGATGATGCGCACACCGTGCTCTTCGTTGGCGGCACTCGCCGCGTGGCGGTCAAGCGCTGCTTTGCCCGCGCCGTAGATGCTCCAGCCGGGGTAGGCTTTGCGTCCCGCACCGCTGCCGATGTGGACGATGTTGACGGCGTCGGGGCGGCGTGCTTCGCTGACGGCGGCATTGCTGAGCAGGAAGGGGGCGGTGATGTTGAGGTTGACGGCGAGCACGATTTGTTCGTCGTCCTGGGCACCGAGCGGGGCGGAGGGGGCGACGGTGCCGGCGTTGTTGAAGAGCCACAGGCGTTCGGCCTCTGCACAGAAGTGACGGAAGGGGGTGCTGTGGATGAGGGCGAGGACGGCGACGGGGTTGGCGAGGTCGCAGGGGATTTCTTGCAGGGTGTGCGGGTAGGTGGCGGCCAGGGCGGGGTTGTTGCCGCGCGCGATGCCAAGGACGCGGGCGTCGCATTGCAGCCAGGCGGCGGCAAGCGCCGCACCGAGGCCGTGGCTGTGGCCGGTGATGATGACGGTTTCGCTCATGGGTGTTGTTCCTTGTGGTAATGGGCGTTGGCAAGGCGGGCGTAGGCCGCGCCGTCGAGGGTTTCGGGGCGCGCGGTCGGGTCAATGCCGAGTGCTTCGAGTTCGGCCACGCTGAACCAGGCGGCGAAGGTGTGGCGCAGCATTTTGCGCCGCTGGTTGAAGGCGCGGCTGACGGTTGCGGCAAATGCCGCTGTGTCGTCGATTACCCAAGCGGGGGTGGTGCGCGGCACGAGGCGGATGATGGCGCTATCGACCTTCGGCGGCGGCGCGAAGGCGGCGGGCGGGATGGTGAAGAGGGCGGTGGTGTCGCACCACAGTTGTGCCATCAGGCTGAGGCGGCCGTAGTCTTTACCACCCGGCGCGGCGGTAATGCGGTCAACGACTTCTTTTTGCAGCATGAAGTGCATGTCGGCGATGCGCGCGCGTTGCGCGAGACAGTGGAAGAGGATGGGCGAGCTGAGGTTGTAGGGCAGGTTGCCGACGAGCCGCCAGCGGGCGGGATAGGGCGGGATGTCGGCAAGGTTGATGTCGAGGATGTCGGCATGGATGAGGTGCAATGCGCCGAGCGGCGCGGCGCGGGCGGTAAGCGGGGCGATGAGGCGGCTGTCGTATTCGACGGCGGTAAGGCGGCCGGTTGCGCGCAGGAGCGGCAGGGTGAGCGCGCCGGGGCCGGGGCCGATTTCGAGCAGGGCGTCGTCCGGCTGCGGGCGGATGGCGGCGATGAGGCGGTCAATAACGCTGTCATCGCGCAGGAAGTGCTGGCCGAGGCGTTTGTCGGCGCGGATGGGATGGTTGTTCATGGGCGGCGGTATGTGGAAGTCCCCGTCTGAGCGGGGAGAGCGGATTAGCGGATGTCAACGTAGGCTTCGCGGCGCAGGGCTTGCAGGCGTTGTTGCCAGGCTTCTTCGATGGCTTTGCTGTACAGGCCCTGTTTGATTTGCTGGCGCATCATGTCTTCGCTTTTGTCGCTCTGGCGGTGGCCGCGCACGAGCAGGATGTGGTAGCCGTAGGGGGTGCGGATGGGTTTGCTGATGCCGCCGTCGGGGAGTTTGGCGATGGCCTGTGCGAGTTCGCTGCCGAGTGATTCGCCACTCACCCAACCAAGATCGCCGCCTTTGGCCGCGCTCTGGCCGTCTTCGGAGTAGCGGCGGGCGAGGGCGGCGAAGTCCGCGCCGCCTTGCAGTTCGCGGTAGATGGCGTCAATGCGGTTTTTTTGGGTGGCGTCGTCGCGGCCATCGTTGGTGCGCAGCAGGATGTGCGACACATCGGCTTCGTTCAGGGTGTAATTTTCGCCGGCATTGTGTTTAGCAACGACTTTGAGGAAGTGCATACCGTCGTCATCCACTACCGGGCTTTCGACGGTGTCGCCCGCGCCGAGTTTGGCCAGCGCGCGTGCAAAGCGGGGCGGGATGGTGGCGAGGTTGAGGTTGCCCAGGTCGTTGAAACGGGCACCGCTGACGCGGGCGGCAGCCTGGCCAAGGTTCTGGCCGTTTTCTTGCAGGGCGCGCGCGACTTCGCGGATTTTTTCGTCCACGGCAGCCGCACGAGTCTTGGCGTCGCCAGCAGGCAGCGGGATGAGCAGATCCTGGATGTGCATGGTGCTGCCCTGTTCGCGCGCAAGTTTGGCGAGGTAGTCGTCCACTTGCTGGTCGCTGATGGTAATGTCTGCGCCGACCATGCCTTCTTTCATCTGGTCCTGGGCGAGGGTTTTGCGGATTTGTGCGCGGAAGGCCTCGCGGTCAAGTCCGGTGTCTTTTTGTGCCTGGGCGTAGAGGGCTTTTTCACTGAGACGGTTGCGGTTGGCGATTTGCGCGATGGCAGCGTTTACTTCTTCGTCGCTGATGTCGAGGCCGACGCGTTTTTCGATCTGGCTGAGGATGTGGTTCATGATGACGCGTTCGAGCAGTTGTTTTTGCAGGGCGGCCTCGGGGATGTCTAGGCCCTTGGGGACGCTGCGCCGCTCGGCTTCAATTTCTTGCGCGAGCTGGCGGCGGGTGATGGCTTCGTCGTTGACGACGAGACCGATTTCGTCGATGGGTTGGCTTTGTGGTGGGGCACCTGCCGGGCCGAAATTGAGGTTTTGCGCGCTGCTGCTGTTGGCGATGGCCAGGGCGGCGGCGAGGGCGAGGGTGTGTTTCATAGTTCTTTTTCCTCCGGGAGGGGGGTGAAGCCGTGGATTTGGTCTTTGAGCATCCGTCCTGAGCGGTTGCCCATGTTGCCGAGTCCTTTCAGGACGAATTCGAGGTAGATGGCGTCGTGGGTTTTGCTGTCTGTCGGGTGGTCGCGGTAGCGTCTGCCGGCGAGGCGCCACGCCCAGCAGCAGTCGTTGTATTCGAGGCCGATGATGTTGTTGAAGAGGCGGTGGTGGGTGTTGGAGTAGTCCTGGCGGTAGAAGGTGCGCCATTGGGGGTTGATGCGCCACACGGCGGCGAGGGTGGTCTGGTTATAGTCGCCGCGTGTGTAGTGGTGGCTGAGGTTCACGAAGCGGTCGTTGTCGAGGCGGTAGTCGAGGCTCAGCACGTCGCGTTCGTTTTTGTGTTTTTGGGTGTCCCAGAAGCCGAGGCCGTAGAGCCGCCAGTGGTTGTCGATTTGATACAGCCCTTCGCCGACGAGGACGGATCTGCCCTGTTTGTCCACGCGGTTGTCGTTGAGCTGGACGCGGCGGTCGCGGAAGTACTGGATTTGCCCCAGCGAGAGGCGCATTTTTTCTTGTCCGTCGCGGTCGCGGTAGAAGCTGCTGCTGACGGCGGTGGTGAGCTGATTGGCATCGCCGATGCGGTCGGTACCGACGAAGCGGTTGCGGGCGAAGAGCCAGTTCCAGGAGAGGCTGCGTTCGTCGGTGTCGAAGTCGGGGATGTCGCTTTGGTCTTTGTAGGGGGTGTAGAGGTAGTAGAGGCGCGGTTCGAGGGTTTGCGTCCAGCCTTCGCCACGCCAGTGGATGTCGCGCTCGAAGTTGAGTTTGCCGTCGATGGAGAGGGTTGGCAGGGCGCGGGTGGTGTGTGTTCTGGCGAGGGTCTGTTTGTCTTTGCGGCTGCCGAAGTCGTAGTAGGCGAGGTTCGCACTGGCTTTGGGTTCGAGGTAGCCGTAGGGGGCTTCGAGGCGGTAGGCGACGGCGGCGTCGCCGCTCAGGCGGTTGGCGCTGCCGAGGTGGTCTTTGTGGAAGCGCACGGCTTCGGCGTTGAAATCGTAGCGCCAGTTGCCGTGTTGCAGGGTGTTGTTGTAGGTAAGCTGCGGCAGGCGGGCGTAGGGTTTGTCCGTTTCGCTGACGTTGCTGTCGATGCGCTGGTATTTTTGTCCGCGCAGCATGAGGTTGCCGTAGCGGGTGTCGCCGTAGAGGGTGGCGTGGCTTTCGAGGTACCAGTCGTCGTAGAGGGTGAAGTCGGTGCTGAGGTCGTCAGCGTAGTCCACGTCGGAGACGCGCTGTTGCAAAAGGTCGGTGTGCCATGCGTCGTTGAAGCGGTATTGGTGGGTGGCGCGCCAGCTCCAGCGGTTTTCGCCGGTTTGCCGGTCGTGCGGCAGCAGGCTGGCGTAGAGGGTGCCTTCCTGTTTTTTGCCGAGGAAGCGGTATTCGCCGTCAATCATGACGCCGCGCTTGGTCATGGGGCGCAGGGTGAAGGTGGCGTCCTGATCCGGCGCGATGTTCCAGTAGTAGGGGATGCTGACTTCAAAGCCGCGCTCTTCGCTGCTGCCGAGCGAGGGGATGAGGAAGCCGCTCTGCCGCGCCGAGGTGATGGGGAAGGAGAAGTAGGGCAGGTAGAAGATCGGGATTTTGCCGATGCGCAGGGTCATGTCGCGGGCGACGCCGCGCTCGCGGTTGTGATCGAGCATGAGGGTGCGGGCGCGCAGGTGCCAGGCGGGGTGCAGGCGGGTGCAGGTGGTCCAGGTAACGTTGTCGAAGTCGTCGCGGTTGTTTTTGCGGTCGAGGCGGGCGTTTTGCGCGGAGCCGACGGCGGCCTGCTGTTTGCCCCGGATGTAGTATTCGGCTTCTGCGAAGGTGGCGGTTTCGGCTTCGCTGTCGTAGCGGCCTTTGCTGCCTTCGACGGCGGCCTGGCTGTTGGAGAGGATGCCGCCGCGTTCGAGGTCGGCTTTGCCTTCTTCGTGGCGGTAGGTGAGTTCGGGGGCGAAGAGGTGTTTGTCGCCCTGGTGCATTTCCACGGAGCCGGCGAAATCGGCGCGGGTGTAGTCGCCTGCGGAGTTGTCGGCGTGGACGTGCACCTGTTTGTCGTTGGGGTCGCCGCCCAGTTCGGTGAAGACGGCAAGCGGGTCGGCGACGCATTGCAGGGCATGCACCGGCAGGAAGAAAAACAGCAGGGCGGGCAGGCAGAGGATTCGGAAGGGCGACACGCGGGGCCTTTAATCGTTAACGGTGTGGAATGGCGGCATTTTAACAAAGCGCGTTTGCTTTGGGCTGCCCTGTTGCCCGCTATGGGCTTTTGGTAGGATACGGCGCTTTCAGTTACGGGAGATTCATATGACTGTCATCGTGCCGCGTCGCGCCCTTATCAGCGTATCCGACAAAAGCGGCGTGGCCGAGTTTGCCACGCGACTCGCCGCCTGCGGGGTGGAAATCCTCTCGACCGGCGGCACGGCGCAGGCGCTGCGCGAGGCGGGGCTGGCCGTCAAGGACGTGAGCGAGCATACCGGTTTCCCGGAAATGATGGCGGGGCGGGTGAAGACCCTGCATCCCGCCATTCACGGCGGCATTCTCGGCCGGCGCGGGCTGGACGAAGCGGTGATGCTCGAACACGGCATTGCGCCGATCGACCTCGTCATCGTCAACCTCTACCCCTTCCGCGAAACCGTGGACAAGCCCGACGTGACCCTGGACGACGCCGTGGAAAACATCGACATCGGCGGCCCGGCGCTGGTGCGCGCGGCGGCGAAGAATTACACCTCGGTCGGCGTTGTCGTCAGCCCCGCCGACTACCCCGAAGTCATCACCGCCATCGAGCGCGGCGCCTTCGACCTGCCACTGCGCAGCCGCCTGATGGCCAAAGCCTTCGACCACACCGCCGACTATGACCGCGCCATCGCCAACCACTTCGCGCGCGAGTTCGGCGTCGGCGACGGCGACACCTTCCCCACCCACTTCCACGCCGACTACCAGCTGCACAGTACCCTGCGCTACGGCGAAAACCCGCACCAGCGCGCCGCCTTCTACACCCCGCGCAAACCTGCCGGGGCGACGCTGGCCACCGCCAGACAAATCCAGGGCAAGGCGCTGTCCTACAACAACCTCGCCGACGCCGACACCGCGCTGCAAACCGTCATCAGCTTCCAGGAACAGCCCGCCTGCGTCATCGTCAAACACGCCAATCCCTGCGGCGCGGCATTGGGCGAGAACGTCCTCGCCGCCTACAACGCCGCGCACCGCTGTGACGCCACCTCCGCCTTCGGCGGCATCATCGCCTTCAACCGGGGGCTGGACGGCGAAACCGCGCGCGAAATCATCAGCCGCCAGTTCGTCGAAGTGCTGCTCGCCCCCGCTTACGACGACGACGCCCTGCACGTGCTGGCGCAAAAACCCAACATCCGCGTCCTCGAAATCAAAAGCGAAGGCCACAAAGAACGCGACTGGCAGCTCACCAGCCTGCACGGCGGCCTGCTCGTGCAAGAATGGGACAAAGGCACCCTCAGCCGCGCCGACCTGCACATCGTTACCGCGCGCGAACCTAGCCACGAAGAACTGCGCGACCTGCTCTTCGCCTGGCAAATCGTCAAAGCCGTCAAATCGAACGCCATCGTGCTGGCGCGCGACGGCGCGACCATCGGCATCGGCGCGGGGCAGACCAGCCGCGTTTTCGCCTCGCAAATCGCCGTGCTCAAAGCCGAAAGCGAAGGGCTCGACCCGCACGGCAGCGTGCTGGCGAGCGATGCCTTCTTCCCCTTCCGCGACGGCGTGGATGCCGCCGCCAAAGCGGGAGTGCGCGCCATCATCCAGCCGGGCGGCTCCGTGCGCGACAGCGAAGTCATCGCCGCCGCTGATGCACACGACATCGCCATGCTCTTCACCGGCATCCGCCACTTCCGGCACTGAACGCGGCAGAAACTAAAAGCGGGCGCAAGCCCGCTTTTTGCATTGACGGCACGCGGAAGCCGTATCTGCCCCGCTTGGCGGGAGTGCCATCCCGGTCCCAAGAAATGGGGGCTGTTGTTCATCCGCGTGTGGCGGCGGCTTTGCGCCCGTATCCGCTCTGCGCGCCGGGGGTCAGCGGATGCCTGCAAGCCACGCGGTGGCGGCGGCTTGCAGCGCTGTCAGCAGCAGGAGCTGTTTGCACAGGCGCGCGGCACCGTGGCAGCTGGCGGCAAGCGGGGCGGTGTGGCGCTTGCGGCGCAGGTGCAGTACCGCCAGTGCCGCGTCGAACGCCGCCGTGCCCGCACCGTACGCCGCCCAGCGGCGGAAGATGGCGGCATCGAAGGCGATGCGCCAGTGCAGCCATGCGCTGGTAAGCAGCAGGGTGGTCCATAGCAGCACGGCCGGGATGCCGTCTGCCCGCCAGGCGGCAACGGCGACGAGGAGCAGGTTGTATGGCAGCAGTCTGCCGCTGGCGGCGAGCAGGTCGGCGGTGGTGCGCAGCAGGATGGTGTCCGGGGGCATGGCGGTTCTCTGCTACGCCGGTTTGCGTGGCGCGGGCAGGTGCGCAGGCTGGTCGGTTTCCAGCGGGTAGTAGTTGTCGCGTTTCGGGTAGGCGATGTCGATGCCGTGTATGCGGCAGGTCTGCCACAGCCGTTCGATAACGAGGTGGCGGCTGGTCAGGCGGTGGTGGTTTTGCATGTGGACGTGGTATTGCACGCGGTAGGTGATGCCCCGGTCGGAGTAGTCGTAGGCAAAGACGCCGTAGTCGTGTTCGTTGCTGTCCACGATGTGTCCTTCTTCGGCAAGTTCGCGCAGGGTCGCCAGCAGGAGTTGGCGGGTGTGTTCGGGGTCGTGGCGGTAGCCGAGGTCGAGGTAGAGCACGGTGCGGGTGATGGGGTCCTGGTGCGACCAGTTTTTGAAGGCGCTGGTGACGAAGTCGGAGTTCGGCAGGATGACGCTTTCGTTGTCGAAGGTGGTGATGGTCAGTGAGCGCATGCCGATGCGTTCGACGGTGCCTTCGTAGTTGCCGACGGTGATGATGTCGCCGTTGCGCAGCGGGCGTTCGATGAGTAGGAGGATACCGCTGATGAAGTTGTTGGCGATGGTCTGCATGCCGAAACCGATTCCAACACCGAGCGCACCGGCGAAGACGGTGAAGGCGGTGAGGTCGATGCCGATGACGCGCAGCGCCAGGAAGAAGCCGAGGGTGACGGCGGCGTACTGGCTGAAGACAGCGAGGCTGTTGCGGATGCCGAGGTCGGCGATTTTGCCGTAGATCCAGCGGTAGCTGAGGGATTTTATCCAGCCGCCGATGCGGTAGATGATGTAGATGAGGATGCCCATCAGCAGGATGTTGAGCAGGGTGAGGTGGCTGTCGTTTTTGGCGATGGGGGTGTTGAGCAGGGTCAGGGTTTCCTGGATGACGGGGGTGTGTTCGTTCCAGCCGTAGCTGTATTGCAGGAGTCGCAGGAGCAGGATGAGGCTGGCGTAGGTGAGGATGGTGTTCGCCGGGTTGATGATGTCTTGCGCCCAGAAGACGCCGTTTGTGGTGTGGCGCAGGGCGTAGTGTTTGGCGCGGCGGGCGCTGTCTTTGAGCAGCGCGGTGAAGGCGATCCACAGGCTGGCGTAGAGGACGAAGATGAGGAGGTGGCGGGCGATGTTCCAGGCGAGGTTGAGGTAGCCGAGGGTACCGACGATGCCGAAGGCGGCGACGCCGAGCGGGATGGTGCGGATGAGCAGGCGCAGGCTGCGGTAGCTGGGCTGGTCGCGGTAGTAGCCGTTCATGTGGGCGATGCTGCGGCTGGTGGCGCGCCAGATGGGCACGGCGGCGAGGAGGTTGTAGAGGGCGAAGATCCAGCGGTAGGTGTCGGTGATGACTTGCTCGTCCAGTATCCATTCGGCCATGCAGACGAGGCCGTAGAGCAGGCTGCCGACGGCGGCGTAGATGATGGTGGGGCGGATGATGCGCTGTTTTTCCGGGGCGGCGATGAGTTCGGTATGGATGAGGTTGCGCGCGGCGTAGTAGGGGATGGTGTTGAAGAGCAGAAGCGCCGGGATGAGGGCGAGCATGTCGGAGGCGGGCGCGGTGATGCCGCTGGTGCGGATGGTGATGTGGATGATGCTGTAAGCGGTGAGGTAGGGCAGGTTGTTTTTCAGCATTTTGCTGAGGAAGTAGAGCAGGCGCGCCGGGAAGGTGAGGCGTTTTTGTCCGGCGTAGCGGCGGATGGCGCGGTTCATCAGGTTGATGATGGCGATGGTGGCGGCGATAAAGCCGATAGCGGCGCTGGCGATGGTGAGCCATTTGAGGGTGGGCAGGGTGCGCAGGCTGTGGTAGAGGGTTTCGACGGCGACGATGTATTGGCCGAGGAAGGCGCCCGCGCTTTTGAGGAAGGCGGCGCCGTGCTGCGCCAGGGCGGCGGGGTCGCCACCGAAGCGGTATTGCTGGGTGAGTTGGGCTTTGGCGAGCTGGCTGTATTGGCGGTCGGCGATGTCGCGGCTGGTTTTGAGGCTGAGGGTGTTGTTATTGATGAGGGTTTTGAGTTGCTGGTATTGGTTGTTAACGGCTTGTTGGCGGGTTTTGTTGGCATCCAGCGGGGTGCCGCGCTGGCGGGTGTAGAGTTCGTTCTGCTGGCTGATGAGGTGCTGGTCGTTGTCGATTTGCGGGGTAAGGGCATCAAGGCGGGCTTGTGCGGCGGCGAGTTCGGCGCGGATGCGGTCGATGCGTTCGAGCGAGAGGCTGGTGAGGTCTGCATACTGGATTTCTTGCAGGCGGGCTTCCTGGGCAAGCAGTTCGTTTTCGATCTGGGTGTAATAGATTTGGGTGTTGATGAGGGCGAGTTCGTTGTTGTGGTCAAGACGCGTGTTGCGGTCGGGTTTGTTGTGGTCGAGGCGATCGTTGAGTTCCTGGCGGCGGGCTTGCAGTTGGGTGAGGCGGTCGCTGTGGGTCTGGTCGGCAGTGGTCTGGCGGGTTTCGAGGTAGCGTTCGTTGTAGCGCTGGTAGCGGGCTTCGAGCAGGGCTTTCTGGCGGTTGCCGATGGTTTCGGTCTGGGCGAGGATGTGTTTTTGTCGTTGCAGCAGTTGCAGGTGGCGCTGGCTGAGGGCGAGTTGTTCGCGGGTCTGCGCGCTGTGGCCGTCGTCGCTGTCGAGCAGCGGGTTGGATTGTTTTTGCAAGAGGGCAGAGAGGGCGTCGCTGCGTTTGCGCGCGGTTTCGATCTCTTGGTTGACGGTGTTCTGCGTGTTAGTGAGGGTGGTGAGGTCGCTTTGTGTTTGTTCGAGGGCGACGCGGATAGCGGCGAGGTTGTTTTCGCTGATGGTGGCGGGCAGGCTGTCTTCGTCGAGTCCGTCCAGGTCACGCAGCCAGTCACGGTTGCGGGCTTCGTTGGCATTGATGGCTTGTTCGAGCTGGTCAAGCTGGGCGGCACTGGGGGCGTTGCCGGCGTTATCGAGGCCTTGCGCGCGGATGAGGGTGGCAGCGAGGGTGAGGAACAGGACGAGGATGAAACGGCGCATGGTCAGGCGAGGTCGAGGTAGGTGATGGTCAGCGGGGCGTGATCGGAAAAGGGCTCGGCGGTGTAGATGCTGGCGCTTTCTACCAGGTCAGCAAGGTTGGCGCTGATGATGTGGTAGTCAATGCGCCAGCCGACGTTGTTGGCGCGGGCGTTGCCACGCTGGCTCCACCAGGTGTACTGGTGTTCTTCGTTGTTGACAAGGCGGAAGGCATCGCGGTAGTCGCCGGCGAAGAGATCGGTCAGCCATTGGCGTTCTTGTGGCAGGAAGCCGCTGTTTTTCAGGTTGCCTTTCCAGTTTTTCAGGTCTTTTTCGGTGTGGGCGATGTTGATGTCGCCGCAGAGGATGAGGCGCTCGCCCGCCTGCGCCCGTGCTTGCAGCCACGGCGCGAATTTGGCCATGAAGGCTTCTTTTTTCTGCTGGCGTTCGTCGCCGCTGGTGCCGGAATGCATGTAAAGGCTGATGATGCTGTGCGTGGGGTACACCGCTTCGAGGTAGCGCCCTTCACAATCGATTTCCGCCCAGCCGATGCCGTGGCGAACCGTCTGCGGTGGGTGTTTCAGGTACAATGCGACGCCGCTGTATCCCTTCTTTTCGGCGTCGTGATAGTAATTGTGCGCGAGCGGGTAGTACATGGGGTCGTCCTTGAGCTGGTTTTCCTGCGCTTTGGTTTCCTGAATGCAGACGGCATCGGCGTCCTGTTCGGCCAGCCAGCGGAAGAATCCCTTGCGCGCCGCCGAACGGATGCCGTTGGCATTGAAGGTTATGATTTTATACATGTTTTTTAGGCTTTGAGGTGCTAGATGCTGGCAGTATATCAAAAAAGATTTTTAGCCTCGGCGCTTGCCGCTGAGGCATTGCGCTTCGGTGAATTTACCCTGAAATCGGGGCGGCAAAGCCCGTATTTCTTCAACGCGGGCGCGTTTTGCGACGGCGAGGCGCTCACCGTGTTAGCGCAGGCTTATGCAGCGGCCATCCTGCACCTGCGGGAAGAAGGGATAACTTTCGACGTGCTCTACGGCCCGGCGTATAAAGGCATCCCGCTGGTAGCGGCGGTGGCAGTGGTACTCTTCGCCGAACACGGCCTGTCGCTGCCGTGGGCGTTCAACCGTAAGGAAGCGAAAGATCACGGCGAGGGCGGTTCGCTCGTTGGCGCACCGCTTGCCGGTAAACGGGTGTTGATTCTGGATGATGTTTTGACCGCCGGCACTGCCATCCGCGAATCGCTCGCTGTCTTGCGCGCTGCCCAAGCACAACCCGTGGCGGTCATCGTCGCTCTTGACCGTCAGGAAACGGTGGACGGCGGCGGCTCGGCTCTGTCGCGTCTCGCGCAAGATGAAAACCTCACGGCGACATCCGTCGTCACCCTCGACGACTTGCTGCAATTTGTCGGCAACGATCCGCGCCTCACCGCTTACCTGCCCGCGATGCAGGAGTACCGGCGGCGGTACGGGGTTGCGGGGCGGTAGGCGGGGAAGAAGCGCCGATATGACGGCAGCGCCCGCGCGAGGACAGGCAGATTGGGAAGAAATGAAAAACCACCGCAAGCGGTGGTTTTTCTTTGGTCAGCCCTTGATGATTTCCACCCAGTAGCCGTCCGGGTCTTTGAGGAAGGCGATGTCGTGCATCGTCCCTTCTTCCGGGCGTTTCTGGTAGTGGACATGGTTGGCGTCGAACCAGCGGATGGCGGCGTCGAAGTCCGGCACGCTGATGCAGATGTGCCCGTAGCCGCGCGGTTCGTTGTTGCCGTTGTGGTAGTGAAAGGCGGGATCGGCTTCCGTGCCCCAGTTGTGGGTGAGTTCGAGGACGCCGCTTTGCCGCGCAATCCAGCGGCGGCGTTCGGTTTCGTCGGCGGGGATGGTCTCGCCGTCGCGCGGCATGACGAGGAAGTAGAGGCTGAACTTGCCACCCGCGTAGTCGCTTTTGCGTACCAGGGTCATGCCGAGGATGCGGGTGTAGAAGTCCAGCGATTTGGCCGGGTCTTTCACGCGCAGCATGGTGTGGTTGTAGGTGAAGCCTTGGGTGGCCGGGTCGTGCGCGTGGCAGGCGCCGTCGGCGTGAATGGGGGTGAAGGTCATGGTTGTCTCCGTGGTTTCGCGTATGATGGCGCGCCATTTTAGCAAGAGGATTTGTCTATGCCGCGCTGGTTTTTTGTCGTGCTGGTTTTTGGCGTGATGCAACTGCTGCTGTGGGTGTTCGCCCGCTCGCTGCGTTTTCTCCTGCGCGACCGCCCCCGCCGCCTGACGTTGGCGGTGTTCCTCTGCGGCGACGGGCTGCTGCTCGCGGCGATGACCCGCCTCGTCCCCGCACTTTTTATCGTCCATGCCTGGGTGATGGCGCTGCTGTGGCTGTGGTTCATGGTGGCGGTTGCCGCCTATCCGCTCTACCGCCTGATAAAGGTCTTCCACCCGCAGCGGGCGGCACTATTTTTTCGCGCGTTCCTGCCGACGGGTTTCGTCGCGCTCTTCGCCTGGGGCTTCTTTAACGCCAATGCGACGGTGGTGCGCCACTATCAAATCACCCTGCCGAAGGCGATGGTGCCGCTGCGCGTCGGTGTCGCCGCCGACATCCACCTCGGCAGCCATTTCTTCTACGGCGCGCGCGAACTGGACCGCCTCGCCGCGCTGATGACGCAGGAAGAGGTGGACATTATCCTCCTGCCGGGCGACGTAATTAACGACAACACCGCCGCTTTCCGCGCCGAGAACATGCAAGCGCATTTGCAGGCGCTGCGCGCGCCGCTCGGCGTCTATGCCACCCTCGGCAACCACGAGTTCTACGGCGACGTCACGGAAAACGCGCAGGCACTGCGCGACAGCGGCGTGCATCTCTTGCGTGATGAAACAGTGGTCGTCGCCGACCGCCTGGTGCTGGCCGGCCGCGATGACGATATGCACGAAGACCGCCCGCCGCTTGCTGCCCTGCTCGACGGGGTGCGCCGCGACCTGCCCATCATCGTCCTCGACCACCGCCCCGGCGATATTGCCGCCAATGTGCAGACGGCGATGGATATGCAGGTGTCCGGGCACACCCACAACGGGCAGATTTTCCCCGCCAATTTCATTGCGGATGCGGTGTACCGCCTCGCTTACGGGCATGAAAAGATTGCAGGAAAGGACGTCTTCGTCTCCTCCGGCTACGGCTTTTGGGGCGTGCCGCTGCGCCTCGGCTCGCGTTCGGAAATTCTCGTGATAGATTTGAGGGGAACAGATGATTAAAAACTTGTTATCCGGATTGTTGTATGTATAATACACGCCATCAGGAAGATACATAGGTACCGGCTCGCAAGGATGCAAGCTCTTTTTTTGCCTATTTTCCACGAAAACATAGGGAAATTCACCCAAAACAATACCAAGCCGCTTGGGGAAACAGCGTAACAAAAAGACTTTCGCGCTTATGCCCTGTCGCACCCGCACCACTGCCGGCATCATGCACATCTATGGTCTGCTTGCGAAGCCCTTGACCTGATGGGTCCGCTCGAATTGCCGCATGGCTTGCTGGACGGGCCGAGGGAGCGGGGATGCCCACCGGTTTGTTGACGACACCGAGGTGTTCGTCCTGGCAGAGGATGGTGAGGGTCATGCGCTGAGGATGCGTTGCAGGGCGGCGACGCTGTCGGCGAGATAGTCGGGGGCGGCGGCGCGCAGGGCGGCGGCGCCATGTGCGCCCCAAGTGACGGCGCAGGTGCGGATGCCGGCGGCTTGTCCCATGCGGATGTCGCCTGTCGCGTCGCCGACGGTGATGACGGCTTCGGGTGCGCCGTGGTAACCGAGGGCGGCAAGGGCGACGCGGACGCTGTCAGGATGCGGTTTGTAGTGCGTCACCTGGTCCGAGCCGATGCAGGCGTCGATGTAGCCGTCAATGCCGAGCCGGGCGCTGTTGTCGCGCAGGCGGGCAATCCGTTTGCTGCTGACGATGGCGAGGGTTTTGTGCTGCGCTTTGAGGGTGGCGAGCAGGGCGGGGATGCCGGGGAAGAGGCGGATGTGGTCGGCAGTGTAGTCGCCGTAATAGCGGCGGAAGTCTGCCAGCAACGCGGCGTAGGCGGCGTCACTCAGCGCTGCCGCGCCGAGGCTGCGGAAAGCGGTTTCAATGGGGATGCCCATGCTATGCACGATGGCAGCGGCATCCGGCACGGGCAGGTGGTGCGCGGCGAAGGCGGCCCGGGTGGCGAGGATGCTGCATTGGGCGCTGTCGGCAAGGGTGCCGTCGAAGTCGAAGAGGATGATGCGGTAGGTCATGGTTGAGGCAGTGTTTGGTGCGTTTGATGAGCCCGGTAGTCACGCCGCCCGGCGGGCGCGCAGTAAAAAACCGCGCCGGGCGCGGTTTTGGGGAAAGGCTCAGAAGGGGATGTCGTCGTCGAAGGTGTCTTGGTCGATCGCCGGACCGCCGATGCCGCCGCCGTCGTTTTGCGGCGGGACGGGTCTGTTCGGCATGGGGTTGCGCGGACTGCTGCCGCCGTCGTAGTCGGGATAGCCGTCGTGCCCGTCGTCCGGATTGCCGCTGCCACGGTTGGCGTGGTTGTAACCACCCTGACCGCTGCCACGGTTGCCATAATCCTGTCCCTGGCCGCCCCAGTCGCCGCCGCTGTTGCGGCTGTCCAGCATTTGCATCTGGTCGGCGATGATTTCGGTGGTGTAGCGGGTTTGTCCGCTCTGATCGGTCCATTTGCGGGTTTGCAGTTTGCCTTCGATATAGATTTTGCTGCCTTTTTTGCAGTACTGGCCGATGATTTCCGCCAGTTTGCGGAAGGCGACGACGCGGTGCCATTCGGTTTTTTCGCGTTTTTCGCCGGTGTTGCGGTCGGTCCAGTTTTCCGAGGTGGCGATGGAGATGTTTGCCATTGCGTCGCCGCTCGGCATGTAGCGCATGTCCGGGTCGTTGCCGAGGTTTCCGATGATGATGACTTTGTTGACGCCTGCCATTTATGTGTCCTGTTGGGTTAATTGTTAATCAAGTATTGCCGTGTTTTGCGGCGCGTAGTGTAGTGGTTTTGCCGATTTTCAGCAAAAGGAGCGCGGCGCAGGCGCAGGCGGTGACCAGCGGCAGGAGGACGGTCGCCGGCGGCAGGTCGTGCCACAGGCGGCCCGCCACCGCGCCGCCGCAGAAGCTGCCGAGGAATTGCGCGCTGGAATAGAAGCCCATCGCCCGCCCGCGTGCCTCCGCCGAGGCAATGTGCGCCACCCAGTGCGGCAGGCCGGTTTCGAGGCGGTAGAAGGCGATGAAGTAAACGCTGAGGGCGAAGAGCAGCCACCACAGGCCAAACGGCATGGCGAGCAGGCCGGTGCCGACGGCAAGCAGCAGGTAGCTGATGCCGAAGTTGAGCGGGTGCGGCGTCGCCTTGACGCGCATGAAGCAGAGGGCGACGAGATTCGCGGGCAGGTACAGCCACCAGTGGTTCGCTTTGGCGATGCCCGCTTCCACCAAAAGCGGCGGCAGGACGAGGAAGGTGGCGGTGAAGACGGCGTGCAGGAAGAAGATGGATGCCGCCGCTTGCGCCAGTTGCCGCTTGTCGTAACCGCCCCCGGCGGCAGGCGCGGCCCGGCGGGCGGCGACGGGCGGCAGGCGCAGGCCGGCGACGAGGGCGAGGCCTGCAATCAGCGCAATCAGGTAAAAGAGTCCGGCGACGCCAATCCAGGCGGCAACCAGCGGTCCGATAATCAGCGACAGCACGAAGGCCATGCCGATGCTGCCGCCGAGGATGGCCATCACTTTGCCGAGTTTTTCGCCGGGGGTGATGTCGGTCGCATAGGCCAAGGTAACGGCGGCAATCGCGCCCATGCCCTGCACTGCGCGGGCGGCAATCATCATGGTGATGGTCGTCGCCGTCGCCGCGAGCAGGCTGCCTGAGACGAACAAAAGCAATCCTGCGGCAATGACCGGCTTGCGCCCGAAACGGTCGGACAGCCAACCGCAGGGCAGTTGCAGCAAGCCCTGGCTGAGGCCGTAAATGCCGAGCGCGACACCGACCAGCGTCTTGTTTGCGCCGGCAAGCTCGCTGGCGTAGAGGGAAAAGACGGGGAAGACCATAAACAGCCCCAACATCCGGGACACATAAATCCCCGTGAGAATCGCGATACCGCGCTGCCAGGAAGTAGCCATCGTCATCCTCACGCTAGCAACGCGCGCAGTATGGCGGTAAACGCCTTGCGCCCGGCCTCGCCCTGTAACCACGGCAGCAGCTCGCCATCGGCATAGCAGGCGAAGGTCAATACATCGCCCTCGCCCTGCACCAGCAGGCGCACCTGCCCGGCATCATCGACAAACAGCGCCTCGGCACAATCACCACCGCCCGCAAGCGTATCCAGCATCGCCTGCATATCGTGCAGACAATCATGGCGCGCCGTATCCGCCGTAAAGCGGTATTCGCCAAAGCCGTACACCAGCAAAAACGACAATAAATCACCCTCGCGCGCGACCAGCGACAGAGCAAGAGGCCGGGAAAAATTCATAAAATGCTGCCCTACGGGCGAAACGTCCACAAACGGCATGGGAACCCCCAATCAGATACAATGAAAGCCCCATTTTACAGAGGAAATACCGTATGGACTGGAATCAAATCGGATTGATCGCCATGGCTGCTGCCGTCATCTTCATCGCTTACCGCATGGTCGCCAGCGGCGGCTACCGCGCCCTGATGGAACGCTCGCGCAACGCGCCGCAGCACTGGGGCACCTTTGCCATCATCATCCTCTGCGTCATCGCCTTCGTTTACCTGCTGATACGCCTGTGAAGCTTATCGACATCGGCTGTAACCTCGCCAGCAAACGCCTCTTGCCGCATCTCGACCGCATCCTTGCCGAAGCGCAAGAGGCAGGCGTCATCGCGCAGATCATCACCGGCAGCGACGCCGCCAGCAACCAGACCGCGCTCGAACTCGCCAACCGCCACAGCGAACTCTACGCCACCGCCGGTTACCACCCGCACCATGCCGACGACTGGCACGCCCCCGCGCACCGCCTGCTCCTGCAAACCCTCGCCCGCGAAACGCGCTGCGTTGCCGTCGGCGAAATGGGGCTGGACTACCACCGCAACCTCGCGCGGCGCGACAACCAGCGCCGCTGCTTCACCGACCAGCTCGCCATCGCCAAAACCGTACAAAAACCCGTCTTCCTGCACGAACGCGCCGCCTACGCCGACTTCACCGCCATCCTCGGCGACGCCCTGCCCGAACTCGCCGGTGCCGTCTGGCACTGCTTCACCGGCACACGCGCACAAATGGAAGCGATGACAGAGCGCGGCCTCTACATCGGCATCACCGGCTGGATCTGCGATCCCGAACGTGGTGCCGAACTGCGCGACACCGTGTGCCACATCCCCGCCGACCGCCTCATGCTCGAAACCGACGCGCCCTACCTCACCCCGAAAACCCTCAACCCCCTGCCGCGCGTCAACGAACCGCGCTACCTGCCGGCAGTCCTGCACGAAGTCGCACGCTGCCGCGACGAAGACCCCGCCGCCCTTGCCGCGCAAACCCTGGCCAACACCCGCCGCTTCTTCGGAGTCTCCTGATGCCCTTCACCCCAGCACAAGAAAAAAGCCTGCTCGCCGAAAAGGAAATCGGCAAAACCATCATCCAACGCCTCATACCAATCCCAGAAAATAATCTGGCTGTGTTGGTAAACATACTGTCTGCGGCGCGCCGCCTTGCCAGCTTAATTTCTGGAATTGGTATCACAAATGGGCTGGACGACATTCCCGCCCTCGCGGAAGCCGACGTGGACGACATCCTCGCCCACGGTGCCTACCTCACCGGCAGCACCTGCTGGCGAAACAGCCCGCAAGCCCGCGCCGCCATCACGACTGCCATCGCTTGGGCGCAGCGGCAAAAAGTGCGCGGTTGACCCGCCTGACGCCATACCACTCACGAGCACACCATGACCCCCGCTGCTATCGCCGAATGCTTCCGCCGCTTCAAAGCCGAAAATCCGCAGCCGACCACCGAACTCGAATACAGCAGCACCTTCGAGCTGCTCATCGCCGTCATCCTCTCCGCGCAGGCGACCGACAAAGGCGTGAACAAAGCCACGCGCCGCCTCTTCCCTGTCGCCAACACCGCCGCCGCCATCCTCGCCCTCGGCGAAGACGGCTTGAAGGACTACATCAAAACCATCGGCCTCTACAACAGCAAAGCGGCGAACATCCTCAAAACCTGCCGTATCCTCGTTGACGACTACCACGGCGAAGTCCCTGCCGACCGTGCCGCACTGGAAAAACTGCCCGGCGTCGGGCGTAAAACCGCCAACGTCATCCTCAATACCGCCTACCGCCAACCCGTGATGGCGGTGGATACCCACATCTTCCGCGTCGCCAACCGCACCGGCATCGCGCCGGGCAAAAACGTGCGCGCCGTCGAAGACGGCCTGATGCGGCGCGTCCCGCCCGAATACCTGCTGGATGCGCACCACTGGCTCATCCTGCACGGCCGCTATGTCTGCGTGGCGCGCAAACCGCGCTGCACTGCCTGCCTCATCTCCGACCTCTGCGACAACCCGCAGTTTGCCGACTGACGCGGCGATACCCCGCTTGCGGGGGCAGCCGCCGCCATTACCAAGTGCTTACCCGGCGCTCCGGGTTTGACAATACCTTGATAACAAACAGAATAGCGGCACTACCATCACCGGCATGTCCAGAGTACGCCTCCTGCAAAATCCGTATAATCCGCCTATTGCCCTGTAACGCAACATTCCCCCAACCTGCGGAGAACCCTCATGAAGAAAATCATCCTCGGCTTCGTCGCTCTGCCTATGCTCGCGCTGGCCCAGTACGACTATGTCCCGCCTTTCATTCCCGATTTCAACGTGCAATCTACCATGGCTTTGTCCGGCGCCGCCTATGCCGCCATGGATGATGACTATGATGATGAAGGGGACACAGCCACCGGTTCCGCGAAGGAAACAAAAAAAGCCGCCGCTGCAAAGCCCGTTGACCTCACCATCACGGCCGGCGCCGATGATGTGGATCGCGTTGCGGGCGAACTCGCCGCCCTCTACCCCGCCGCCGGGCAGGCTGCCGCGCAAGAGATGTACAAGCAGCTCTTTGCCTACTACGAAGACGACAGCGACAACCGCCGCACCATGGGCGGCGCGCTCGGCACCTTCCTCTATGGCAGCTATGTCGCCTATCACGATCTACCGCTCAACGACGAAGCCGCCTTCAACCGCGATTACAACAGCATCGTCGCTCACTTTGATGACGCCATGCGCGCACATCCCGCCACATTTGCGGCCATCCCCGCCCAATACCGCAAAGACGCCTATGTGCAGATGGTGATGCTCGGCATGCAGATGATTGCCGGCACCAAACACTATCAGGACAACGGCACTACCGACGCGCAGTTACAGGCTGCCGCCAAACGCAATCTGGAAAGCATCCTTAAAGTCCCCGCTGATCAGGTGAAAGTCAGCGACGGACGGATGCGTATCCGCTAACGGAGAAACCCCATGAAAAAACAAGTTTTTACCCTCGCCATCCTCGCCACCCCGCTTGTTGCCAATGCGGATAACGAAGCCGTCGGCACCCCGCTCACTGCGCCGCCGGAGATTGCCGCCGTCTTCGCCGGTACTGCGCGGACAGCCGAAGCCTACGATGTCAGCCCGGCAGAACTGGACCGCGCCATTGCCGCCTTCACCAACGGTATGCCGGGTGACGGTGCGCAATGGGCCGTTGCGCTGAAAAAGAGCTTCACCGCCTTCGAAGCCAATCATCCGCATACTTTTGGTGCGGCACTCGGTGCCTTCCTTTTCAACAATTACCTCGTCTATCACGACTTGCCGCTGGATGACGCCGCAGATGCCGGTATGAAAAGCGTCATCGCCCAGTACGACCGCCTTGTGCGCGAACATCCGGAGGACTATGCCGCCGCCGATAAAGAGAAATACATCAATATGATCATGGCAGGTTCCTATGCCGCGATGGTGCTGCACGGTCACCATCAGGACAAAAGCCTCGCAGGACAGTACGCCTTCCTGAAAAGTGCCGCCGGGTCCGCCCTCGAAAACTACTTCAAGGTCCCCGTTGACCGCGTTGTCCTCGAAAACGGTCAACTGATTGCCCGCTGACCGTTCCCCCTTTCTCCCTTTGGCGAAAGGGGACAATTGGAATACGCATGAAGCTGCCTTGGCTCCACCCTTCCGGTTTGGACGCCCTGCGGAAAATACCGAAGGCAGCGCTTTTGACATCATCAATGCCTCGCCTCGCACCGACCTTTGTCCATCAAGGAAACCCCATGAAAAGACCCTTGCTCATCCTCGCCCTCCTTGCCGCCCCGCTTGCTGCAACGGCAGATAACGAAGCTGTCGGCACCCCGCTCACTGCCCCGCCGGAGATTGCCGCCGTCCTCGCCCGCCCCGTGAATCCCGCCCCCAAAGCCGAAGCATCCGCGCAGGATCAGGCGCTGTTTACTGCCGCCAAAGCGGGCGACAGCGCGCGCTGCCGCGAACTCATCAAGCAGGGCGCAAATCCGAACGCCATCCACAAAGAACTGTCCTTGCTGGACTGGGCGATCAAAGAAGGCAACAAACGTGCGGTAACCACCCTGCTGGAAGTTGGCGCCGACCCCAACTACCTCGGCGATAAACGCGATACGGCGGTGCACTTCGGTGCCATCGTCCCTGACCCGTGGTATCTGCAAACCCTGTTGGCACACGGCGGCGACCCGAACGCACGTAACAGACTCGGCGAAACCCCGCTCTTTCGCGCCATCGGCTGGGGGGAAACCAGCAAAAACATCGACCTGCTGCTCAAAGCCGGGGCAGACATCCACGCCAAGGCGAAAGACGGCCGTACCCTGCTGCACCAGGCCGCGGTTATCCACGCGCATGACGACCTGTGGCGCTTCCTGCAAATGGGCGTTGACCCGCGCGCCAAAGACAGCCGGGGCTATACCTTCCAGCGCAGCTTCTTTGGTCGCCCGCACGACGAAAAAACCGGTAAAAAAATACGCACCTGGCTGGAAAAAAACGGTATCCCTGTCGAGAGCAAAGCGAACTGGAAATAAAATAATGCCGTACCCGCCCGCTTGATAACCCGACCCTGCCGCTTAACGGTTAAGCCGCCTTTAACCGCGATTACAACAGCATCGCCGGCCACTTCGATGACATCCTGCGAATATCCCGCTACGTTTGCGGCCATCCCCATCAAAGATCGTAAAGATGCTGATGTGCAGAGGATTGCCGGCACCAAACACTATCAGGATAACGGCAGCACCGATGCGCAGTTGCAGGCCGCCGCCAAACGCAATCTGGAAAGCATCCTTAAAATCCCCCGCTGATCAGGTGAAAGTCAGCGACGGACGGATGCGTATCCGCTAACGGAGAAACCCCATGAAAAAATATGCCCTTACCCTCGCCATCCTCGCCGCCCCGCTTGCCGCAACGGCGGATAACGAAGCCGTCGGCACCCCGCTCACTGCCCCACCGGAGATTGCCGCCGTCCTCGCCCGCCCCGTGAATCCCACCCCTCAAGCCGAAGCATCCGCACAGGATCAGGCGCTGTTTACTGCCGCCAAAGCGGGCGACAGCGCGCGCTGCCGCGAACTCATCAAGCAGGGCGCAAATCCGAACGCCATCCACAAAGAACTGTCCTTGCTGGACTGGGCGATCAAAGAAGGCAACAAACGTGCGGTAACCACCCTGCTGGAAGTTGGCGCCGACCCCAACTTCCTCGGCCCGATGCGCGACACCCCGATGCACTTCGGCGCCATCGTCCACGACCCGTGGTATCTGGAAACCCTGCTGGCACACGGCGGTGACCCGAACGTACGCAACGTCCTCGGCGAAACCCCGCTCTTTGGCGCCACCGGCTGGGGGGAAACCAGCAAAAACATCGATCTGCTGCTCAAAGCCGGGGCGGACATCCACGCCAAAGCGAAAGATGGTCGCACCCTACTGCACCAGGCCGCGCTCATCCATGCTCACGACGACCTGTGGCGCTTCCTGCAAATGGGCGTTGACCCGCGCGCCAAAGACGACCTCGGCAACACCTTCCAGCGCGATTTTTTCCCCTACCCGCACAAAGAAGCCTTCGGTAAAAAAGTCCGCACCTGGCTGGAAAAAAACGGCGTCCCGGTTGAAAGCGAGGCCGACTGGAAATAATTCGGGTCGAAGGCACATCAATAGTTGCCGGAGCACCGGCCCCGGCATCACACCGGCAGCAGGTAAAGCCGCCTGCCCCGCCGTTCATTACCGCATCGACACAGGAAACGGGACAGCCCCGCCGCCAAGCGGCAGTTTGCGCGTATTGATGGCAAACCGCTGACCCGGCACACACATCAACGGCAGATGAAGCTACCGCCATATCGCCGCATCGCCCGGTCAGCGGATAGCGGCGATAGTGCCATTAGGGTCTTTGCAAATTTATTGATGGATAGCAACAAGCGCGCAGATACGCCTTATGCCCTGATTAACAAAGGAAACACGGCGGCCCCGCTCCGCCGGAAATACAGTCAAATAGCCAAGAAGCCGTAAGTCATCCGGAAACATGCCCGCTATTGGCGCCGCCCGTTCAGCGGTATTGTTGCAGGGCGGCGGCGACAGCGCTGTAATCGCGCGGGCTGCCGTTTTTGCGTGCTTTTTCTTTTTCCCGGATTTTTTCAAGGAATTGGAAGCTGTTCATGCCGTCGATCGGGCTGTCCGCTTTGTGGATAGGGCTATAGGGGTCGGCACCTTTTTCCAGCAGCATTTGCACCGCTTCCGCATCGTTGAAGAGGATGGCGGCGTTCAGCGGTTGCAGGCCGGCGGCGTCGGGTTCGTTGATGTCGCAGCCGTTGGCGATTGCGGTGCCGAGGGCGATGAGCAGTTGTGCCTGGTTGTTGCTGTTCATGCCGCGCGAGGCGAGCAGGGCGTGGATGACGGGCAGCGGCTTGCCGCTGTCCGGCATTTTCAGGTGGCATTCTTTGCTGTCGCTGTATTCGAGGTCGGCCAGCGGGTTGGCGGCGGTTTTGCTGTCGCCGGTGGCGGCCGCTGTTTTGTTTTCGCTTGCAGCGGATGTGTCAGCGGCGGTTTTTTCTTGGGCTGCGCTGTTTGCCGGGGCAGTGGCGGGTTTGTTTTCGCCGACGGCAGCGGTAGCAGCGGGCGTGTCGGCGGCGGATGGGTTTGCCGCCATCGCAAGGATGGCGGCAAGGGTTAGGATAGTCTGTTTTTTCATGGGGTTAGCGGGCGCGGCGGATTTGCAGGGTGTCGGTGCCGCCGCTGATGCCGATGGCACCACTGGTGATGACGTAGAGATCCCCGCTCTTCAGCTGGCGGCGTTGTACGAGATATTCTTCGGCTTCGCGGATGGCTTCGTTGTGGTCTTTGCTGGTGTCGAGGCGGTTCGGGCGGACGCTGCGGTAGATTGCCATTTTGCGTTGTACGGCGAGGCTTGGGGTCAGCGCGTGGATGGGCATGTTGATGCCGAAGCGGCTGATCTGGAACGGGGTGGTACCGCTTTCGGTGAGGGTGACAATGGCTTTGGCGCCGAGGATTTCCGCGCTGAAGACGGCACTGTTGGCGATGCCCTGGTCGATGCGTTCGACCGGGATTTCTTCGAGTCGGTGCGAGTCGAAGGCGGTGCCGCTTTGTGCCTGCTCGGCGGCGGCGCAGATTTGTGCCATGGTGCGCACGGTTTCAAAGGGGTAGTTGCCGGCGGCGGATTCGGCGCTGAGCATGACGGCGTCGGTGCCGTCGAGCACGGCGTTGGCGACGTCGGAGACTTCGGCGCGGGTCGGCACGGGGTTGGTGATCATGCTTTCCATCATTTGCGTAGCGGTGATGGAGAAGCGGCGCAGGCGGCGCGCGGTTTTGATGATGTGTTTTTGCAGGGCGGGCACGGCGGGGTTGCCAACTTCGACCGCCAGATCGCCGCGCGCGACCATGACGCCGTCGCTGGCAAGGACGATTTCTTCGAGGTTTTCGATGGCTTCGACGCGTTCGATTTTGGAGATGATGCCGGGCAGGATGCTGCCGCTGCCTTCGGCCTGGCTGATGAGCTGGCGCGCGAGTTCGAGGTCGGCGGCGGATTTGACGAAGCTGACGGCGATGTAGTCGGCGCCGATGGCGACGGCGGTTTTGAGGTCCCGGTAGTCTTTTTCGGTGAGCGCCGGGGCGGTGAGGCCGCCGCCCTGTTTGTTGATGCCTTTGCGCGATTTGAGGACGGCGGGGTTTTGCACGGTGGTGTGGACTTCTTCGCCGATGACTTTGTCGACTTTGAGGGTGAGCAGGCCGTCGTCGAGCAGCAGCACATCGCCCGCTTTGACGTCTTTCGGCAGGTCGCGGTAGTCGAGGCCGACGCGCAGGTTTTTGCCTTCACCTTCGTAGGCGGCGTCGAGGATGAGGCTGTCGCCGCGTTTGAGTTCCATTTTGCCGCCTTCGATGAGGCCGACGCGGATTTTCGGGCCTTGCAGGTCGGCGATGATGGCAACTTCGCGACCGGCACGTTTTGAGGCTTCGCGGACTTTGCGGGCGTTTTCGCCGTGGAAGGCAGCATCACCGTGGCTGAAGTTGAAGCGGACAACGTTCAGACCGACGCGGATCATGTGTTCGAGGGTTTCTTCGTCACTGCTGGCCGGGCCGATGGTGGCGACAATTTTGGTGTGGTGGCTGATACGGGTGAGGTCGCGGTGTTCTTTTGTCATGAGTGTTCCTGTTCGTAGGTGTGTAGGGTGGAGGCGCTGGCGAGCGCGTCAAGCGGGACATCCCAAGCGCGGCGTGGCAGGTGCGCTACTGCTTGACAAGGGTAGGCAATGCCGATAAGCCACGGGCGGGTGCGCGGCATTTTACGCTGAAAGGTACGGTCGTAAAACCCGCCGCCCATACCGAGGCGGGTGCCGCGCGGATCGTGGGCGACCAGCGGGGTGATGACGGCGTCAAGGTCAAGCGCGGCGATGGCGGGCGCGGCGGCGGGATCGGGGGTGGGGATACCGGCGCTGTCGGGGACAAGCGGGGTGGTTTGGGTGTAGGGATACCAGATGAGCGGTTTGCCCCTGCCTTCGACATGGGGCAGGTAGAGGCGGTAGCCGTTTTGCCACAGCAGACGGTTGATGGGGGCGGTGTCGATTTCTTCGGGCATGGAGAGGTAGGTGGCGATGTGGCGCAGTTCGGAGTGCGCTTGCAGCCAGCAGTACACGGTGGCAGCGGTCTCATGGCTGATGCGCGCGCGTTCGGCGCCTGGCACGGCGCGGCGTGCGGCGCGGATGTCGCGGCGCAGTTGTACAAGGTCTAAATTGACCATCCCTGTTCTCCTCCGTTGATGCTTTGCTGGTGGCGGACATAGTTTTCGACGGCATCGCGGGTCGCCCCCGGCACGATGCGGTCAATGAAGTCGTAGTGATAGGCGCGCAGGCGCAGGTCGCCGTGCCAGACGAGGTAGGTGTTGAAGAGCGGCATCCAGCGGTCAAGCGGGTACATGACGAGGTCGCTGTCGCGTTCGGGGTCGTAGGCCATGTCGGCAATGACGCCAATGCCGAGGCCCTGGCGGACGTAGTTTTTGATCATCTCGGCATTGCGCGAGGTGAGGACGACGCGGGCGGCCAGCCCCCGTCCCGCCATTGCCCGCACCAGCGCCGAGGGTTCCTTGTGCGAGGTGATGTAGGTGATGAGCGGGTGCGGCGCGAGGCTGGTCAGCCCCTCGAAGGGTTTGCGGTTGATTGTGTGCTCGCGCGGGGCGACAGCGACGGAGGTCCAGCTTTCCGCCGGCAGCATGAAGAGGCCGCGCAGTTGCAGGCTGTACGGGGTGAGGTCGCTCGCGGAAAACCAGCCGAAGTCGGTATCGCGTTCCTGCACCATTTGCAGGATTTGCGTGTTGGTGCCTTCGATGAGGTTCATCGGCAGCTTCGGGTATTCGTGCTGCATGGCGGGCAGGATTTGCACCAGGCGGTAGTGCGAGAGGGTGTGTGTGGTGGCGATGGTGAGCTGGGTCAGCGCGGCGACGTTGTGGTGCAGGCTGAGGTTGAGGATGTTTTCGACGGAAGCCATGACGCGCTCAATGTCGGGCATGATCGCTTCGCCGATGTCGGTCAGGCCGACGAACGCCTTGCTGTTGCGCCGGAAAACCGGCAGGCCGAGCATCTCCTCAAAAGCCCTGATGTGCTTGCTCACCGCCGGTTGCGACATGTGCAGCTTTTCCGCCGCCGCCGTCACGTTGTAACCCGACTGCGCCACCGTGGCGATGCACTCTAACTGTTTTAACTTCATGAAGATTACCTGAACACTGCCTGACCTGACACAAGCAGCTTTCGTACCAAACAAGAAAAAATCGGGACGGCATCTTACCTTGCAGGCGCAAAAAGCGTTATAACCAAAACGCATGGTGCGATGGCAAAGTGCTATTTCCTAAGCCCGTGCCGCCGCATTACCATGCGCCCCGTCCACAAACCAGACAGGAATACCTCCATGAAATACAACTCCGTACTCGACACCATCGGCAACACCCCGATTATCCGCATCAACCGCCTCGCGCCGAAAAACGTTCAGCTCTACGTCAAAACCGAATCGCGCAACCCCGGCGGCTCCGTCAAAGACCGCCTTGCCTACGCCGTCATCAACGACGCCGAACGCCGTGGCGTGCTGAAACCGGGGCAAACCGTGGTCGAAGCCACTTCCGGCAACACCGGCATCGCGCTGGCGATGGTCTGCGCCGCCAAAGGCTATCCCTTCGTCGCGGTGATGACCGAAACCTTCTCCGTCGAACGGCGCAAACTTATCCGCAGCTTCGGCGGTAAAGTCATCCTCACCCCCGCAGCCGAACGCGGCGTGGGCATGGTGCGCGTCGCCAAAGAACTTGCCGACAAGAACGGCTGGTTCCTTGCCGACCAGTTTGAAAATCCCGCCAACCCGCAGTACCACCGCGAAACCACCGCTGCCGAAATCCTGCGCGACTTCGCCGGCGAACGCCTCGACTACTTCGTCAGCGGCTATGGCACCGGCGGCACCATCAGCGGCACCGGCGAAGTGCTGAAAGCCGCACGGCCTGATCTGAAAATCGTCGCCACCGAACCGGTCAACGCGCAACTGCTCGCCGGCAAAGAATGGGGCCCGCACAAAATCCAGGGCTGGACGCCGGACTTCATTGCCGGGACGATGAACCAGAACATCTACGACTACCTCATCCCGGTCGGCGACGAAGAATCGCGCGACACCGCTCTGGCGCTGGCCGCCCAGGAAGGCATCCTCACCGGCATCTCCGGCGGTGCCACCTTCAATGCCGCGCTGCAATTCGCGCAACAGGCTCCGGAAGGCTCGGTCATCCTCGCCATGTTGCCGGACGGCAGCGAACGCTACATGTCCACCTTCCTCTTTGAAAGCATCAACGAAGGTTCGGACGACCACCTGCTGCCATAATTTTTCCTCCCTGGCGTTTTATCTACCGAAAAAACAACAGGTTCCGCCGGTCGCGCCAGCACCGGCGGCTTTTTTGCGCCCGCTTGCGGTGTGTGCGCGCGGCGCCGGCCGCTATACTGCCCGCCCCCCCGTTTCCGCGCCAAGACAACCATGCATCCCAAAGCCCTGCTCCTCACCGCCTGCGCCCTCGCCGTCCTCCTCGCCTTCCTCTTCCTCCTGCACATCGGCGGCGTGCTCGGCCCCATCCTCGATTTCGTCCTGCACATCGACCGTCATCTCGGCGAGATCAGCGCCCGCTACGGCACCCTCATCTACGCCATCCTCTTCCTCATCATCTTCTGCGAGACCGGCCTCGTCGTTACCCCCGTCCTGCCCGGCGATTCGCTGCTTTTCGCCGCCGGCAGCATCGCCGCCCTCGGCGAGATGGACATTCATCTGCTGGTGCTGCTGCTCATCGCCGCCGCCGTGCTGGGCGATGCCGCCAACTTCGCCATCGGCAAACATCTCGGCGCGCGCCTCTTCGCCAACCCCGACTCGCGCCTCTTCCGCCGCGAATATCTGCACCGCACCGAAGACTTCTATGCAAAACACGGCGGCAAGACCATCATCATCGCCCGCTTCGTCCCCATCGTGCGCACCTTCGCGCCTTTCGTCGCCGGCATGGGGCATATGCATTACCGCCGCTTCCTGCGCTACAACATCATCGGCGGCATCGCCTGGGTCATGCTCTTTGCTTATGCGGGCTATGCTTTCGGTCAGCATCCCGTGGTCAAACAGAACCTGACCCTCGTCCTCGCCGCCACCATCGTCATCTCCATCCTGCCCGCCATCATCGAAATCATCCGCCACCGTGCCGCTTGATGCAAAAGAAGTACAGACGCGCCGCGACGCCCTATAATCCGCGCCCCTCCACTAACCCTGTAAGGACAGCATGAAAAAAATCGTCATCATCGGCGGCGGCTTTGCCGGCGTGAACATCGCCCGCGATCTTGGTCGCAACCCCGCTTACAGCATCACCCTCATCGACAAAAACAACTACAACTTCTTCCCGCCGCTCATCTACCAGGTCGCCGCCGGATTCATGTCGCCGTCGGACATCAGCTACCCCTTCCGCAAACTCTTCAACCGCCACCCGCGCGTGCGCTTCCGCAAGGGCACCGTCACCCGTGTGGACTGCAACGCGCGCCACGTCTTCCTCGAACAGGGCGGCAGTGCCGAATACGACACCCTCATCATCGCCCACGGCTGCCAGCCGAACTACTTCGGCAACCGCGAAGTCGAGCAGAATGCCTACACCATGAAAACCCTCGGCGACGCGCTCGCCATCCGCAACGCCATCCTGCGTCAGCTCGAAGAGGCGTGCAGCATCGACAAAAACGCGCGCGCGCCCTACCTGCACCTCGTCGTCGCGGGCGGCGGTGCCAGCGGCGTCGAGCTGACCGGCATCCTCGCCGAAATGCGGCGCGACATCTTCAACAAGGACTACCCCGAACTCGAAGGCGATCACGGCCGCCTCACCCTCGTAACCGCCGATCCCGTCCTGCTGCCGCCGATGCGCGAAGCCTCGCAGCGCTACACCGCCGAATCCCTGCAAAAACTCGGCGCGGACATCATCTATAACGATGCCGTTACCGCCTACGACGGCCAGACCATCACCCTGAAAAGCGGCACCACCATCGCCGCGAAAAGCCTCATCTGGACGGCGGGGGTAACGGCGGTGAAACTCGCGGGCATCCCGGAAAGCTGCTACGGGCGCGGCAACCGCCTGCGCGTGGACCGGCAACTGCGCGTGCAGGGGTTGGAAAACGTCTATGCCGTCGGCGACTGCGCCCTGGTCGAAGGCGACCCCGACTACCCGCAGGGACACCCGCAACTGGGGCAGGTGGCGAAAGCGCAGGGCAAATACCTCGGCAAATACTTCGGACGCGAAGACAAACCCTTCACCTACAAGCACAAGGGCGACATGGCGATGATCGGCCGCCTCTCCGCCGTCGCCGACCTGCCGGGCGGGCGCAGCGTGCATGGCGTCGTCGCCTGGTTCATCTGGGTCGTGGTCCACATCCTCGCCCTCGTTACCTTCAAGAACCGCGTCGCCGCCACTTACGACTGGAGCATCGCCTTCCTCACCAAGAACCAGGCGATGCGGATGAACATCCAGCCCAGCCCGCCGAAAGGCCGGCGCGGGGAGTAACGCAAAAAAGCAGGCGCAAGCCTGCTTTTTTATCGGGCGCCTCCGTACGCGATAAAACCTTCCTGCATGACCGCTTAACGGGCTCAGTTTATGCCGTTTGGTGGGTTCTGTGTTTATGCCGCATGGCGCAGGCAAAATGCCGCCCGGTGATAGGCGGCGTTTTTTCAGGGGCGGTGTCTTTCAGGTCAGTGCAGCAGGGCGACGGTTTTGCCGTTGACGCGGATTTCGTTGCCGTTGATGTCCACTTGCAGCGGGTAGTTGCCGCCCGTGTCGGCGCGCAGGCGGTCATTGCCGAGAGCCAGCGCCAGCACGGGCAGCAGGCCGCTTTGTTTGGCGTAATCGCCGTAAAGGAGGAATTCGCCACGGGTGCCGTTCAGTTGCGCGGTGCTGTATGGCGGCGGGAAGAGCAGCGGGAAAAGCAGGCTGCCGCTCAGGTGGGTGGCCTGGTCTTTGTTGCTGGTGAGGATGAGGCGGTTGCCGTCGGATTCTTGTTGCAGCGAGAGATAGAGGCGGTCGCCGCTGAATGCTTTGAGCAGCGGCAGGTCGGAGGTGACGGTGCCCTGGGCTTCGAGGTTGCGCAGGCTGCCGTTGTCGCGGCGGAAGGCGGTGATGAGGGTTTGTTGCAGGCGCTGGGTTTGCGTGACGCCCGCCGCGTTTTTGCTTTTGATGGTGAGGTCTTCCACGGTGTAGCGGCGTTCTTCGCGGGTCAGGTTGCCTTGCAGGTTGTAGAGGACGATGTCTTGTTGCTGCTGCGCGGCGTTGGTGTAGCCGAGGTTGAGCTGGGCGGCGTTCAGGCGCAGGGTGTCGCCGTCGCTGCGGTAGGTGCCGCCGCTGCGTGCGATGTCGAGGCGGGTGCCGTTTTTTTGCCATTGCTGGGTGCCGAGCAGCCATTCGCCGTTGCCCTGGTCGGGGTGGCGGATGTGGCTGTGCCAGCTGAGGCTGATGCCTTCGCTGCTGAGATTGGGGGTTTCGTTTTTTTCTATGCGGATGGTCTGGTGCAACTGGCCGAGGGCGGCGAGGCCGGCCTTGATGTGCAGGTGGCCGTCGGGGATGTAGGCGGCGAGGCTGCCGTCGGTTTCGCTGTTGGTCAGGCTGGCGCTGAACAGGTTGAGGCCGCTGTTGACCAGCGGCGCGTGGTTGATGCGGGCGTGCAGGGTGGTGCTGTACCAGGTCGGCTGGCCGCTGAACGGGCGGATGCTGAGGCGGATGTCGGCGCTGCTGCTGAAGTAGCTGCGCCGGTAGTTTTCCAGGCTGAGTTCGATGCCTTTGTCGCGCAGGCGGTCGATGTCGGCGCTTTTGAAGAAGGTCCGGGTCTGTTTTTCGATTTCCGGAGCCAGGAAGGAGGGCGCGGCCAGGGCGATGAGCAGCCAGATGACGGCGATGAAGGCAAGTATTTTGGTTAGCCGGTTTTGTGCGGTGTTTTTCATGGGATTCCGGATAGGTCTGGAGCAGGGGAAGTGTAGGGTTTTGCTGTGGTTTGGGCAATTATGATGTGGTTAGGGTTTGTTCTGCGGTTTTTTGAGGGTTTGCGGGCGTGTGTGCGCCGGTGCTGCGTCAAGCGGCGCGGTTACCGGATTGTGCAGAGACGCTGCGGGCAACGTCTCTGCGTTGTAGCGCCGCCGTACGCATGGAGGCCGCCGGGCGGCGGAAATACCGGGTCTGGCAAGCGGCGGTTTGCCGCCGCTCAGTCCAGCAGCCGTTGCAGCGGGGCGAAGTGTTCGCGCAGGTAGGTCTCAAAATCCGCCTGCGGGCGGGCTTCGATGTCCGCTTGCGCGCGCAGGCTGGCGGCGGCCTGGGCGGCAAGCGCGGTCTGTTCTGCTTCTGGCAGGGGCTGGTGCAGGGTGGCGTGGTGTTTGTCACGCCAAGTGAGGTGGTAAGCGAGGAAGCCTTCGCGGTTGCCCGCCTGGGCGCGGTAGGGCAGGTGGGTTTTGTCTGCGACTTCGCGGGTGAGGGCGGCGAGGGCGTCACTGCTCGCGCTGCCGCCGCGTTCGGCATCGAGACGCGCGGCGATGGGCTGCATGGCGACGAGCAGTTCGAGGGCGGCGTCCTGGATGGGGCGGTCGTGGCGTGTCTGTTTGAGGGTGAAGCCCTCGCTCAGGCCGCAGCAGGCGGTGCGCAGGCGGTTGTGGCTGTTTTCGTCGCGCGCGGCGTGGTTCTGCGCCCCTTCGGGGTTCAATATGCAGTAGAGCAGGTAGGTTTCGAGGACGCAGAGTTGGGCGGGGCTGATGCCGCAGGGGTCTTCGGGGTTGATGTCGGTCAGGCGCAGTTCGAGATAGGCAATGCCGCGTTCGGCCAGCGCCAGCGTCGGCAGTTCGTTGTTGCGCACCGGCTGTTTGGGACGGGCGGCGGCGTAGTATTCGTTGGCGATTTGCAGGATGTGGGTGCTGATTTGTTTGCGGCTGCCGTCGGGGTTGTAGAGGCCGATGTGCTCGAAGCGCGGCGCGGGGGTGGCGACGGCGCTGGCCAGGTCGCGCACGTAGGTGGCGAGGTCGTTGGTGCTGACGGTGAACGGGGTTTTGTTCTGGTAGCCGAGTTCGCTCATGCGCAGGCTGGTGGCGCCGCGCCAGCCGAGGGTGTGCGGCGCGAGCGGGTCGAGGACGCTGAGGGCGGGGCGGAAGCTGTCATGCACGGCGGGGCTCGCGCCGTAGAGGTAGTTGATGAGCCAGGCGTGGCGGCTGTTGGCGCGCAACGCACCCATGTAGCGGCGGTTGATGTAGTCCTGCGTCACGGTTTCGCCGTCGCGCGCGGCGAGTGCCTGCCACAGGGCGGTGGGCGGGGAGTAGTTGTAGTGGATGCCGCTGATCATCTGCATGGTTTTGCCGTAGCGGTGCGCTAGGCCTTCGCGGTAGAGGCGGCGCATTTTGCCGCCGTTGCTCGTGCCGTAGTAGCCGATGGCGATAGCGTCGTCGCTTGCCGGCAGGATGCAGGGCATGCTGCCCGGCCACAGTTGTTCGTCGCCGATGTGCTGCGCGCAGTAGCGGTGCAGGGCGAGGAGTTGCGCGTAGGCGGCATCCGGCGCAGGCTGCGGGTCGGTAACGATTTCGAGCAGCGCTTCGGCGTAGTCGGTGGTGATGTTCGGATGGGTGTAGGCGCTGCCGAGGGCGGCGGGATGGGCGGTGGTGGCGAGGGTGGCGTCGGGGTTGGTGCGCAGGGTTTCGCGTTCGATGCCGATGTTGCCGTGGGCGAGGGGCAGGGTGTGCATGGATGGTGTCCGTAGGGGTTCGGTGGCATGATAACGTATGATGTCTTTTTCGTTAATTGCGTGAGGTGTGTGATGGATATTGCAGTGTTGATGGATGAGTTGGCGTCAATCAAGCCCTATAAGGACACGACGTTTGCCTTGATGCTGGCGGCACAGGCGCGCGGGCACCGGGTGATGGTGTTCGGCCAGCGCGACTGGCAGGTGCGCGACGGCGGCGTGCAGGCGTATGTGCGCACGGTGCAGCTCGCCGATCAGGATGAAGACTATTTCCGCGTCCTCAATGAAGAGGTGATTGATTTGTGCGCGGTGGATGTTGTGTTGCAGCGCAAGGACCCGCCTTTCAACCTGCGCTATATCTACGACACCTATATGCTCGATTTGCTGGAAGCGCAGGGGGTGCGGGTGGTCAACCCGCCGCAGGCGCTGCGCGACATGAACGAGAAATTCGCCATTACCCGCCTGCCGCAATGCACGCCGGAGACGCTCATCAGCAAGTCGCGCGGCGAAATCCTCGCCTTTTTGCGCGAATTTGGCGCAGCAGTGGCGAAACCGCTGGACGGCATGGGCGGCAGCGGCGTGTTCAAGCTCACTCTCGGCGACAAGAACACCAATGCCATTCTCGACGTGATGAATCCCGACGGCCTGCAAACGCTGATGGTGCAGCGCTATCTCGACAAGGTCACGGAAGGCGACAAGCGGATTTTGGTGATTAACGGCGAAGCGGTCGATCACGGCCTCGCCCGCCTGCCCGCCGAGGGCGAATTCCGTGCCAATCTCGCCGCCGGCGGACGCGGCGTGGTGCAGCCGCTCACCGAACGCGAATGGTGGATTGTCGAACAGGTCAAACCGCTGCTTGCCGCCGAGCGCCTTTATCTGGTCGGGCTGGATGTCATCGGCGGCTATCTGACGGAGCTGAACGTGACCAGCCCGACCTGTCTGCGTGAGATTGAAAAAGCGACGGGACAAAAGATTGCCGACCGCTTCTGGCAGGGACTGGAAGGATGACCGCGCCGCGCCACCGGGCGGCGCTGGATGCGCCGCCGGAAGAAGACAAGGGTGAAGCGCTGCTGTGGCGTTATGCGAAACGCGGCGAGGATGATGGCGGCGAGGAACATGCGCCGGGCTGCCCGTGCTGCATGAACGAACAGCGCTGACGTCCGCCAGGCGGTGTCGGTACCGGGGTCGAAGGCAGTACGGATAGTGCGGCGCGGGCACCCATAAAAGTTGCGCAACGGTTTTTATGGGTGCCCGGCCAGGTTCATCAACACCGTATCCTTTCTGTTTGAAATGACTGTATTTTTCCGGACGGGCGGCAGTCTTCACTGCACCAGCACGCCATGCGTGGCGGCGAGGGTGATGCCGGCTTCGATGCCGGCGTCGAAGCGCAGGTAGTCACTTTCGATGCCGTCCGAGAAGATGACGCCGTCTTCCGCCATCAGCGAGCGCAGGCGCAGCGGGCGGTCGCGCCGGATGTGGCCATAAACGATATTGGCGCTGCTGTGGCGGCTGGGGAAGGGTTCGCGTACAGCAAAGCGCAGTTCCTTGCTGTCCCAGGGGAGCGGCCGGTAGGCGGCGGCCGGTGCGCCGCCGTTTGCCGCCGCCAGCGCTTGCGCGCCGGTGATGATGCTTTTCAGCCAGGCGGTCGAGCCGAGGCCGGTGCTGATGATGAGGCCGGATGAGCTTTGTTGTTCGTGCTGTCCGCCGTAGTGGATTTCGTAGCGCGCCGAGGTATGGCTGCGCACGCCGATGTAGAGATCGTTCACCGCGCGCAGGGTTTGCCCGTCGCTCAAGCGGGCTTCGGCGAGCGTGATGTTTTTGTGCGGGCGTTTGTCCCGGGCGGTCTGCGTGAGGACCTCCGGCAGCGCGGCGGCTGCAAAGGGCAGCAGGAGGCCGTCGTAGCGGGACGGTTCGGGGTTGATGCCGATAAGCGGCTGGCCGCTGAGGTATTTGAGGGTGTTGGCGACGAGGCCGTCCTGACCGAGGGCGATGACGATGTCGTCGGCGGCGAAGACGTAGTTCGGCAGCAGATTGCGGTCGATGTGCCGGTAGCGCCCCCACTGTTGCAGGGTGGCGGTCACGCTGTGCAACGCGGCGGTGTAGGCGCGGTCTTCGCGCAGATAGTCAGCGAAGTCGGCACCGAGGTGTTCGAGGTAGAACTGCGCCTGGGCGTAGGTGTTGTGGCGGATGATGAGTTCGGCAAGACGGGTGCGGCGGGTGATGAGGACGACGCGGCGGGGCTGGCTGTTCATGGCGGTTCGGGGTAGTGGTGGGATAAATGCCGGGATTGATGCCAATCCCGGGAAATACAGCAGAGTCCGCAGGGCGGGCACAGACCGGGCTCAGCCCGCCATCCGCGTGGCTTCGGCGGGCTGCAGCCCACACTGCGGCAGATGATTTTCCGGTTTGGGTATAAATCGCCGCCCGGCGGTCAGCTTCGCGCTTTTGCCGGTTGCAGCAGCCCTTGCAGCAGCTCCGGGCTGATGTTGAGCTGGCCGATTTTTTCGGCGCGCGCGGCGAGGCTGCCAAAGGCCTGGGCGATGAGCTGGTCGGGCTTCATGCCGCTTTCGGTGAGCAGCTGGATGGTCTTCGGCTCGGCCTTGTCCAGCGCCTGCATGAGTGCGTGCAGGCGGTAGGCATCGGCGTCGGTACGGACGCGGCTGTTTTCTGCACGGATGGCAATAAGCGTGCGCCGCTCCTCTTCGAGGGCGATTTCCGCCGCCATCTGCGCCTGCGCCAGTTCGTGCTGACGGTGGGCGAGCGCCGCCTGCGCGTCGAGTTTGGTCTCCTCAATCCGGCGGCGTTTCTCTTCGACGGCGACTTCGGTGTCAAGCTCGTTTTGCCGGATGGCGCGTTCGTTCTGCACGGATGCCATGCGGCGCTGATAGACGGCATCATCCGCCGCTTGCAGGTTGGCTTCGCGCGCTTCGGCTTCCAGCGCGCGGGCGATGTCTTTGGTCGGATGGATGGCGACGATGGAGACGCCGAGAATGGCAAGGCCGAGCGCCTGGATTTCCGCCTGTTCGCCCAGACCGGTGTGCACGGTGCGGGCGATGTCGGATGGTGCGCGCAGGGCATCACGCAGATTGAGGCGCTGGATGGCCTGCTGGATGATGACCTTGGCCTGCACGACGACGCGTTCCGGCAGGCGGCGCGGATCCTGGCTGCTGTAAGCGCCGCGCGCATTCAGCGAGTAATCGAGCAGGGCTGCGGCCTGTTGTGGCGAAGCGATGCGGAAAGAAATCTCGCCCTGCACGCTGACGGTCTGGAAATCGGCGGTAACGAGTTCGAGCACGAAGCCCGCGTCCTGACTGGCAATCGGCACGGCGGCGAGGGTGGAAAGCGGCGCGTAGTAATAAAACGCCAGTCCGGCACCCTGGCGCACGAGTTTGCCGCGACGGTATTGCAACAGATAGGTGGTCGGCTGGACTTTGATATAGCGGAAACCAAGCATGGGATGTTCCTTTTGCAGACGTGATGATGTTGACCCGAAGGTGTCTGATAGTTGCGGTGTGCTGTACAACTATTTGGGTTGCATCATACAGCTTTAATGGACGCCGTCAAGCAGCCCATTGCCAATTACCCAAAAATGCTCATGACAAGAAGGGCGGGGCGGGATTGAGCCTGCCAAGCGGGATACAGCCAATACCAAAACCCGAAAATAAGCTGCCGTAGGGCGGAGCTGCAGCCCATCATTAATATCGTTTCGGCGGGCGGAAGCCCGCCTGCGGAGACTATGTTGTTCCTTGGGATTTGTCTTCATACACGACAAAAAATGGCCGCCCGCCGCAATAGCAGGGGCAATGCTTAGCCAGGCAGCGTAGTTACCGGATTTTGACGCTGCCGCTTCACGAAGTTTTTCTGCCCTCTCCCCAACCCCTTCCTTCATGGAGATAGGTATCTACCCATCGCGTGGCAAGGAAAAATTCATTAAAAAACAAGTGACAATCTGTCCCCGCTTGCGGGAGGACGGGATATCCACGAAAAAATACCCGCATTTTTTCGTGGGTGCCCGGGAGGTATAGTGAAGCGACGGGGGGAAGGCTTGTTACGCTGATGCGCAGACCCGACTGCCGCTTGGCACAATTTTGTCGTGCACAAAGGAAACGACTATAAAAAATGCAGCCCGCAGGCTGCATTTTGGTTGGGCGGCATCCTTTTTTAAAGGACGTCGCGGCAGTTGAGGTCGTCGAAGGCCTGTTCGAGGCGGGCGGACATGCTTTCTTCCATTTTCCGCAGCCAGACGCGCGGGTCGTAGTATTTTTTGTTTGGCGCGTCCGGGCCTTCCGGGTTGCCGAGCTGGCCTTGCAGGTAGGCTTCGTTCTTTTTGTAGAAGTTGAGGATGCCTGCCCAGGAGGCCCATTGGGTGTCGGTGTCGATGTTCATTTTGATCGCGCCGTAGCCGATGGCTTCGCGGATTTCCGCTTGTGAGGAGCCGGAGCCGCCGTGGAAGACGAAGTTGATGGGTTTGGCAGCAAGCCCGCGTTCTTTGGCGACGTATTCTTGCGAGGCACCGAGGATGCTCGGTTTGAGTTTGACGTTGCCGGGTTTGTACACGCCGTGCACGTTGCCGAAGGCGGCGGCGACGGTGAAGCGCGGGCTGACCGGGTTCAGCTGGTCATAGACATAGAGGACGTCTTGCGGCTGGGTGTAAAGGCGGCTTTCGTCCACGCCGCTGTTGTCCACGCCGTCTTCTTCGCCGCCGGTGATGCCGATCTCGATTTCCAAGGTCATGCCGATTTTGTTCATGCGTTCGAGGTATTTGCGGCAGGTTGCCATGTTTTCGGCGATGGGCTCTTCGGAGAGGTCGAGCATGTGCGAGGAGAAGAGGGGTTTGCCGGTCTCTTTGTAGTGCTTTTCGCCGGCTTCAAGTAGGCCGTCTATCCACGGCAGCAGTTTTTTCGCGCAGTGGTCGGTGTGCAGGATGACGGGGATGCCGTATTCGGCGGCGAGGGTGTGGACGTGTCTGGCACCGGCGATGGCGCCGAGTACGTCGGGGCGGGCACCGCTGGCGGGTTTGATGCCTTTGCCGGCGTAGAAGGCAGCGCCGCCGTTGGAGAACTGGATGATGATGGGCGCGCGGACGCGGGCGGCGGTTTCAAGGGCGGCGTTGACAGAGTCGCTGCCGACGCAGTTGACGGCAGGGATGGCGAATTGTTTTTCTTTGGCGATGGCAAAGATTTTCTGGACGTCATTGCCGGTTACAACGCCCGGTTTTACGATGTCGAGGATTTTCGTCATGGTGTTTTCCTTGGGTTGTTGGGAAATCAGAGGTCGTCGTAGCTGCTGCGGCGGCCTGTGCCGAGGCGGAACAGGCCGGAGAGCCAGTGCAGGACGAAGCCCGCGAAGACGAGGAAGCCGCCGGTGTAGAGTTGTTTCTGGTTGAGGCTTTCTTCGAGGCGGGTGTTTTTGTGTTTGAGGCCGAGGTTTTCTTGTTCGAGGGTGACGACGGCGGCTTGCAGTTCGCGGTTGCGCTGGTCGATGGCGATGGCGTTGCCGGAGGCACGTTGCAGGGCGACGAGTTCGTCGCGCGCCTGCTGTTCGGCGTTTTGCAGTTCTTCGACGCGTTTTTTCAGGGTGTCGAGGGTTTGGGTCTGGCCGTCACTGGTGCTTTGCAGGGTTTGCGCGCGGTTTTGCAGTTGTTCGAGTTGTTGCTGGGCGTCGGCGTAGCGGCTTTGTACGCTGGGGGTGTCCATGATGCTGCGCGCGGAGACCCAGCCGCTGACGGCGTCGGTTTTGACGCGGGCGTAGTCGCCGCTTTTGTCGAGGATTTGTATGGGCTCGCCGGAGCGCAGGGTACCGAGGAATTTGGCATCGCTGCCGGGTTTGTCGTACACGGCGGTACGCAGTTCGTCGCTGATCCAGGCGTTTTGCGGCGCGGCTGTGGCAGCAGTGGTGCAGATGAGGGCAAGCAGGCTGATGGTTTTTTTCAAAAGAGGTTCCTCTTGATGTCTGTCCATTGTCGCCACCAGGTTTCTTTGCGGGACGCTTCGGTGAGGACGGTGTACGGATGCAGGAAATTATAGGCTTTTGCCGGTAGGCTGCCAAATGCGGCGGGGTCGGCACGCCATTGTGCGTAGAGGGTGTCGCCGCAGATGAGCAGCGGCTTTTCCGCGAGGTCGGCGGGTGATGTGGCGGTGGTTTGCGGCAGGGGCAGGGGCTGGCTGCGGGTGAGGGTGAAGAGGGCGGTGAAGGTGTGGTGTGCTTCGCAGCAGTCTATGGCGGTGAAGAGGGCGAGCAGCAGGCGGCGTTCGTCTTCGGTCGCGAAGATGACGGGGCGTCCCACTTCCGCCCACGGCGGCGGCAGCAGCCAGTTGCTACTGAGGTCGTCGCCGGAAAGCCAGAGGCAGTCGCGCCCCCAGTGCAGTCGGGCGGCGAGGCCGGGCAGCGGCAGGATGAGCGGGGCGGCGGCAGGGGGCGGCGCGATTGCAACAGGGGCGGCGGCGGGCGGCGCGGCAATGGGCGTGGCGGGGGCGGCGGGGTGGGCGCGCAGGGCGGCCAGCTCGGCGCGCGGCAGCCACAGTTTGTAGCCGAGCAGGGTCAGCGCGGTGCGTTGTTGCGGGCGCAGAGCGAGCATCAGCGGCTCTGGTTGTGGCGGCGTTTGTGCATGCGCCACAGGGTCCAGACGGAGCCGTGCAGGCCGTAGATGAGGAAGAGTGTGAAGAGGACGGGGGCGGGTTTGAGGAAGATGATGCCGATGGCGCAGGCGAGGGCGGTAACTTTGCCCATTGACAGTTTGCTTTGCGGCTTGAAGGTTTTGAAGCTGTAATAGGGAATGTTGCTGACCATCATCAGGGCGGCGAACCAGGTGAGGAGGGTGGAGGGCATGAGGAGACTGCTGCCGTCCCAATGGTATTTGCTGCCGACCCAGACGAAGCCGGCGACGATGGCAGCGGCGGACGGGCTGGGCAGGCCGATGAAGACGGCTTTGTCGGTGCTGCCGGCCTGAACGTTGAAGCGGGCGAGGCGCAGGGCGGTGCAGGTGGTATAGACGAAGGCGGTGAGCCAGCCGAGCTTGTCGGGGTAGAGGGGGGCACCGGCGGCGTAGTGCAGCGACCAGCGGTAGATGAGCAGGGCGGGGGCGGCGCCGAAGGAGATGAGGTCGGCAAGCGAGTCGTACTGGACGCCGAAGGCGGATTCGGTGTGGGTGAGGCGGGCAACGCGGCCGTCGCAGCCGTCAAAGAGCATGGCGACGAAGATGGCGAGGGCGGCGTCGGTGTAGTTGCCGTCGATGGCGGCAAGGATGGCATAGAAGCCACAGAAGAGGGATGCTGTGGTGAAGAGGTTGGGCAGGATGTAGATGGTTTTTGAGCCTCGCATGGCGGTTTCCTTGGGTTATTCGGGGGTGATGCTGCGCCTGATGGCCGCAAGTGCCGCCGCCGGGTCTGTCGCGCGGGTGATGGGGCGGCCGATGACGAGGTAGTCGCTGCCGCCCGCGATGGCGGCTTCCGGGGTCATGATGCGGCTTTGGTCGTCGGCTGCCACCCAGGCGGGGCGGATGCCGGGGGTGACGGTGAGGAAGGCGCTGCCGTGTGCCGCTTTGACGGCAGCAGCTTCCTGGGCGGAGCAGACGACGCCGTCAAGGCCGCTGTCAGCAGCAAGGGCGGTCAAGCGGGCGACGTGCGCCGCCAGCGGTTCGTCAATGCCGGTTTCGCGCAGGTCGGCGTCGTTCATGCTGGTGAGGACGGTCACGGCGATGAGCAATGGCGGTGTGCGGTAATGCGTCAGGGCATTAGCGGCGGCTTCCAGCATTTTGCGCCCGCCGCCGGCGTGGACGTTGGCCATCCACACGCCCATGTCGGCGGCGACGCGGACGGCTGCGGCGACAGTATGCGGGATGTCGTGGAATTTGAGGTCGAGGAAGATGTCGTGTCCCTGTTGTTGCAGGGTTTCGACCAGCACCCGCCCTTCGCGGGTGTAGAGTTCTTTGCCGATTTTCAGGCGGCAGCAGGCGGGGTCAAGCCGGGCGGCGAGGTGCAGGGCATCCTCGCGGCGGTTGGTGTCAAGGGCGACGAGGATGGCGCGGCGGGTCATCGGTTTTCTACTTTGAGTTCAAGCAGCGGGCGGAAGCTGCTCCAGGCGAAGCAGGCGGGGCAGTGCCAGATGAGGTTTTGCTGGCGGAAGCCGCATTCGTTGCATTGGTACACGGTGCGCGGGCGCACGAGTTTGCCCGCTGTTTGTGCCAGCGGCGCGTAGTCTTCGCAGTAATCGAGGTAGGCGGCAAGTAGCAGCGGCGTCTGTTTTTCAGCTATGCGCTGTTGCAGCAGAGCGGCGGCGGCTTCGCGCGAGCCGGCGGCGGTGAGTGCGGCGAGCGCCAGGGTCAGGCGCGGGTTCTGGCTGCGCGCTTCGGCGGTTTCCAGCCAGTTGCGGTATTCGTCGTCACGGTCAAGGGCGTGATAGGCGGCGGCGATGTCAGGCAGGACATCCGGCAGCAGTTCCGCTGATTGTTCGCCGATGGTTTGCAGGGCGTGGATGGCGTTGACGTATTCGCCGTGGCGCAGGAAGAGCTGCCCGCGCATCCGGTTGGCGCGGACGCAGTCGCGGTCGGCGGCAAGTGCCTGGGTGAGCCGGGCGGCGGCTTCGTCATCGTCGTTACGCGCCAGCGCCTGTTCCGCCAGTTCGCAATGGTAGTGGGACAGCGCCCGGCGGCGAGCGGCGTCGTCCGCTGCCGGCCATTGGCTGGCAAAGGCGATGGCCTGCGGCCACTGTTTGGTACGTTCGTAGATGTGCGCCAGGGCGGGCAGGATGTCGGCGCTGCGGTACTGCGCTTGCAGCAGGGTTTCAAAGAGTGCCTGCGCCTGGCTGTACATGCCGGCGGCGGCGTAGTCTTCGGCGAGTTCGTAGTCGATGGCGAGACGCTGCGCTTCGCTGAGTTGTTCGTGGCCGCGCAGTTGGCGGTGCAGGTGCAGGGCGCGGTCCAGTTCGCCGCGTTTGCGGAAGAGGCTGCCGAGGGTGAGCTGGTTTTCCAGCATTTGCTGGTCAAGGTCGGCCATGTGGATGAAAACATCCACGGCGCGGTCGGTCTGGTCGTTCAGCAGAAAACCCACGCCTTCGAAGTAGGCGGCGTGGGTTTTGTTGGCACGCCATTCGCGCGCTTCTTTGCGCATCGCCAGCCACCAGCCGGACCAAGCCGTCAGCGGCAGCAGCAGGATGATGAGCCAGTCGGCCATCAGGCGGCGTTCTGGTCGGCGTGGAATTGAGCCTTGATGGCGGCTTTTTCAGCCGCTGCATGGTCTTCTGCGAGACGGCGTTGCAGGGATTTGGCGTGCAGTTTCCAGTAGAGGGCCTGGAAACCGAAGAGGAAGAGGATCATCAGCGCCCCGAAGAGGAAGGACAGCAGCATGACGGCAACCAGCGGCAGAGGGGCGCTGCCGAGGATGTAATTGACGGTGACGCTGCCGCTATTGAGCAGGCCGATGGCGGCAAAGGCGGCACACAGGATGACGGTAATCAGATAGCCCAACCATTTCATGGGTATTTCCTCGTTGTTTATGAAGTGAAACCGAGCACATCCGCCATGCTGTACAGCCCCGCCGGACGTTTGTCCAGCCAGATGGCCGCCGTCAGGGCGCCACGTGCGAAGATACGGCGGTTGTTCGCGCGGTGGGTGAATTCCAGCCGCTCGTCTGCCGTCGTGAAGTACACCGTATGCTCGCCGATGATGTCGCCGGCGCGCAGTACGGAGAATCCGATGTCGCCGTTCTTGCGGCGGTTGGTGTAGGGGTAGCGTTTGCGCGCTTCAAAATCGCTGTTTTGCGCCTGGGCGATCATTTCGCCGATACGCAGCGCGGTGCCGGACGGGGCATCCACCTTGTTGCGGTGGTGTGCTTCGGCGATGTCGATGTCCCAATGCTGGTAGTCCAGCACTTCGGCGACGCGGCGACTGACTTCAAACAGGATGTTGACGCCGAGGCTGGTGTTGGCGGCGAGCACGACCGGGATAACCTGCGCGGCGCGGTGAATCCAGGCGGTGGTATCATTGTTGAAGCCGGTGGTGCCGATCATCAGCGGCCGTTTCAGCTTCTGGCAGACCGGCAGGATGGCAAGCGTCGCATCGGGGCGGGTGAAATCCACCACCACATCGACGGCGGCGCAGAACTGGTCAAGATTGCTGGTCACGCGGACGGTACAGTCATGCGGCAGGCCGGCGACATCGCAAAGGCGCTTGCCCGCCCAGTCATGACCGTTACGCACCGACGCGGCGGCGAGTTCCAGACCGGGATGGGTGATGATTTCATGGGCGATAGCCAGCCCCATTTTGCCGTTGATGCCGTGAATGCCGATTTTCATGATTCGTCCTTCGCTGGGATTGCCACAGTGTATGATGTTTTTTAATGCTTGGGGCGCACCATAAAATGCCGCGCCCCTGATATATGGATAACCCTTTGCCTGCCACCGACTCTATTAAAGATACATGACGGAAAAAGAACGCTTTGCCGACCTGATCGGTACGGTTACGCCCCTGAAAACGCCGCTGTTGGCAGAAGGCTTTGGCAGACAGGCGAAAATTTTACAGCGCCGCCGCATCGAAGCGCAACGTATCCGGCAGGCGGCGGACATCCGCGAGACATTTGCCGTTAATCTGGCGCACATTCCGGAAGGACGCTTCCGCGCGCTTGCCGCCGGGCGCCTGCCGCTTGCGCGCGAGATTGATCTGCATGGCTTTTTTGTCGATGAAGCGCTGCGTTATCTCGGCGATATGCTGGGCGAGCGGAAAAACCGCCGCGAAGAATGCTGGCTGGTGGTACACGGCAAGGGGCGCAACAGCCCGCACTATGATCGCGCCCCGCTGAAACAGGCGGTGCTGGATATGCTCTTGCGCCATCCGGCGGTGAACGCGCTGGTCAGCGTGCATGACAAGGACGGCCTCAGCGGGGCGGCGTGGATTGAGGTTGGGGCAGAAAAAACGGGTAGAAACACGCGATAAAGGATTGTGCCGCCGGGTTTCCCGTCTGCGTGGCCGTACCCATCGCGCCGTCAGCCGACCAGTTGGTCAACGAGGTCTTCTGCCGCAATGCCGCCGAAGTAGCGGGCGGTGTCGATGTGGGTGAAGGCGAGGGTAACGGCTTCGCGGCGGTAGGGGATGCCGGTCAGCAATTTTTCCACGTCGGCGATGTCGCCCGTGCCGAAGAAATCGCCGTAGATTTTGATGTCCTTGATGTTGCCGCCCTGTTCGACGTTGAAGCGGAAATCCACCGCGCCCTGCGGGTATTTGTGGTAGCGCTCGCTGGTAAAGGCGGGCGAGCGGCCATAGTTCCAGTCCCAGTTGGCAAAGCGTTCGGCGCGGATGGCGGCGACTTGCGCCCAGTCGTGTTCGTCCAGGCGGTATTCCGGCACTTCGGCGCGGCTCCCCACGCCGAAGATGTGCAGCAGCAGGTGGTCGCGGAATGCGCGCGTGTCCAGGTGCCGGTAGTTGTCGGCGACGTAGGGGCGGATGTTGGTCACGCGGCTGCGCACGGATTTGATGCCTTTGGATTCGATTTTGTCGGCGCGCGGTTTGAGGGCGGCGGTCACGGCGTCGAGGTTGGCGTCGTAGAGGATGGTGCCGTGCGCGGTCATGCGGCCGTTTTTGATGTACATGGCGTTGCCGGAGAATTTTTTGCCGTCGATGAGGAGATCGTTCCGGCCTTCGAGTTTGGCGCCGCTGACGCCCATCCGGTGCAGGGCGTCAATCACGGGGCGGGTGAAGACGCTGAAATCGCGCGCCGGGCCGTGTTCGTCCTGAATGAAGCAGAAGGAGAAGTTGCCGAGGTCGTGATAGACCGCACCGCCGCCGGACATGCGGCGCACGACATGGATGCCGTGTTCTTCGACGTAGCGCTGGTTCACCTCTTCCACGGTGTTCTGGTTGCGCCCGATGATGATGGAGGGCTCGTTGATGTAGAAGAGCAGGAGCGGCTGGTCGGTAAGGCGGTTTTCGACGAGGTAGGTTTCGAGGGCAATGTTGGTGCGCGGGTCGGTGTTTTCCCGGTTATCGACAAAGAGCATGGCGGGGATCCTTGTGTTGTGATGAGAAGGCTCATGATGCGGTGTTGAGACGCCGGGGCGTTTTTTTGCGTGTTTTCCGGCTTATCAGCTTAACACGCCGTCCCTACAATACGCGGCCTTCACTAATGTATGAGGTTTTTATCATGTTGAACTGGAAGGAATATCGTACCTGGCTGATGGCAAAACTGGGCGGTTTCAGCAAACTGAGCCCGGACACGATGAAGGGTTATCAGACGCTCGCCAGAGCCAACGGCGAGAATGGCGTGCTGGACGCGAAGACGCGCGAATTGATTGCGATGGCTGTCGCTGTTACCACCCGCTGCGACGGCTGTATCACGGTGCATGCCGATGCGGCGCGCAAGGCCGGCGCGACGGAACAGGAGCTCGCGGAGGCGCTCGGCGTGGCGGTGGCCATGAATGCCGGCGCGGCAATGGTGTATTCGGCGCGCGCGCTGGATGCGTTCAACCAGCAGTAGATTTTCCTGTGTGGACGGGCGCAGCGCTTCTGGCGTTGCGCCCTTTCTGTTATGTGGTGATTACGCTACATTACGCCGCTTCCGTCATCATATAAAAGGCAATCCCGACCATGCAGCGCATCGTGGCCATTCTGCACAATCCCGCCGGCTCGACCGGCCACATCGGCAACCTGATTCAGGCGCAACAGCACGATTTCCGCGTCATCTGCCCGCTTGCGGGCGATGCCCTGCCGGACGCGGACAGTTTCGACGCGGCGATCGTCTTCGGCGGCAAAATGAGCGCCAACGACTGCAACACCCTGCCCGCGCTGCTCGCCGAATTACTGTGGATTCGCAGCGTGGTCGAAAGCGGCAAACCCTTCCTCGGCATCTGCCTCGGTGCGCAACTGCTGGCGATGGCCTACGGCGGCAAGATTACCCGCCACGCCGAACACGTCGTGGAAATCGGCTATTACCATCTCTATCCGACCGTGGAAGGCTTTGGCAGCATCTTTGCCGAAATGCCGGAACGCTTCTTCCAGTGGCACAACGAAGGCTTCACCCTGCCGGAAGGGGCGGTCAAACTGGCGGCGAGTGATGCCTTCCCCAACCAGGCCTTCCGCCTCGGCGAGCGTGCCTACGGCTTTCAGTTTCACCCCGAAGCGACGCCGGAACAAATCCGCTACTGGCACACCCGCGACAGCGAAGAATTGTCAAATCCCGGCGCACAGACCGCCGCCTCGCAGTGGACGTTCCAGGAACGGCACAACGACGACATTCGCCGCTGGCTGAGCGGGTTTTTGCATGACTGGCTGCGTATCTGACTGATTCTCCCGAAAAAACCGTCCTGCGAGGACGGTTTTTTTCGCTGCCAAACCGTGCGGTTGCGCCGCTTGCAGGCTTGGCACGAAGATTGCTTCATAAAGTGGTAATTAAACATTAACCTTTGTATAATGTGAATAAACATTCATGCAACTGCGTGAAAATCCCTTAACCCACTACCTTAAAAGGAATTAGTCATGGCAAAGCAAATCACCCTGGCTCTGAAAGACAACGCCGGTAACGTCGTTGGGCAATACAACATCAACACCGCTGCCGATGCCCAGCACATTCAGGCAGTGGATGGTGTGTACTACCAGTTCACCGAACAGGCCACCGGCATCGGCCCGGAAAGCATCATCACCGATCGTGAAGGCGACAACCTGCTGGTTTCCTTCGATGACGGCACCGGCCTCGTTATCGAAAACTACTTCACCCAGGGACAGGGCGCACTGGTTGGCACGCAGATGGACGGCGGCCTCTTCAACTACCCTGTTGCCACCATGCCGGAACACGTCCTTGCTTCCGAAGTCGTTGCCGAGCAGGCCTTTGCCGCAGATCTGGGGCAACCGACACTCGCCCCGCTGGGCGTTGCGGGTGCCATCGGGTTGGTAGCCGCAGCAATCGGTCTTGCAAAAAGCGGCCATGATGATGACGACGACGGCGATAACCACGCCACCCCCAATCCCGTACCGCCAAACATAGAACCGCAGCCGCAACCCAATCCGAATCCGCAGCCACCGTCACCGACGCCGAATGCCAACCAGCCGGGCCAAGTCATCATCAGCGGTGAGGCGCAAGTGGGCAAAACCCTGACGGCGACCGTCTCTGACGCCGACGGCGTCCCGGACAGCGGCATCACCTACCGCTGGCTGGCCGGCGGCCAAGAAATCGGCACGGGCAAAACCTACACCGTGACAGCGGCTGACAAAGGCAAAACCATCACCGTCGAAGCACACTACACCGACAAAGCGGGCCACCGTGAAGACGTGACCAGTACCCCGACCGATGCGGTTACCGAACAGCCGGTGATCCCGGGCAACCATGCGCCGACCGGGGAAGTGAACATCAGCGGGGAAGCCAAAGTGGGCGCGACCCTGACGGCGACCAACACCCTGGCCGACGAAGACGGCATGGGAACGGTGACCTACCGCTGGTACGCGAACGGACAAGAAATCGGCACGGGGGCGAACTACACCCTGACGGCGGCCGACAAAGGCAAAGTCATCACCGTCAAAGCCGAATACACCGACGGCAAAGGCACGGCAGAAAGCGTGGAAAGCCGCCCGACCAACGCGGTTGAAGACACGACCCAGCCGCAACCGCAGCCGGGCAACCAGCCGGGCCAAGTCATCATCAGCGGTGAGGCGCAAGTGGGCAAAACCCTGACGGCGACCGTCTCTGACGCCGACGGCGTCCCGGACAGCGGCATCACCTACCGCTGGCTGGCCGGCGGCCAAGAAATCGGCACGGGCAAAACCTACACCGTGACAGCGGCTGACAAAGGCAAAACCATCACCGTCGAAGCACACTACACCGACAAAGCGGGCCACCGTGAAGACGTGACCAGTACCCCGACCGATGCGGTGAGCGATATACCGAGCCCGTTAGAACCACCGACTTTCCAAACGGGAATCGGTGAATATGGCGATGCCTTTGCTGTCACTCCGGCAGCGGGGGCAACCAAACTGGTGGTCGAATATCAGGATGAGGGTACTCCGCCGGTCACGCATACGGTTACGGTGAGCAAAGATGCCGCGACAGGCAAATGGAGCGCCGATGACGGCAGTTATGTGGATGCCGACAGCGGGCGGATTCGTTTCGAGCCGGATCAGGTGCTGGATGAAAGCAGAGTTATCGCCGTCAACAGCAATGCGACACAAACCAGTACGGTTGCCGAGATTATGACGGGTATCGATAAAAACGAGCCCAGGCCCGAACCGCCGGAGGTTAGTGAGGGCGAGGAACAGGGTAGTGTCGTCATCATCCCGAAAGAGCGCACTGACAAACTGGATGTTTCATATACGGATGAGGCCACTGGTGCCAGGAAAAACATCTCGGTCAGCAAGGTTAATGGTAGTTGGAAACTGGATGGTGACCCAATCGAAGGTATCACGGTAGATGCTGAAAGTGGCAAGACTACGCTGGCGGCGAAAGTCGTGCAGGACGGCAGCACCGTATCAATCTCGGCCACCAGTATTCACTCGGTCTATGCCAGAGATATGGATTTCATCGCTGGCAATAATCCGCCACCGGTGCTTGCCGATCCGGAACAACCGCTTTTGGAGAAAGGGACGGATGCCGAGAAAGGTGCCGTTACCATCAAACCGCAGGGTAATACCGACAAGGTCGTGATTACCTTTAAGGATGAAGAAGGCGCCGAGCACACCATCACCGTCAGCAAGGACGGCGAAGGCAAGTGGACGGCGGCGGGCGTGCCGGACAACCAGGACATCAGCGTGGATGAAACCAGCGGTGCGGTCAAACTGCCGCCGGATGCGGTGGGAGATGAAACGGAAGTCAGGGCAACCGCGTCCAACGGCAGTAATCCGAATACGGCGAGTAACCAGATCATCAGCGATGTGGACGCTGCGGCGGCAAATCATGCGCCGACGGTGGAAGTGACGGTGACCCTGCATCCGCAGCAAGGTCAAGCGACTGAAGGGCAGCAAGTAGCCACCAGCAAGGGGGCGGATGCCGATAATGATCCGCTAATCTACAGCCTGACGCCGGGCAGCGATCCGGCCGGCTACTACACGATTGACCCGCAGACGGGCACGGTGAGCCTGAGCAAGGCCGGGGCGGATCATGTCAATGCAGGCAACGATCTGCCCGAGGTATCCGTGACCGTGAGCGACGGCAAAGACAGCACAAGCGCAAGCGGTGCAGTTGACAAGACGATTGATACCCCGAACAACGAGGGTGTGGTTAGCATCACGGGCGAAGGCAAGGTAGGCAGCGAACTGACTGCTACCGTGACCGATGGCGACAATTTTGAGGAAGCCAACGTGCAGTACCAGTGGCTGCGTGACGGTCAGCCGATTGCCCAGGCCAATGGCAAGACCTATACCCTCACCAATGATGACGCCGGGCACAAAATCACCGTGCGGGCGACGTATAAGGACAACGCCGGACACGATGAAACCCCGCTCAGTGCGGCTCTGGATGTCGCCAGCGACACGCCGACCCCGCCGCAGCCTTCGTTCACGCAACCGACCCTGACCAAGGGCGAAGGTGCCGAACAGGGTGGGGTAACCATCACCCCGCCGGATGAAGCGACTTATCTGCGCGTGGATTACGAGGGTAACGGACAAACGAGAAGCCTGGTTCTCACCCGTGCCGACGCGTCCGGCCAGTGGCAGGTGCAGGACGGCACGCAAAAACCGGGCGGCGTCGAGTTCGATGCCGCCAGCGGCATCATTAAAGTTGCCCCAGCAGCGGTGGATGACAACACCACCCTGAGTGCCATTGCCGGTAAAGGCACCGCGTACAGTCCCCGTGTATCCATCACGACCGACCCCGACAGCGGCACACCGCAGCCGGTTGAAGCCGAGCTGACGCTTTCCGGCGACGGTAACGTGGTCGAAGGTGAAAGCGCCGCTTACACCCTGACGCTCAACAAGGCGGCAGACAGCGACGTGACCGTGACCGTGACCATCAAGCATGGCACGACGGATGATGGCAACGTCAAGGCGGAAACCCGCACCATCACCATCCCGAAAGGAGAAACCAGCCACAACTTTGAGGTGGCGGCGCTTGACAACGACAGCTATCAGCCGAGCCGTACGTTCAGTGTCAGCGTGGACAGCGTAAGCGGTGCCGCCAACAAGGCGGATACCGTAGAAACGACCATCGCCGATAATGATCCGCCGCCCGCGCCGACCCTGGCCGCAGGCAGCGAGAACGGCAGTGTGGTAGTCACCCCGCAGGCGGACAGCGGCATCAAGAAGCTGGTTGTTACTTACCGCGATAGCAATGATGCCGAGCAGACCCTGACAGTGACCCGCGACGACAGCGGCAAATGGGCGAGTGCCGACCTGCCGCGCGACAACATTAGCCTGGATGAAAACAGCGGTGTTGTTACCCTCGGCGGTGCGGCGCTGAAAGACGGCAGCCCCGTCAACGCGCACAACGATTCCGAATACGCTGAAGGTACGGGTGCCACGCTCAATGCAGGCTATGACAACGGTCAGACGCCGGTGAACCAGCCGGGCAGCGTTGCCATCAGTGGCGAGGCGAAAGTCGGCAGCGAGCTGACGGCAACCGTGACCGATGGCGACAACTACGACGAAGCAGGTGTGCGGTATCAATGGCTGCGCGACGGGCAACCGATCGACAAGGCGACGGGCAAGACCTACACGCTCACCAACGATGACGCCGGGCACAAGATCAGCGTCCACGTCGAATACACCGACAATATAGGTACTGCGGAAAAACCGACCAGCGATGGGCAGGATGTTCCCGTTCCGGCAAGTGAAAACCATGCGCCGAGCGATATTACGCTGGATACGGTCCGCGTCAGCGAAGGCAAGGGTGGGGAGGCAGTCGGCAAGCTGACCACGACTGATCAGGATACGGCAGATACGCATACCTACACGGTAAGCGACAGCCGCTTCGAGGTAACAGCCGACGGTACCTTGAAACTGAAAGCCGGTGAGTATCTCAACCATGCCAACGAGCAGACCGTCACGCTGCAAGTGACGACGACCGACAATCATGGAGCCGCGTTTACCAAAGACATTACCCTGGAAGTGGTGGATGATCCGAACTTCCCGGCGACTTCGGCGAATAAAGCGGGAAATGTGTACATCAATACCCAATCGGGCTTTCCGGCAGTGGGGGAAAGCATCCTGGCTGTCATTGGTGATGGCGACGGTGTCCGGGCAAACACAGCCAGATTCACCTGGTATATAGCCGGGAAAGAAGTCGGTCAGGGCGAAAGATATACGGTTAAACCCGAAGACAACGGCAAACGCATTACGGTACAGGCGGACTATATTGATGAAGTCGGTCATATCGAACATGCGGAAAGCCGCTCGACAGCGCTGGTAGGCGGTAAGGAAATTCCTCAGCCAAATCATGCGCCGACCGATATTGCCCTGGATGTCACCCAGATTATCGAAGGCAAAGACGGCGTGGCAGTCGGCAAACTGACCACGACCGATGAAGACAAGGGCGATACACATACCTACACGGTAAGCGACAATCGCTTTGAAGTTGTTGACGGTACGTTGAAGCTGAAAGCCGGTGAGAAACTCGACTTTGCCCAAGAGCCGACGGTCAAACTGACGGTGACGACCGACGACGGTCACGGCGGTACGTTCAGCAAGGAATTCACCCTGCAAGTGCAGGATGATCCGGACTATCCGGCACCGCAACCGCCGCAAAACCATGCCCCGACAGACATCAGTCTGGATGCTGCCCAAGTAATGGAAGGCAAAGACGGCGTGGCAGTCGGCAAACTGGCCACGACCGATGAAGACAAGGGCGATACACATACCTACACGGTAAGCGACAGCCGCTTCGAGGTCGTTGACGGTACGCTGAAACTGAAAACCGGTGAGAAACTCGACTTTGCCCAAGAGCCGACAGTCAAACTGACGGTGACGACCGACGACGGTCACGGCGGTACGTTCAGCAAGGAATTCACCCTGCAAGTGCAGGATGATCCAAATTATCCGGCAGTGGTGGATAACGGCAGTGTCACCATCAGCGGTACGGCAAAAGTCGGTGAGACGCTGACGGCTACTGTGGTTGATCCTGACGGTGTTGCCGAAGATGCCATCCGCTATCAGTGGCTGGCAAATGGTCAGCCGATCACCGGAGCAACCGGCAAAACCTACACCCTGCGTCCTGGCGATGTGGGCAAGAGTATTACCGTCAAGGCGGAATATGATGACAATATCCAACATCATGAAAATCCGGGCAGCGAAGCCACAGGCAAGGTTCAGGGGGATGGCGTTGACCCCACGGTCGGCTTGGTAGGGCCGAGCGAAGTTCCGGAAGGCGGACGGGCCACCTTTACGGCGGTGCTGGATAAGGCGACAGATCATGATGTGACGGTTTCCCTTGGGTTGCACCATTACATGAATGGTGCCGAGCAGGGAACCATTCGCCTGAATGATAAACAGGTCACTATTCCTGCCGGAGATACCCGGGCAACCTTCACTGCATTCGTCAATGATAACAACGAAGTCAACGACAGACCGGGGCACCCTTCTACCGGGCGCTTCAGCATTGAAATGACCGGCGCATCCGGAGCAACGATTAACGATGCTGCCAAACTGGTCAAGGCGCAAGTCATTGATGATGAGCCTGCATTGCCAAGTCTTACCCTCAGTACCGACCAGCCATCTTTGAAAGAAGGCGACACCGCAACCTATACGGTTACCCTGAGCAAGGCGACTGATCATCCGGTCAGTGTTGATATTGATTTTGTTCCTTCCGCCTTGGGTATAGAAGTGAAAAACGCCGCCGAGGATGACGTGACGCTGAGCACAAAACGCGTCACCATCCCGGCGGGAGAAACCCGGGCCACCTTTACGGTTACCGCCAATGCCGACAGTGCAGCGGAAGGCGTGGAAGGCTTCTCCATCACACTGAAAAATCCGGAAGGTGCCACGCTTGAGTATGCCCCAAGAGATTCCGCAGCCCAGAACGACACGGTGTACAGCACCATTGCCGATAGTGACGGTGAAGCGGTTGTTTCCCTGGTCGGCAGAGATGCCGTCGTACGCGAAGGCGAGGGTATCAGCTACAAGCTGCAGATGAACAAGGCGGTAGATCACGATGTCAGCGTGACCGTTGAGTTTGCCGGAAGTGAGTATGCGGCCTTTAATGAAGGCAACCAGCAGACGTACGTTATTCGCAAAGGAGAAACCAGCGTTGATTTTACGCTGACGACTCGCGATGACAATGTGGTGCAGAGCTATCACGCCGGACCACAAGTTGCCATCAAAAGCGCCGAAGGCGCAAGGCCGATTACTGATGTGCGCTACAACGTGGGCATCCTCGACAACGACCCGCCGGCAGCACCGACGATGGTGCGGAATGAAAAAACGGGCGATGTCAGCATTACCTCCGGCATGGATCTGAGCAATCCGGCGAACAAATACACCATGAACGAGCTAACCTTCATGGAAGTCCGCTTCACTGATCCGTCAGGCCAGGCATACAAACTGATTGCACAGAAGAGTATCCATGCCGCAGGAACGGAATGGGCCTTTGCCGACAGCCATCAAGTATCGTCGGCAAGCGGCATTACCCTGGATGCGCAAACCGGCACTGTGACCATCCCGGCGCATATGCTGCAAACAGGCAGCGAGGTTACCGCGCAGAACTTCAACGATGCCTACGGCAGCGCCAGCAGTAAAGCGGTCACCGTGAAAGCCGGTGAAGTGCCGCAGGCACCGCATCTCGCGCCGGAACAGCCGGCCGTCGAGTACAGCCCTCTCGCCGATGAGGCGCAGGACGCCAGCCACGACGGGCAGCATGATGCGGATAGCAGCGACACACACGAGCACGCCATGCATACCGTTCAGGAGACGGTGCACCTCGATCCGGGTATCAACGAAGCGGATTACAGCCAGCTGGTCAATATGGAAGGCGAGGCCGTCCTCAACTACCTCGGTCAGCACAGCGCGGAAATCCTCGCCGGGGCAACCGATAGCGGCAGCCCGCAAATCTCGCACGGCGGAGATGGCGATGATGTCTTTGTTGCCGCCCATGGTTCGCACCAGTTCAGCGGTGGCAAAGGCGCGGATACCTTCGCCTTCCTCTTTGACGGCAACGACGGACAGGGAGACAAAATCCTTGACTTCAATCCGGCGGAAGGGGACCGCATCGTCTTTGCAGGCGAACACCTCAGTGGCGCCAAACTGACGCTGGAAGACCACGGTGACAGCCAGCGCCTGAGCATCAGCGACAGCGAAGGCCACACCCAGACGGTGGATATCGTCGGCGCCAACGGCAAACTGAGCGAAAAAGACATCCTCACGCATGTCAAAGTCATGACGCCGCAGGGTTACGATGAACCTGCTTACAGCAGCAATTACAACCCGCATCTGGACGATGACCATAGTCACAACAACTTCTGACCACCAACCACAGCCGCCCGCTTGCGGGCGGCTTCAACTGCGCGCTTGCCATGGGAAAACCGTGGCAAGCGCTTTTTGATACCAATCAGGTCATAATAGCGGGACGATGCAATACCAATCCCGGGAAATCATCTGAGCGCGTTTCGGCGCGCCACCTTCCCGGCTTACAACCGGGATTGGTAAAGCCTTCCCACCAACACACAAGGAACACAACATGGCACAACAAGTCAACCTCACCATCAAGGACACCGGCGGCCGCGTTATCGGCGCATACACCATCAATGGCGGCGGTGCGCCGCTGCAAATCGACGCGGTAAACAACGTTTACTACGAATTTGCCGAAGCGG
>NZ_CALIZP010000070.1 GCF_938028825.1 uncultured Cardiobacterium sp. | reverse complement strand
AGGGTGTTGGGACTGATGCGGTGCCTGGCCGCCACTTCGCGATAGGTGCTATCTTAAAGTTCTGCAAGGATTTTTTTACGAATATGGGCTGGATAGGTCATGATTTTTATGGTTACTGTTTTTTTGCTATTTAACTATATCACCCTGCGGGGGCGTTTCTCTAATACAAGGGCGGGCTTCAGCCCGCCGGAATCATGCGGCTGGCGGGCTGAAACCCGCCCTGCGAACGTCGTTTTATTTCCTGGAATTGGTATCAGGGCGGATTTCGGTGAGGCCGCCCATGTAGGGGATGAGTGCTTCCGGAATGGTGATGCTGCCGTCGGCGTTCTGGTAGTTTTCGAGGATGGCGACGAGGGTGCGGCCGACGGCGAGGCCGGATCCGTTCAGGGTGTGTACCGGCTGCGGTTTTTTGCTGTCTTGCGGACGGTAGCGCGCCTGCATCCGCCGCGCCTGGAAGTCGCCGCAGTTGCTGCATGAGCTGATTTCGCGGTATTTGCCCTGCCCCGGCAGCCACACTTCGAGGTCGTAGGTTTTGGTCGCCGAGAAGCCCATGTCGCCGGTGCAGAGGAGGACGACGCGGTAGGGCAGGTTGAGTTTTTGCAGGATGGTTTCGGCGTTGGCGGTGAGTTTTTCCAGTTCGTCGAAGCTGGTTTCGGGGGCGACGATTTTCACCATTTCGACTTTTTCAAACTGGTGCTGGCGGATCATGCCGCGTGTGTCTTTGCCGTGCGCGCCCGCCTCCGAGCGGAAGCACGGGGTCTGCGCGGTGATGTAGAGCGGCAGGTCGGCTTCGTCGAGGACGGTGTCGGCGACGAGGTTGGTGAGGCTGACTTCGGCGGTCGGGATGAGGTAGAAGGCGCGTTCGCCGAGGGCGGTTTTGAAGAGGTCTTCTTCAAATTTGGGCAGTTGCCCGGTGCCGAAGAGGGTTTGCGCGTTGGCGAGGTAGGGGACGTACATTTCGGTGTAGCCGTGTTCGCGCGTGTGGGTGTCGAGCATGAACTGGGCGATGGCGCGGTGCAGGCGGGCGAGGCCGCCGCGCAGGACGGTGAAGCGCGCGCCGGCGATTTTTGCGCCGTCGTCGAAGTCGAGGCCGATGTGTTCAAGGTCGGCGTGCTCTTTCGGCGGGAAGTCGAAGACGCGCGGCGAACCCCAGCGGCGTACTTCGACGTTGTCGTTTTCGTCTTTGCCAACCGGCACGCTCTCGTGCGGCAGGTTGGGCACGGCGGCAAGCAGGGCGTCCAGCGCGTTCTGGATGGCGGCGTATTCTTGTTCGCTGGCTTGTTGCTGACCGTCCAGCGCGCCGACTTCGGCCATCAGTGTCGAGGTGTCTGCGCCGTTGCGCTTGGCTTGGCCGATTTGTGCGGAGAGGGTGTTGCGCCGTGCTTGCAGTTGTTCGGCGGCGACTTGCGCGGTTTTGCGCGCTTCTTCGAGGCGCCGGTATTCGGCGAGCGGGAATTCGTAGCCGCGTGTCGCCAGGCGCGCGGCGATGGCGGCGGCGTCCTGACGCAGGAGTTTGCTGTCTATCATGGGGTGTTCCTTTATTTTGCGGTGAGGTTCTGTTGCTCAACGTGGGCGACGGTGTTGTCGGCGGTGTAATACACGACGAGGCGGCGGGTGAAGGTGTGCTTGCTGTCGCCCGCGAAGTAGCGGTAGAGGTAGTTGGCGCGGTCGGGGTGGAAGGGGTCAACCAGTTGCGGCGTGCCGAGGAGGCGCTCGACTTCGGTGCGCGGCATGCCCTGCCGGATGCGGGCGATGTCGGCGTCGGAATAGACGTTGCCCTGGATGACGTCGGTTTTGTAGAGGAACGGGGTGTAGCTGCGGCAGGCGCCGAGGGCGAGGGCGAGCAGGCAGAGGGTGGCAATGCGCATGGTGGTTCCTGTGTTGGTCGAAGCGTGCATTATATATGGGCGGTCTGATGAAGCCATAGGTGCGGCGCTTGCGGCAACGTGCGGAAATGTCTGTTTTTCCCGCCGTTTTCCCATCGGGAAACGGCGGGATGGCAGGCTCAGGCGGTGCGTGCCAGGACGGCGTGCAGGGTGGTGATGAGGGTGTCGATGTGTTCGCGTTCGATGATGAGCGGCGGTACGAAGCGCAGGACGTTGCCCGCCGTGCAGTTGATGATCAGCCCTTCGTGCAGGCAGGCATCGACCACGGCGCGCCCGTCATGGTGCAGTTCGAGACCCTGCATCAGGCCGAGGCCGCGCACATCGCGCACGTGTTTTGGGTAGGCGGCACGCAGGCGGTCGAGGCCGGTGCGCAGGTAATCGCCCATGACGCGGACATGGTGCAGGAAGTCCGGTGCGGCGATGGTGTCCATGACGATGTTGGCGGCCGCGCAGGCCAGCGGGTTGCCGCCGAAGGTGGTGCCGTGGTCGCCGACGGTGAAGGCCGCCGCCGCTGCATCCGTGGCACAGAAGGCGCCGATGGGCACGCCGCCGCCGAGGCCTTTGGCCAGGGTGACGATGTCGGGGCGGATGCCGAAGGCTTCGTAGGCGAAGAAGCTGCCGCAGCGCCCCACGCCGCTCTGGATTTCGTCGAGGATGAGCAGGGCGCCGTGTGCGTCGCAGAGTTGCCGCACGCGGCTGAGGTAGTCGCGCGTGGGGACGTGTACGCCGCCTTCGCCCTGCACGGTTTCGAGCAGTACGGCGCAGGTGTTGCCGTCCATCGCCGCCGCCAGCGCGTCGCCGTCGCCGTAGGGGACGTAGCGGAAGCCCTCCGGCAGCGGGCCGAAGCCTTCCCGGTATTTGGGCTGACCGGTGGCGGTGAGGGTGGCGAGGGTACGGCCGTGGAAGCTGGCGGTGGCGGTGATGATCGTGGTTTTGCGCGGGTCGCGGCGGTATCCGTATTTGCGCGCCAGTTTGATGGCGCCTTCGTTGGCTTCCGCGCCGGAATTGGCGAAGAAGGCTTTGTCGAGGCCGCTCAGGGCGGTCAGCCGTTCGGCGGCTTCGGCCTGGGCGGCGGTGTAGTAGAGGTTCGAGCAGTGGATGAGCCGCGCCGCCTGTGCCGCGATGGCGGCCACCAGCGGCGGGTAGGCGTGGCCGAGGACGTTGACGGCGATACCGGCAAGGAAGTCGAGGTAGCGTCTGCCTTCGCTGTCGTAGAGGTAAACGCCGTCACCGTGGTCGAGGATGAGGGGGTAACGTTTGAAGACGGGCAGGTAGTGCCGCGCGTCCCGGTCGTAGATGGCATGGTGCATGGGGACTCCTTAGGGTTCGAGTTGGGTGCCGATACCGGCCGAGGTGAAGAGTTCGAGGATGATGGCGTGTTCGAGGCGGCCGTCGATGATGTGCGCCTTGTGCGCACCGCCGGTGAGTGCGCTCAGGCAGGCTTCCACTTTGGGGATCATGCCGCCGCCGATGGTGCCGTCGGCTATCCACGCCCGCGCTTCGTCGGCACGCAGGGTGGAGACGGGGCCGGCGGGGTCATTGATGTCGCGGTAGATGCCGGCGACGTTGGTGAGCAGCAGCAGTTTTTCGGCACGCAATGCGCCGGCCAGCGCGGCGGCGACGGTGTCGGCGTTGATGTTGTAGGTTTCGCCCGCCGTGCCGCAGCCGATGGGCGCCACCACCGGCACGTAATCGCGTGCCAGCAGGTCTTCGATGAGGCCGGTGTCGATGTGCGCCACGCTGCCGACGTAGCCGATGTCCACGCTCCGGGTGCCGCCGTCGGCATCATGGACGGTGCCCGCTTTTTTCCGGGCGCGGATGAAGTGGGCGTCTTTGCCGGAAAGGCCGACGGCGCGCACGCCGTGGCGGTTCAGGCCATCAACGATGGCGGAGTTGATTTTGCCGACCAGCACCATTTCGGCGATGGCGGCGGTTTCGGCGTCGGTGATGCGCAAGCCGCCGATGAAGTCGCTTTTTTTGCCGACCCGTTCCAGCCAGGCGGTGATGTCCGGCCCGCCGCCGTGGACGATGACGGGGCGGATGCCGACATATTTCATCAGGGCGATGTCGGCCATCACTTTGCCGGTGATGTCGTCGCCGGTCATGGCGTTGCCGCCGTATTTGACGACGACGGTTTTGCCGGCGAAGGCGCGGATGTAGGGCAGGGCTTCGGCGAGGATGCCCGCCTTGTTTTGTGCTGTCTGCATGGGGCCTCCTCAGGTGCGGTATTCGCCGTTGATTCTGATGTAATCGTAGGAGAAATCGCAGCTCCACACGGTGGCCGTGGCATCGCCGTCGCCAAGATCGATGGTCAGGGTGATTTCCCGCTCCTGCATGACGCGGCGCAGGGCGCCCTCGTCGCATGCCGGGCCGATGCCGTCGCGATAGACGGTGATGCCGCCGAAGGCGATGCTTACCCGCGCCGGATCCAGCGGCACACCGGCATAACCCACGGCGGCGGCGACGCGGCCCCAGTTGGGATCCCCGCCGAAGAAGGCGGTTTTCACCAGCGGCGATTTGGCGACACTCATCGCCACCTGCTTGGCGGCGGCAAAGTCGCGCGCCCCGCCGACACGGATGGTGAGGAATCTGGTCGCGCCTTCGCCGTCAGCGGCGATGCGTTGCGCCATGTCGGCACAGAGGTCGTGCAGGGTGGCGCGGAAGCGGCGGTAATCGTCGCCCCTGTCGGTGATTTCGCTGTTGCCTGCCGCGCCGTTGGCCAGCACCACCACCATGTCGTTGGTGCTCATGTCACCATCAACGGCGATCATGTTGAAGGTGGTTTCCGTCACCCCGCGCAGCGCTTCCTGCAACAGCGCCGGGGCAATGGCCGCATCGGTGCTGATGAAGCAGAGCATGGTCGCCATGTCGGGCTGAATCATGCCCGAGCCTTTGGCGATGACGCCGAAGCGCACTGTTTTGCCGCCCAGTTCGATTTCCGCCGTCGCGGTCTTCATGCAGGTATCGGTGGTCATGATGGCTTCCGCCGCCGCGCCGCCGTCAGCGGGGGAGAGTGTCGCCACCGCCGCGTCGATGCCCGGGCGCAACTTGTCCATGGGCAGCGGTTTGCCGATGACGCCGGTGGAGGCCACCACCACTTCGTCGGCACGGCAGCCGAGGCGTCCGGCGGTGTGGGCCGCCATGTCGCGGGCGTCCTCAATCCCCCGGGCGCCGGTGCAGGCATTGGCCACGCCGGAATTGGCAATGATGGCGCGTGCCCGCCCGTCGGCCACGGCCTCGCGAGCCACCAGCACCGGTGCGGCGGCCATCAGGTTACGGGTAAACACGGCGGCCGCTGCTGCCGGATAATCCGAATAAATCAGGGCGACATCTTTCCTGCCGCTTTTCTTGATACCGGCGCTGACCCCGGCGGCGCGGAAGCCCCGGGGAAAAGTAATGTCGGTTGGTGTCCGGTCGTTGGAAAACATGGGGTTCCTCTCTATGGTTGGTTCAGGGATAAAGCGGGATGTGGCCGAGGCCGGTGTCTTCGGCGAAGCCGCAGGCGATATTGAAATTCTGCACTGCCTGCCCCGCCGCGCCTTTGACCAGATTGTCGATGGCCGACAGCACGATGACGCGGCCGCTGCGCGGATCGAGATGCCAGCCGATGTCGCAGAAATTCGCGCCGCGTACCGCCTTTGTCGTCGGATAGCCGTTGCGCCCGAGCAGGCGGATGAACGGTTCCGCACCGTAGCACCCGGTAAAAGCGGCATCCACCGCATCCGCACTCACGCCCGGGCGCAGTGTGGCATAGCAGGTGGCGAGGATGCCGCGCACCATCGGCAGCAAATGCGGCGTGAACGACACCACCTGCGTTTCCCCGGACAACCCCGTCAGCGCCTGCTCGATTTCCGGCGTGTGGCGGTGTCCGGCAACGCCGTAGGCCTTGAAGCTGTCATAGATTTCGGGGAAATGATTGGCCGCCGTGGCCGCCCGCCCCGCCCCTGATACCCCCGAAGCGGCGTCGATGATGATGGAGCCCGTCTGTACCAGCCCCGCCTGCACGAGCGGTGCCAGCGCCAGAATGGCGGCGGTGGGATAACAACCGGCATTGCCGATAATCCGCGCATTGCGGATGGCCTCCCGCTGCCATTCGGCAAGGCCATAGGCGCGCGCGGCATTGCCGTGTTCATGGGGCAGGCCGTACCACTGCGTATATACCGCCGGATCGTCGAAGCGGTAATCGGCGCCCAGATCGATGATGCGCACGGGCAGATGCGCCACCGCCTTGCCCAGCTTCATTGCATGACCGTGCGGCAGGGCGACAAACAGCACCTCCGAATCGGCGGCGATGTCCGCAGCGGCGGCCATCGGCTCCAACACCAGCGGACAGCGCCTGCGCAGATGCGGATATACCACCGCCGGGAACTCGCCGGCATGGCTCTCCGAGGTGATATGGACAATTTCCGCCTGCGGATGCGCGGCAAGAATACGCAGTAATTCTGCGCCAACGTAGCCGGTTGCACCAATAATGCTGACTCTCATGGTTATTTTCTCCCCTCATGTAGTGATTTATAGAATTAAAGCCAAGTTCGCGATTACACCCGAAACAGGCCGAAATAGCAACCGGGGCGCCCGTCCCGCGCGGACAATGACAACGCGGGGAAATACGCCCGCAGGGCATATTGCGCGAACCTTGCCGTTTATTTAGAATGATGCCTTTCTTTTATATAAGATATTGAGATACAAATAAAAATAAAGCATTTCCTGCTGGCGGCGGCTGTCGTCGCCATGACCACTGCCGCCACCGCCGATGACGGCATCTGGACCATCTCTACCCCGCAGGCGGACGGCAAATACCCGCTGCGTCGCGATGCCGCCTACCAGGACGACATCATCACCACCCACACCCGCCAAGCACGCATCCGCGACGACAGCCAGATGAGCACCGTGGCAGGGCGTTATCGCGGCTTGCCCGGCGTGTTCAGCTACGGGCGGCGCCTCTATCAGGCGGAGACCAACGACCGCAACCCCACGGCGGGTTTCTTCCGCGCCAACGGCCGCCGCATCGACGCGCACAGCGGCGCGACCCGCCATAGCGGCAGCAGCGACTACACCATCAGCTACGCCACCGTGAACATCGACGCCCGCATCGAGGGCAACGGCTTCACCGGCGGCGACCGGCAACCTGTACGCAGCAAAGGCCATTTCTATGGCGCAAACGCCGCCGAACTGGGCGGCATCTTCTACGACAGCCGTCAGGAAGTCAGCGGCAGCTTCGGCGCGAAAAAAGACGACACCGCGCCGCAACCGCCTGCGCCGCCCGTCCCGCCTGTTCGCGACGACGGCATCTGGCGCGCGAGCGGCACAGCGCAGAACCCGCTGCCGCAAGGCGTGTACCGGGGCAACGTCCTGCAAACCGCCGTCAACCGCCCGCAAAGCACCGACGCCGCGCAAATCGGCACTATCGCCGGACAATACGCCGCCTACCCCGGCGTCTTCGACTACCGGGGCGAACAGTACATCGCGCAAAACGAGCCCTCGACCCGGCAGAAAGATGTGCGCCTCTACAAAACCGCAGCTATGCCGAATTTGCCGTGAGTGGCACTGACAATCGCGACAACTACTTCGGCTACCTCGTGAATGCAGGAAACAGTACCTCGCGCCATATCACCATCTTCAGCCAGAGGCGTCTCACCGAAAACATGCCCACCGGCGGCAGCGCCGAATACAAAGGCGAAGCCGTGCTGGGGTGGGGCGAATGGCTGACCACCGGCCACGCCCGACTCAGCGCCGATTTTGCCGCCAAGACCCTGCATGGCCGCATCGAAAGCGAGGCGCGCACCATCGGGCGCCAAGTCGCCGACGCTTACAGCGGCGCAACCCGCCCCTGCCAACCGCGCGACCAAACAGAAACCATCCACTTCGACCCCGTCACCATTGACGCCCACATCGACGGCAACGCATTCAGCACCGGAGCGGACAGCATCGTGCGCAGCAAAGGCCATTTCTACGGCGAAGGAGCGGCGGAAGTCGGCGGCATCTTCTACGACAGCCGTCAGGAAGTCAGCGGCAGCTTCGGCGCGCAAAAACAGTAAGCCTCGTGCTGCCGCAGCGGTAGTCGCATCGCGGGAAAGGATAAGGGGGCAGGGCCGGGATGAAGCCCGCCCTGCGGCAAGTATCAGACGATGCCTGCCGTCCGCCAGGCGAGGAGTTCGTCGGCGCTGATGACGCAGACGCCTGCGCCGCCGTGTGCGAGTTCGGCCCAGTCAAAGGCGGCAGCGGGGTAGGCGTCTTCAAGGTTTTGCCCGCTCATGCCGACTTCGAGCACGAGCAGGCCGCGTTCGCTCAGGTAATCACCCGCGTCATGCAGCAGGCGGCGGGTGAAGTCGAGGCCGTCGGTGCCGGAGATGAGGGCATGGCGCGGTTCGTGCCGGTATTCGGCGGCGATGTCGTCCATTTCGCTTTCTTCGACGTAGGGCGGGTTGCAGAGGATCCAGTCGATGCCGCCGGTCGCTTCCCGATAGGTCGCGCCTTGCGCGCGCGCGGCAGCGGCATCAACGCCGTAGAGTTCGGCGATGGCGGCGTCCAGCGCGGCAAGGCCGTCGCCTTGCAGGAGCGGGATGCTGTCGCCGAGGCGGTAGCGGGCGAGGTTTTTCGCCGCGACGGCGAGGGCGTCCGCATCAATGTCGGCGAGGATGACGTCGGCCTGCGGCTGGTGGATTTGCGCGAGGATACCGATGCAGCCGCTGCCGCAGCAGAGGTCGAGGATGGTTTCCGGCGCGTCGCCCTGCCACCACGGGCCGAGGCCGCGTTCGATGAGCTCGGCGATGGGCGAGCGCGGGATGAGGACGCGTTCGTCCACATAGAATTCGTAGCCGCCGTAGAGGGTGCGGTGGGTGAGGTAGGGCACGGGAATGCGGTCGTTGATGCGGCGATCAAGCGCTGTTTGCAGGGCGGCAATTTCGTCGGCGGTGAGGCGGGCGGGGAAGTAGGCGGGATTGAGATCGTAGGGCAGATTGAGCAGGCCGAGGACGAGGGCGGCGGCTTCGTCAAGCGGGGTGTCGGTGCCGTGGCCGTAGGCGATGTCGGCACAGGCGAGGCGGCTTGCGGCGTAGCGGATCCAGTCGAGCAGGGTGCTGAGGTGTTGCATGGGAGCCTTTTTGTTAGAATGCGGGCTTGTTTTTTCGCATTTTTTTGTCGGTTTTGCAAGGCGACGGCGACGGAGTTTCCGGCCGCTGTACGAGGGAGTTTTTTATGCGTTTTTGTTGGTCTGTGGTGCTTTCGGCGTCGTTTGTGCTCGCAGCGTGCAGTAGTGCGATTGATGAGCGGGGGTTTTCGTATGATCCCTGGGAACCGTTTAACCGCAAGGTGTCTGTGTTTAATGACACGCTGGATACGTATTTGTTGAAGCCGATTGCCAGGGGTTATGACGTGGTAACGCCGCAGCCGGTGAAGTCCGGCGTGAGTAATTTTTTCGGCAATCTGGATGATATGGGCTCGTTCTTGAATAGCGTGTTGCAGTTGGAGTTCCGCAAGTCGTTGCAGATTCTGGCGCGGGTGATTGATAACACGGTGTTTGGCCTGGGCGGGCTGTTTGATGTCGCCACGCCGATGGGGAATCCGAAGATCAGCGAGGATTTCGGCAAGACGCTGGCGCATTATGGGGTGAAGTCGGGGCCGTTTGTGGTGCTGCCGTTCTTCGGGCCGTCAACGGTGCGCGATGGTGTCGGGCGGGCGGTCGATTTGCGGGTCACGGCACCGCTGCGTTATGTGCGCGATGACAAGGTGTTCTGGTCGCTCACCGGGGTGAATGTGGTGCAGTCTCGTGCCGCGCTGTTGCCGCTGGAAAAGACGATGAATGAAGCGGGCAGCGATAAGTATTCGCTGATGCGCGATGCGTGGTTACAGTACCGCTTCGGTCAGGTGACGGGCGAGTTGCGCAGCAAGGGCGAGCAGGATGCGCTTGATGATGTGTTCCGGCAGGAGCAGGAGCAAGCCGGTGAGCAGGCTCAGTAAGCAGCAGCAACGCCGCATTGTCGCGCAACGCGAGAACAGGCTCGCGGCGCAGGAGGCGGGCAATGTGGCCACGGTGGTCTGTCATCTCGGCTATCACCTGGTGCTGGAACGCGACGGGATGCTGTTTGCAGCGGATTGGCGGCGGCAGAGCGGTGATGTGGTATGCAATGATCAGGTGCTGGTGCAGTGGGCCGGTGGGCGGGCGGTGGTGGAAGCGGTGCTGCCGCGCCGTAACGTGTTTTGTAAATGGCAGGGCAGGGGATGCAAGGCAGTTGCCGCGAATCTGGATCAGTTGCTGGTGGTGATTGCGGTTGAACCGGCGTGGCAGGAAAACCTGGTTGACCGTTATCTGATTGCCGCCCGGCAGGCAGGGATTACCGCTGCCATTTTGCTGAACAAGCTGGATTTGCTGGAAGAGGCGGGCCAGGTCGCATTGAGAGAGCGTCTAGTCCCTTATGTTGATTTGGCTGTGCCGGTGTTTTATGCGAGTGTGGCCGATGGCAGCTTGCCGCCGGAGTTGCAGCAGTGGCTGCGAGGGCGGCAGACCATGTTGTGCGGGCAGTCGGGGGTGGGAAAGTCCAGCCTGATTCGCGCGCTTAAGCCGGATGTGGATGTGTGGGTGCGGGCGATTTCGGATGCAACCGGGCATGGGCGGCATACGACGACCAATCTGCGCCGCTATCCACTCGATGAGAAGAGTGCGCTGATCGATACGCCGGGCGTGCGCGGGTTGGGTCTCCATCATCTTGATCATGAGGCCATTCTGCGCGGTTTCCCCGATATTGCCTGGCTTGTCGCTCGTTGCCGCTTCGCCGATTGCAATCACCGCACCGCGCCCGATTGTGCCGTGCTCGCTGCATTGGAGAGTGGCAATATTCATGCGGCGCGTTATCACAGCTTTTTGCAGCTTTGGGATGAACGAACATGACTTATGAAGAACGTCTGGCAGCGATTGAAGAGATTACCGACCAACTGGAAACAGGCGGGTTGGGATTTGAAGCATTGTTGAATACTTATGAGAGGGGCGTCATCCTGCTTCGTGAGTGCCAACAACAGATGAATGAAGCGGAACAACGTTTGCAGGTTTTGGGTCCACTCGTCGGAGAAGATGGGGAAGAAGCGGTGGAAGAGGAGGATGAAATACTGCTGCCGTACGTTGATAAGTACGAAGAAGACGTAGAAGAGTAAAAAGTTGGGAAATAATTTCCTTCTAAAACAGCAGTTAACGAAAAATCTGGTAAAATATTTGCGAAAGG
>NZ_CALIZP010000069.1 GCF_938028825.1 uncultured Cardiobacterium sp. | reverse complement strand
ACCAGAAGAAGTCCTTGATGTTGACCTGATCACCGCCGTCACCATAGGCACGGATAGTAAGGTCGGCGCCTTCGCGGCCGAAGACGGCATCTTGGGCTTTGGCGCCGTTGAAGACGATTTTGTCGGCTTCGTCATCGTTACGCGCCCAGTCATAGATGCTGTCCTTGCCGTGGCCTTTGGCGAAGAGGTAGGTGTCGCTCTCGTAGTCGCCACCCTGCATATGGTCGTTACCGGCATCGCCGCTCAGGATGTCATGACCCTTGCCGCCATAGAGTTTGTCGTTGCCATTGCCGCCGCTAAGAACGTCGTTGCCGCCGTAGCCGTTCAAGGTGTCGTTGCCGTTTTCGCCGGCAAGGTAGTTGGCGCTTTCGTTGCCGCTCAGGTTATCGTTGCCGTCGCTGCCGATGCGGTGCCCCAAGGTTTCCAGGTTCTTTTTGCCGAGGACGGCGACGTATTGGGCGAAGGTGCCGTTTTGTCCCGCTTCGGCGGCGTATTGCACGAATTGTTCGGCCAGCGGTGCCATCGCGGTGTTTTTGCCGTCGGCATTGCCTTTCGCCAGCAGTTCGCCGAGGTCGGTGAAGGCTTTGCCGGGGTTCGTCTTGTGGATTTCGGCGAAGAGTGCGGAGACGCCGCTGTAATCGATGCGGTATTCGCCTTCTTCGTTGACGCTCAGGCGAATGGCATCGAGATAGGGGCGCAGGCGGGTCTGGAAGAGCAGGCCGTCGTAGAGGCTGTCGGCGAGGCGTTCGTAGGTGTCGTTGACGGTATCGACGATGTGCTGCGCTTCTTTTTTGCTGAAGTAGTAGAGGTGCGGGGAGCGGGTGCCGGTGAAGGCATCCAGAATGGCGATTTTGCGGTTCAGTTCGGCCTGTTTTTGTCCGGCGGGATCGGGCTCGCCAAGTGTTTTCCAAAAGCCCATTACCGCGATCTCGCCCATATGCTTGATTTGGGACGGAGTGAGACCGACGCCTTTGCGCCCTCCGCCTTGCGTTATGGTATTTAGGGTACTGATGGCACTCTTGAAGTCCTCTATCCGTCGCGGATCGGTATTCGCCCAGGCTTGCAGCAGTTTGTCGCGCAGTGCCAGTTGTTCTTCTTTGGTTGCCGCGTTTTTGTACTGCTGCAACACTTCCGCCAGTTCGGAGGATTGCACGACGGCTTCGCGCAGGTCGCGCAGTCTGCCGCTGCCGCGCAGGTTTACTTCCTGCTGCTGTTCGTCGGTGAGCGGGATGCGCTCGCTGTAACGGCTGTGCAGGCGGTCGGCGGCGAGGTGCAGGTCGCCCATGATGTGCTCGTTGCCGTCTTCGTCGGTGTAGCTGCCGACTTCGGCCAGGGTGTTGCCGTTACCGAGGTCTTTGTCCGCCTGGGTATAGCCGAGGTTGAGCGACTGGATGCGCAGGTCTTTGAGCGCAAAGATTTCGCCTTCTTCGCTGATGCCGTTGTGATTGAGGTCGCGCCAGACGCCGAGTTTGTTGAAGGCACTGTCGGCGGCATCCAGCTTGCCGTCGCCGTTGTCGTCCAGATCAGCGGCCGCTTCAAAACCGTGTGCGGCGGTCTTGCCATTTTTGAGCAGGGTGTTGTCGCCGAAAATTTCGCCGCCGTCGTTGATTTTGCCGTCGCCGTTGCGGTCGTACACCAAAATGCCGTCGTTGCCGTGCACCCAGCCGGTGGCGGTGCGGATACCGAGACGCTCGTGGTCGAACATCGCGCCATCATGACCATTGGCAGCGAGGGTTTCGATGCCGTTGCCGTTCAGGTCAAGAGCGAGGGGGTCAATTTGGTGGAAGAACATCTCGCGCAGCAGACCGAACCAGTTGCCTGTGGCAAAGTTTAGCCACATGCTTGGATTTTTGAGGAACGGAGGAAGTTTTTTAAGTAGATCACCTGATTCTAGAGAGTCTTTTATTTTATTCAGGATATAATTAACAGGGAGGATTGTTTCAGAAGTATATCCATTGGCATTAGGATCGAATATGGAAGCAGGTAAGTTTTTGATTTCAATTGGTTGATTGTGATGTCTAGATAATTGAACAAGGAATGCTTGTATATTAGCTACATCTTGAGGGTAGGCAAAAGGAACGCCTTGAAAATCTCGATCAGCTAATCCTGCATCAGCCAATGCAACAGCAACAAAATCTATACAGCTATTAGATAATACTCCATAAGTGTTACGGAATCCAGGGACAAGTTTAGCTCCTGCTCTAGCAGGATATGAATTTAACCTATTATATTCTTCTTCGCTAATAGATGTGGATATTGATGTAATTGGATGATTTTCGTCAGGTATATAGTAAGTACTATCATTGTATCTTAAATTTTCTTGGCCTGGGGTCGTATCCTCACCTTTTCCCCAACCCCTGCTTGAAGTAATTCCTGTACGAGGATTATAGATCTCGTACCACATGTGTCCTGCTTTTGATACAGTACCATCGCTCAAGGATGTGCCCTTAGGAGCAATTTTTATAGTAAGTATATAATCTTGCATAACTTATGCTCTCCTAGATTAATTATATAGCTAATTTCTTCTACTATCAGGATAGATCCTGATGGAATAAATCACACTTTTAAAGTCTGATAAATATATGCTTTTGTCAATAAATATGAAACGATATTTCCCTCTCTCTAAAATGAAGCAATCCAACAAACTCTTAAATGCTAAACTAAATTCATTATTTGTCCGGCTTCCGGTTGTGTAAAAATTACTATGGTTATTATATTCTTTCGTAAAGAAGTTCATATATTCTTCTTTTTTATAGTCGTATTTGTACGCTATAACTCTAATGGTATAAGTAGTTCTTCTTTTTGAAGATGGTATTCCAGGATCTCCAATAAAACTCCTCTGCTTTATATAGACATTATCGTTAGGAAAAAACTCTCCACTCCGATAACTATCGCCATATAAATCTATATTGCCATTAATAAATTCGATACGATTTCCTATGCAATATCTTTCTTTGAAATAGATGTTTTTATCAATAGTGATAGTGTTCTTTTCTCCTAATGGAAAAGATGTATATTCAGCTTCTGAAAAATATTGAATAAATAATGCTCTTTCAAAAAGATATATATATGTCAACATGGTGGCGAGTGTTACCGCAATAATCGTTAGAATAACAATTGTATTCTTCCATTTGTTTTTAATTTTAGTAGCCACAATTACTCTCCTATATTAGCTTGAAAGCCAGTTGCAAATTGGATGGTATTGCGCTGGATACTTTGCCACTGTGAAAGCTGAGAGCGCCCATAATCAACGTTAATTTCGATTGACATAGGGGGGGAAATACAAAATATTGAACACAAGGTGCTGAAGGCACAGGTTTATTAGAACATTCAATAAGGGTTTGCACATGACCTTCACTATCGCGTCCGACAAACAGATCCTTGGCATCTTCATGTTCCCGCCAGGGCTTACCTGTTTTGGGATTCGTACCCGGATTGATATAAACCTCCAGTCCATACAATGTTTCTGCCGTTTTTTCGAAATAATTGGCATGATCGGGATAGGGCGGTTCTACCCGTGCCTTGTCCATACGCCGAGCCAGCCAAGAATCCAGATTTTTAAATTTTGGCGGATATTGAGGCTCAAAGAGGATATGCACGCCTACTTCATCGCTTGTTGAGCCATCAATACCCCAGTCTTTATCATCGCGTTCGCGTAGCGCAGGGTCGTTGTTGTCCAGCAATTGCGCATCACTGTTAAAGAAATAAAAACCGAAAGAGGTAATCACGGATTGATAGCTGCGCGTCGGTGGATTGTAGGTGCGCAGTTTTTCCGGATCCCAGCCGGGGGAGTCGTCGTATTCGACAAGGCTGACCACCGAAGACGGCAGATTGACCGGCACGCCGCCGAGGTTGCCGATGATATAGGGCTGCCCGTATTTGTCTTTCGGTGCATCGTCGGGCTGCTGATTGGCGGCACCGTGCATGGCGCGGGCGAGGTTGCCCATGTCTTCGGTGGTGATGTTCGGCATCCCGCCGGCAGCAGTGTTCTCCGCTTGTGCTGCGGGTTTCGCCGCTTTATCCGCTTGCGGTTTGTCGCAAGCGGCGAGCAGGGAAATGAAGACAAGGCTCAGGG
>NZ_CALIZP010000068.1 GCF_938028825.1 uncultured Cardiobacterium sp. | reverse complement strand
TCGCAAATATTTTACCAGATTTTTCGTTAACTGCTGTTTTAGAAGGAAATTATTTGCTAAAAATCTCAGGTTTTCGGTTTGGAGCGGATAATTTGCCACAAACTCAGCTTCTTGCTGATATCACCAGTCAGGTAATGCTGGATTTCCGCCTCTTGCAGCTTGCCGGCAAAGTTCAGTTCCAGCACGCGATAGGTGTCTTGCGAGAGCTGCTGTTCGCCCAGTTCGCGATAGGCGCGCGTCATCAGCGCCAGTGCGTACGGCGTACTGGGCGTCTGTTCGTATTGTTCCAGCACACCTTTGGCGCGGTTGACCGCCGCGATGTACGCACCCTTACGCATGTAATAGTCGGCGATTTCCAGTTCGTGCTGCCCCAGCAGATTCTTGATGAACAACATCCGGTAACGGCCGTCCTCGGCGTATTCGCTTTGCGGGAAGCGGCGCACCAGTTCGTCAAAATAATTGAACGCCTGTTTGAGCGGCTGCGGGTCGGTTTGTGCGAGGTTAATCGGGTTCAGGCGGTCAAAAATGCTCACGTCCTTTTCGTAGGCGAAGACGCCGCGCATATAGTAGGCATAGTCAATATACGGATGCTGCGGATAGGTGCGGATGAAGTTCTCGATTTCCGCCTGCGCCTTCTCTGTCTCGCCATCGCGATAGTACGAATAGGCCAGATCCAGCGTCGCCTGCTGCGCAATCTGGCCGAAAGGGTAGCGGGCGAGCAGCTTGGTATAATGCTTACTGGCGCTGCTGTAAGCGCCGTCTTTCATTTCAGCCTTGGCGGTTTGATAGAGCTTTTCGGCGCTCCAATTCAGCGTTTCGTCCTGTTCCCACGATGAGCAGGCCGACAAGCCGCCCAAAAGACCCAATCCGAGAAAAATTTTCTGCATACGCGACATCATTCGCTCCCAGTTTTTGAAAACGCCGCATTATAAACACCATGACAACAGAACCCTACACGCTCACCTGCACCGCTGATGACGACATCCGTGGCTGGCGGCTCGACCATTTCCTCGCCCACATCGCCCCCGATTATTCGCGCAGCCGCTGGCAGGCGAGCATCAAGGCCGGGCTGGTGTCTGTGAACGGCAACCCCGCCCGCGCCAAAGACCATGTCTATCCGGGCGACAGCGTTCGCGCGCAAATTGCCGCAGATACCGGGACCGACGACGCTTCACAAAACATCCCGCTCGACATCATCCATGCCGATACCGACATCATCGTCATCGACAAGCCGGCCGGGCTGGTCGTCCATCCGGCGGCGGGCAACCCTGACGGCACCCTGCTGAACGCCTTGCTGCACCACTTCCCGGAAACCGCGCAACTGCCGCGTGGCGGCATCGTGCACCGCCTCGACAAAGACACCAGCGGCCTGCTCGTCGTCGCCCGCAATCTGCGTGCCCACGGCCACCTCGTGCGCCAACTGCAAGAACACAGCATGGGGCGCACCTACCTTGCCCTCGCCTACCGCTACATCACCGCCGGCGGCACCATCGACCAGCCGCTTGGCCGCCACCCGCGCGACCGCCTGAAAATGGCCATCCGGGAAGACGGCAAAAATGCCATCACCCACTACCGCATTGAAGAACGCTACGGCGGCATCGCCACCCTGCTGCGCGTCAACCTTGAAACCGGCCGCACCCACCAAATCCGCGTCCACCTCGCCGCGCAACACAACCCGCTGGTCGGCGACCCGCTCTACGGCCTTGCCAACCCGCCCGGCAAAGGCATCCCGCCCGACATCCGCCAGGCCCTGCTTGACTTCCCGCGCCAGGCGCTGCACGCCGCCGCCCTCACCCTGCACCATCCGGCGGATGACAGCGAACGCACCTACACCAGCCCGCTGCCTGCGGATATGGCGGCATTATTGGCAGCCTTGCGCGCCGCCTATCCCGTCCGCTAACCCGCAGAGCCACCAAGCGGTACAACCGCCCTACCCTTCCCGTCCTGCGCCGACTTCTGCCAGCCGCGCCGCGAAATCCGGCGGGAAGCGGGTCGGTTTATGCCGCACCGCATCCACACAAACCAAAAGCGCCCGCGACACCGCGCAGCGTCGCCCGCCGCTCCAAATCTCCGCTTCCACCACCAGCGAACCGCCACGCACATTTGCGAGCGACGAGCGCACCTCCACCGTCGCCGGGAAAACAATTTCCGCAAGAAACTTGCAGCCAATATCGGCGACCACCAGCAGCGGCAACGGCATATCGCCGCACACTTCCGCCAGACACGCCACCCGCGCCGTTTCCAGATAGCGGAAAAAAACCGTATGGTTTACATGACCATAACTATCCATATCGCCCCAGCGCACCTCGCCCCGCCACACATGAACCCACACAGCCATCACAACACTCCACAGAAAAAAACATATCACCGGCGAAAATAACGCCGGATTTTGCTAACATTGCCAAAGCATAACCCGCTAAACAAAGGAAACCCAAGATGAACCTACACGAATACCAAGCCAAAACGCTTTTCCGCGCCTACGGCGTGGACACCCCGCGCGGCCAGCTCGCGCACACGCCGGACGAAGCCGTCGCCGCCGCCGAAGCCCTGGGCGGCAGCGTTTGGGTGGTGAAAGCGCAAGTCCACGCGGGCGGACGCGGCAAAGCGGGCGGCGTCAAAGTCGCGAAAAGCCTGGACGAAGTCCGCCAGTACGCCTCACAAATGATCGGCAGCACCCTGAAAACCAAACAAACCGGCGACACCGGCCTGCCCATCCACAAAGTCCTCATCGAAGAAGGACTCGACATCGTCAAAGAACTCTACCTCTCCGTCGTCGTTGACCGCGCCAGCAAACGCGTTTCCATCATCGCCAGCGCCGAAGGCGGCATGGACATCGAAGAAGTCGCCGAAAAAAGCCCGGAAAAAATCCACAGCATCGGCGTCGACCCTGCCGCCGGCTACTTCCCCTACATCGGCCGCCGCCTCGGCTTCGCCATGAACCTCGACAAAAAACAAGTCGGCCAGCTCGCCGCCCTGCTGCAAGGCCTCTACACCCTCTTCATCGACAAAGACCTGAGCATGGTCGAAATCAACCCGCTCATCATCACCGGCGACGGCAAACTGCTGGCGCTTGATGCCAAAATCGGCATCGACGACAACGCCCTCTACCGCCACAAAGACCTCGCCGAGATGCGCGACCCGACCCAAGAAGACGAACGCGAAAACAAGGCACAAGAACTTGAACTCAACTACGTCGCCCTCGACGGCAACATCGGCTGCATGGTCAACGGCGCCGGGCTGGCGATGGCGACGATGGACATCGTCAAACTGCACGGCGGCGAACCGGCGAACTTCCTCGATGTCGGCGGCGGTGCGACGGCCGAACGCGTCAAAGAAGCCTTCAAACTCATCCTCACCGCGCCGCAAGTCAAATCCATCCTGGTCAACATCTTCGGCGGCATCGTGCGGTGCGACCTCATCGCCGAAGGCATCATCAACGCCGCCAAAGAAATCGACCTGAAAGTCCCCGTCGTTGCCCGCCTGCAAGGCACCAACGTCGAACTCGGGCGGAAAATGCTGGATGAAAGCGGCCTCGCCATTACCTCGGCGGACGACCTCACCGACGCCGCACAAAAAGCCGTTGCCGCCGCCCGATAAGGAACCGCCATGCCACTCGCCAACAGCCGGATGGAACAATACCCCTTCCTGCACGACATGTACGAAGACGACTACTTCCCGGACGGCCTCGTCAAACAAGTCGAAACTATCCTGCGCGCCCTCTGCGAGCGCATCGAAGCCGAAAAACCGGCAGATCTCGCGGCGCTCTACGCCCTGAGCGCCGTTGCGACCGAAGAAATCAACGCGCTCGAAGAAGCCTTTGAAGCGGCCGACAGCGAAATCGAAACCGTCGCCCGCGACACCATCTGCGGCGACATCCTCGCCATCGCCCACGCCCACGCCTACGGCTACGACGACGCCGACAACGAAGCACTCACCGCCGGCCGCGAGTGGTAACCCCGAACCCACAAGGAACCCCCATGAGCATCTACATCAACAAAAACACCAAAGTCATCTGCCAGGGCTACACCGGCTCGCAAGGCACCTTCCACAGCGAACAGGCCATCGCCTACGGCACCAACCTCGTCGGCGGCGTCACCCCCGGCAAAGGCGGGCAAACCCATCTCGACCGCCCCGTCTTCAACAACTGCCACGAAGCCGTGCAGGCCACCGGCGCAAACGCGAGCATGATCTTCGTGCCGCCGCCCTTCGCCGCCGACTCCATCCTCGAAGCCGTGGACGCCGGCATCGAAGTCATCGCCTGCATCACCGAAGGCATCCCCGTGCTGGACATGATGAAAGTAAAAGCCGCCATCAGCGGCACCAACGTGCGCCTTATCGGGCCGAACTGCCCCGGCGTCATCACCCCCGGCGAATGCAAAATGGGCATCATGCCCGGCCACATCCACCAGGCGGGCGTCGTCGGCATCGTCTCGCGCTCAGGCACCCTGACCTACGAAGCCGTGCACCAGACCACCGGCATCGGCCTCGGCCAGTCCACCTGCGTCGGCATCGGCGGCGACCCCATCAACGGCACCAGCTTCGTGGACGTCCTTGCCGCCTTCCAGGCCGACCCGCAGACCAAAGGCATCGTCATGGTCGGCGAAATCGGCGGCAGCGCCGAAGAAGAAGCGGCGGACTACATCAAGGCGAACGTCACCAAACCCGTGGTTGCCTACATCGCGGGCGTCACCGCCCCGCCCGGCAAACGCATGGGCCACGCCGGCGCCATCATCGCCGGCGGTAAAGGTACCGCAGCGGACAAATTCCGCGCCCTCGAAGCGGCAGGCGTTACCACCGTCCGCTCCCCGGCAGACATCGGCAGCACCCTGAAAAAACTGATGAACGCCTGACAACCCCGCCTCCCCACAAAAAAGCCCGCAGCAGCGGGCTCTTTCATGCTGCCGGACTGCTGCTTACAAACGAGCGGCTCAAACGACGACCCGCCAAGCGGACAAATTCCGCGCACTGGAAGCGGCAGGCGTCACCACTATCCGCTCCCCGGCAGACATCGTCAGCACCCTGAAAAAAACTGATGAACGCCTGACACCCCGCCACCCTACAAAAAGCCCGCAGCAGCGGGCTTTTTCATGCCGCCGGACTGCCGCTTACAAACGAGCGGCACAAACGACGACCCGCCAAGGTACTGTAACCAACTGTCAATGCTTCAATGCTAATTCCGGGTTAAAT
>NZ_CALIZP010000067.1 GCF_938028825.1 uncultured Cardiobacterium sp. | reverse complement strand
GGCCTGCGTCCTCATGGTGAACCACCAGTCCACCTGGGAAACCGCCTTCCTGCCCCACCTGAAACTGCGCCAGGTGTGGGTGCTGAAAAAAGAACTGATGCTGCTGCCCTTCTTCGGCTGGGCACTGGCCGTGCTGCGCCCGGTGCCGATTGACCGCAAGCAGAAACGCCGCGCCATGCAGCAAGTCATCGCGGAAGGCAGGAAGCGGATCGAGGCGGGCTACAGTGTCATCCTCTTCCCCGAAGGCACGCGCGCACCGGCGGATGCGCCGCTGCCCTTCAAACTCGGCGCGGCACGCCTGGCCGCCGCCCTCGGCGTGCCCGCCGTGCCGGTCGCACACAATGCCGGCCAGTTCTGGCCGAAACGCGGCCTGATGCACCCCGGCACCGTGCAGGTCGTCGTCGGCGACCCCATCGACACCCACGGCAAAAGCGCCGCCGAAATCAACACCATCGCCGAACGCTGGATCAACGATACCCGCGCCCGCCTCGTCGCCGCCGAAAACGCCCGGCGCGGAGCCGCCTGATGGCCGAATACGAACAACAGGAAGAACGCCTGCGCCAGCCACCGCATTCGCCAGACGCCGAACAGGCGGTGCTGGCGGGCGTGCTGCTCGACGCCAGCATGTGGGATCGCGTCGCCGGCCGGGTGGACAGCGTGGACTACTACAACCGCGCCCACCGGCTCATCCACCAGGCGATGGAAACCGTCGCCGCGCGCAACCAGCCACTCGACATCGTTACCGTCGCCGACGCCCTGCGCGAAGCGGGCGAACTGGAAAACTGCGGCGGCCCCGCCTACCTCGCCAGCCTCGCCGATGCCTACGGCAGCGCGCAGAACGTCCTCGCCTACGCCGACATCGTGCGCGAAGCCTCCATCCTGCGCTCGCTCCTGAAAAGCAGCGGCGACATCGCACAAAGCGTGTACCAGCCCGAAGGGCGCAGCGCCGCGCAACTGCTCGACAGCGCCGAACAGCGCGTCTTCGACATCAAGAACCGCTACCAGAAGCACAAGGAAGACGGCTTCCATCAAATCAAAAACGTCGTCGCCGACACCGTCACCTACCTGCAAGAAGTCAGCCGGCGCGGCAGCGACGTCATCGGCATCCCGACCGGCTTCAAAGACCTCGACAAAATGACCGCCGGCCTGCAACAGGGCGACCTCGTCATCATCGCCGGCCGCCCCTCGATGGGCAAAACCACCTTCGCCATGAACATCGCCGAAGAAGTCGCCATCAGGGGCAAACTGCCCGTTGCCGTCTTCTCGCTGGAAATGCCCGCGCGGGCGCTGGTGCTGCGCATGATGTCCTCGCTCGGCAGCATCGACCAGAGCGAACTGCGCAAAGGCGACATCAAGGGCGACGGCGTGCGCGCCAAACTGGCGCTTGCCGTCAGCCAGCTGCAAAACGCCCCCATCCACATCGACGACGGCGCGAACCTCACCATCACCGAACTGCGCGCGCGGGTGCGCCGCCTGAAAAGTGAAGTCGGCGAACTCGGACTCATCCTGGTGGACTACCTGCAACTCATGCAACTGCCGGACAGCCGCGACGACAACCGCGCCTCGCTCATCGGCGAAATCTCGCGCGGCCTGAAACTGCTCGCCAAAGAGATGGAAGTGCCGGTCATTGCCCTCTCGCAGCTCTCGCGCCAGGTCGAACACCGCCCGAACAAACGCCCGATCATGTCGGACATCCGCGAATCCGGCGCCATTGAGCAGGACGCGGATGTCATCATGTTCGTCTATCGCGACGAGGTCTATAACCCCGAATCGGCGGACAAAGGCGTCGCCGAAATCATCATCGGCAAACAGAGGAACGGCCCCATCGGCACCGTCAAACTCACCTTCCTCGGCCAGTACCTCAAATTCGGCGACCTTGCCCACGGCTACACGGAAGGCTTCGAGGACTGACCGCAAATGCGGGAAACAGCCCGCCGCCAGGCGGCAACCCGGCCTTGATGTAGTCCATGAAGCGGTAGCCGCCGACACTGAGCACCATGGTGTTCGCCGGGGTGCCGATCGGCGTGGCGAAGGCGCAGGAGCCGCCGATCACGGTCGCCATCAGCACCGTACGCGGGTCGGCGCACCAAGTGCTTCGGCGAGAGAGCGGCCGATGGGCGCGAGCAGCGCGGTGGTGGCGGTGTTGGACATGTTACGCCCGCAGTTTTTCCACAGCCGCCTGTTCTTTTCCAGCCGGGAGAAACTGCGCTCTGCCACCCACCGCTTCGGCAATACCGCAAACCGATGCAATCCGTTGCGTTTGGCAATCTCTACCTCCGCCCCTATCAACGCCTGTACCGACGAAGCAAATGCCTTACCCGTTAACCACCGTCGACAAGGACTTTTTGCACCGCGCCAGGATTATCCCGCCCACGTTCCAATGCCGGCAGGCAGCCTTTTCTATCCGTAACATCCGCCGTCGTTACCGCAAGGGCATGCGGCAAACCCTCTGTGTCAACCATGCCGCTCACTTTCTTGTCGGCATCGCAACCTTTTTCCATGGCGGTATCCATGTTCTTCACACTCGCGCATCAATCATCAGGAAGGTGGTTTCCTCATGGCGTCCCTGCTTGCGACACACGGCAGCCACCTGATTTTTTTAATATGCTTCCTCTCGGCTCCATCGACAGCGCCGTGGTCGCCCTCGTGCCCTTCATCCTGCGCCACTTCCGCACCCGCCACCCCGCTGCCGACATCCAGATAACGGAAGACAAAACCGCCCGCCTGCTGCCGAAACTGCGCGCCGGACGTCTCGACATCCTCTTCGCCCGCGTGACGCACGACGACGACCTCATCACCCATCACTTCCTCTGTAACGAAAACGTGGACATCGCCCTGCCGCAAGACCACCCGCTCGCCGCCCGCCCCTGCCTGCGCGCCGCCGACCTGCGCGACATCCCGCTCATCGTCCCCGAACGCAAGGTGCGCCCGCACAGCCACGACCTCGCCCTGCGCCTCTTCGCCGACAGCGGCATCCGCCCGCAGCTCATTCAGATTGCCGACGAAAAACTGACCATCCTCAACATGGTCGCCGCCGGCATGGGCGCGGCGGTGATGCCGCGCTGGCTGACGCGCATGGCGGCGCTGGCGGTGAAAACCGTGCCGCTTGCCGCTGAACACCGCGACCTCAGCGCCCAGCTGCCGCTCGCGGCGGTGTGGCTGAAACACACCCGCGACGAACTGCGGGCAATCGTTCTCAGCCACCACGCAGCGCTGGCGGCGCTGTATTGAGGGCGGCATCAAGGGCGGCGAGCGCCGCCCGTGCGCCCATCGCCAGGCCGATATGCTGCATCTGCGGCACCTGCGGCTCGTCCGGATTGATACGCAGCAGCGGTGCATGCCGGCGGCGGGCGATGCGCTCCGAAAAACGGCGCACCGTCGGCACCGCCTTGCCCGCGCCAAGCTCAATCACCACCACCCGCCCGGCCTGAGGCAGCCAGTCCCGCGTCAACGCGTCAAGACGGCGCTCGCTCTCCTGCCCTAGCCACTGCCAATCGTCGAACATCAGGATATTCGGCCGGGCGAGGCCGCCGCAGCGCGGACAGCGGGGCGGCTCGTTGCGGAGTAGGCAGGTCGCCTCGTCCACCTGCGGCTGAAAACCGTCCGCCGCCCAAACCGCGCTGTGGCAGGGGCGCAGACATTGCAGGGCGTGAATGCTGCCGTGGCAGGCAATCACGTGTTCATCGGCAAAACCCGCCCGCTGAAACTGCCCGTCCACATTGCTGGTGAACACCCTTGCACCATGCGCCTTCTCCGCCGCCCAGCGACGCAGTATGGCAAAACCCGCATGCGGCACCGTGCGGCGGTAAGTGTTCAGCCGCCAGCCGTAAAAACCCCAGGCGAGACGCGGATGGCTGTAAAAAAGGGCGGGGGTCGCCATCGCCGCAAACGGTTTGCCCAAATGCGCCAGTGGCGGGAAAGCCCGCCAGAACCCGTGCGTGCCGCGAAAATCGGGCAGGCCGGAATCCACGCCCATGCCCGCCCCGGCGGTGATGAGCAGCGCATCAGCCGCCTGAATCCAGGCGGCGGCGCGGAGAATATCGTCGTCTTGCATAAAAACTCCCGTCGTCAATAACGGCGCCAGCATACGCACCGCTACGGCGGGATATGTCGCATCGCGCCGCCTTGTCGCCCCTGCGCAAAACCGCTAGCATAAACCCATCATTAACAGGCATTAACCGTACCGTCCCCCATGGAATTTTCCTTCCACCTCAAAGCATGGCACGCCGTCGCCCCGCGCCTGCACACCCCTGCCGACTGGCAGCAATGGGCGGAACAGCCGGCAAGCCTGAGCGATTTCCCCGAACGCGCCCCCGACCTTGCCCACATCCCCGCCCTGCAACGCCGCCGCCTCACCCCCGCCGCGCGCCTGATGACCGCCGCCCTGCTTCCGCTTGCCGCCTACGGCACCGCCCCGCTCATCTACATCTCGCACGACGGCGAAATCAACCGCAGCTTCGCCCTCTGGGACGAACTCATCCGCGCGGATACCGTCTCGCCGCTCTCCTTCGGCCTCTCCGTGCACAACGCCCTGCCCGGCCAATACGCCATCCTCCACGGCGACACGAGCGAACAAACCGCCCTCTGCGCGCGCGAAGCCTGCCTGGAAACCGCCACCGTCGAAGCCTGCGCCACCCTCGCCGACGGCGCGCCGCAAGTGCGCATCGCCGTCGTCGAAAACCCGCCCGACGCCGCCCACCCGCTTGCGGGCAGCGCGCCCTTCCCTTTCGCCCTCGCCCTGCTCATCGTCCCCGGCGACAGCCACCGCCTGCGCCGCGAAAACAGCGACGACACCGGCGACGGCAAATACTGGACGGCGCTCGACTGGATACGCGGCGAAATCCGCCATGAAGCCGCGCAAACCGCCGCCTGCCGGGGCGTGCGCTGGCATTGGGAGCGCCGCTAATGATGACTCTCAGCCGCGCCCTGCGCCTTATCAGCACCCTCGCCGCCTACCTCGCCTTCGGCCTGGCCGGCGCGCTGCTTGCCCTCATCTTGCCGCTGGCACTGCTGCGCCTGCCCGCCGGACTTGCAGGCGAACGGCGCGCCCGCCGCATCGTCGCCCGCATCTGGACAGGCTACCTCACCGCCATGCGCTGGGGCGGCATCTACCGCGTCACCTGGCATGGCCGCGAACGCCTTGGCCGTCCGGGGCAGCTCATCCTCGTCAACCACCCCTCGCTGATGGACGTGCTCTTTATGATCAGCGCCGTGCCGGAGGCCAACTGCGTCGTCAAAGCCGCGCTGCTTGCCAACCCCAGCATGCGCCCGGCCATCCGCGCCTGCGGCTACATCCCGAACGACGCCTCGCCCGAACTCATCGAAAAAACCGCCGCCGTCCTCACGGAAGGCCAGACCCTCATCCTCTTCCCCGAAGGCACACGCACCGGCTACGACGGCATCATCCGCCTGAATCGCGGCGCTGTCTCCATCGGCCTGCGCGGCGCAAGCGTCATCACCCCGGTCGTTATCCGCATGACGCCGCCCGGCCTCAAACGCGGCGACCCGTGGTACAAAATCCCGCCGCACCCCTATCACTACGACATCCGCGTCGGCGACGACATCGACCCCGCCGACTACCTGCGGCGCAAACCGCTGCCGCTCGCGGCGCGCCTCCTGAACGACGACCTCACCCGCTACTTCCAAAAGGAAACCACATGACAGACAACCTGAAAGAGCAGCTCAAAGCCCTCATCATCGACAAACTGGGGCTGGAAGACATCACCCCGGCCGACATCGGCGACGACACCGCGCTCTTTGCTGACGACGGCCTCGGCCTCGACTCCGTTGATGCCCTCGAACTCGGCCTCGCCATCCAGAAAGCCTACAACTTCCCGATGGAAAATGACGCCCAGACCCTGCGTGATCACTTCTACAGCGTCAACACCCTCGCCGCCTGGATCGAAACCAGACAAGGACAAGCCCATGCTGGATGAAGCCCAAATCTACGACATCCTGAAAACCACCCTGACCGAACTCTTCGAAATCGAGCCGGCGCGCATCCACAAAGATGCCAACCTCTACGAAGACCTCGAAATCGACAGCATTGACGCCATCGACCTCATCGACCACGTCAAGCGCAAAACCGGCTACCGCCTCGTCGCCGACGACTTCCGCCATGTGCGCACCATCGGCGACGTCATTGCCGCCGTGTTGCGCAAACAAGAGCAGGACAAAACGTAACAACCCGCACAGGGCGAATCTTGACCCACGCCCTAGAACAACCTCCGGCGTAGGGTGGGCCTTGGCCCACCGCTAACCCGAAGCATAAAAACCCCACCGTATGCCCAACTACCGCAGAGATTACACCTTGGGCGGGTGCTACTTCTTCACCGTCGTCCTGCAAGACCGGCGGGCAGACTGGCTCATCCGCTACATAGATGCCTTCCGCGCCGCCTGGCGGGCAGTCGCCGTGCACTATCCGTTCACCACTATCGCCGTCACCATCCTGCCGGAACACTTCCATGCCGTCCTGACGCTACCGGAAAACGACCACGACTACTCCCGACGTCTGGGCGCACTAAAAAGCCTGTTCAGCCGCAGCATCCCGCCGATATGCCGTCAAACCAACGCCAGCAAACAAAACAAGCGGGAAAGTGGTATCTGGCAACGCCGCTTCTGGGAACACCGCATCCGTGATCGCCACGATCTCGAACGACACATCCACTACACCTACTACAACCCTGTAAAACACGGCTACGTCCGGCGAGTTGCCGACTGGCCTTACACCTCCTTCCACCGCGACGTCAAAAACGGTCTTTTCCTGCCGGATTGGGGCGAAGCTATCGCCTCGTCAAGCCAAAACCTCTATGACGACTAACCCTTCCCAACCGCATGGTGGGCCAAGGCCCACCCTACGTCCGCAAATACCATCCATGCTCATCCGCCCCGCCATCTGGCTGCTCACCCTCGCCTACCCGTGGCTGTGGTATCACGGCCACGGCGCGCGTGCCCTCGCCTGCCTCATGGTCGCCGCCTGGCTGCTGCGCGCCCTCCTCGCCGCACGTCGCGCCGTCCGCCTCGGCGCACTGGCGCTCGCCGCCTACTTCACCGCCACCACCCTGCTTGACAACAAAAACGCGCTGACCCTCTACCCGCTCATCATCAACGCCACCCTACTCATCGCCTTCACCGCCAGCCTTATCCACCCGCCGAGCGCCATCGAGCGCCTCGCCCGCCTGCAACACCCCGACCTACCGCCGGCAGGCGTCGCCTACACCCGTCGCGTCACACAAATCTGGTGCGGTTTCTTCATCCTGAACGGCGGTATCATCGCCACCCTCAGCCTCATCGGCGCCGAACGCGCCTGGGCGCTCTACACCGGCGTCATCTCCTACATCTTCATGGGCCTCCTCCTCGCCGGCGAATGGCTCTACCGCCGCTACCGACTCAAAACATGAACACCATCCTCACCGAAGCCCTCGCCCGCAGCCCGCATGGTGCAGCCATCTGCGCTGCCGCCTGCGCCCTCGCCCCACGCCTCCGCCAGCCGCAACGCCTCACCTGCGAGAACCCGCTTACCCTTGCCGCCGCCCTCATCGCCTGCGCCATCGCCGGCAAGCCTGCCGAACTCCTGCCACGCGACGACGGTGCGCCTGATACCCTGCGCGACAGCGACATTCCGCTAACGTCCGCTATCCACAGCGCGCCTCTCCTGCCACCCTTGCACGACATCCCCCTCACCCTCTCCACCTCCGGTACCACCGGCACCGGCAGCCGTGTTCCCAAAACCCTCGGCGCCATGCTGCGTGAAAGCGCGGCACTGCTCACCCTGCCGCACTGGCCCCGCAGCGCTACCGCCCTCGGCAGCGTACACCCGCAGCACCTCTACGGCCTCACCTTCCGCACCATCCACAGCCTCCTCGCCGGTTGGCACATCGACCCCGCCCAGCACCGCTACCCCGAACTGCTGCTTGACGCCAGCCGTCGCAGCACCACCCCGCAAATCTGGATCAGTACCCCGGCACTGCTGCATACCCTCGTCGCCGGACACGACCTTACCCCGTGGCGCGGCCGCGTTGCCTGCATTACCAGCGCGGGCGGCGCGCTCGACCCCGCCGTTGCTGCCGCCCTGCGCGCCCAACTCGACTGTACCGTGCTCGACATCTACGGCAGCACCGAAAGCGGCGTCATCAGCATCGACGACGGCACAGGCCGCCGCCCGCTGCCCGGCGTTACCACCCGTCGCGACCCCGACGGCGCGCTACACGTCAAAAGCCCGTGGACCCACGGCTGGATTGCCACCGGCGACCTTGTGGACGAAGCGCACAACCTCCTCGGCAGAAGCGACCGCATCATCAAACGCGGCGACAAACGCATCGCCCTGAACGCCCTCGAACACAGCCTGAACAGCGATCCGACCATCGCCGACAGCCACTGTGCCCTGCACCCCGACAGCGGCCACCTCTGCGCCTGGATCGCCCTCAGCGACGACGGCATCCGCGCCTGGCGCGACGAAGGCCGCCCTGCCCTGCTCGCCCGCTGGCGCGCCCTGCTCCTGCAACAGCACGACCGCCTCGCCGTGCCGCGCCATATCCGCGTCACCGACCGCCTGCCGCGCAACAGCCAGGGCAAAATCGCCCGCGCCGACTGGGAACACGCCCTGCGCGAACCCATCCTTGCCCCCGCCTGGCAGCCGGGCGAAACCGACGGCGACACCCACACCTACCGTGCCCGCGTCCCGCTCGACCTGCACTACTGCAAAGGGCACTTCGACCGGATGGCCCTCGTACCGGGCGTGGTGCAATGCCGCTGGGCGCTGGCGCTGGCCGCTCGCGACCTCGGCCTTACCGCTACCATCAGCGCCATCGAACAACTCAAATACCAACAATTCCTGCGCCCCTACGACCTCCTGACCCTCACCCTGCGCTACGACGCAGCACGCGGCAAACTGCACTTCACCTGCGATAACGGCCACGGCAAATGCGCCTCCGGCCGCATCGTTTACCGCCTGAACGACGCACCTGTTTGATGGCATTCCATGCGCACGACGACGCCACGACAGAAGGGAAAAACGTAGAGACGGTGCCTGTAACGTCTCAAAAAACAAACTGTGTGATTACCCCGCCCGCCGCCCGCACTCGTCGCCAGCGGCAGAAACCGCTACGATTGCGCCATACCAACCGCCATAATTCCTGCCATGCCCCGCTATCAGCTCGACAGTATTCGTTGCCACGCCTTTGGGCAATACCCCATTACCATACGGCGCCAAGACGGACACATCATCACGACGACTGCCCTTGTGGTGCATCATCCACAAAGCCGGATTGATACGGTCAATTTCAGCACGGACGCTATCGGCACCACGATCATGCAGGATTATCTTGATTGTAAAGCCCTCGTTGCCGCCATCATGGCCTTCCACCGCGCCCAAAAGTTATGAAACCTTAACCCCGAACCTCAACGACCCCCGCAGCCGTGGCTGGGGCGGTCGCACCTATCAACGCTGGCTAGACAAATTGCCCTTTCTCAACGCCGCCATCTACACTGTCATCCTCATCCACCTGCTCACAACCTGACTCAGCCATGCACCCCATCGCCCTCATCCCCCATTACAACCACGGCGGCACCCTCGCCGCCGTTACTGCTGCCCTGCGCGCGCTTGACCTACCCGTCCTCATCGTTGATGACGGCTCAAGCGCTGCCGGTCTGGCCGCCGCGCAAGCCCTCGCTGCCGGTAATCCCGCCGTCCATCTCCTCGCCCGCGCCAAAAACGGCGGCAAAGGCGCCGCCGTCAAGGACGGCATCCGCTGGGCGGCGGCGCACGGCTACAGCCACGCCTTGCAGGTGGACGCCGACGGCCAGCACGACCTCGCCGACGCCGCCCGCTTCCTTGCCGCCGGACGCTCCAACCCGCAGGCGCTCGTCTGCGGCCGCCCTGCCTACGGCGACGATGCGCCGAAAAGCCGTCTTTACGGGCGCAAAATCACTAACTTCTGGCTGTGGGTTAACACCGGCAGCCGCGCCATCCACGACGGTATGTGCGGCTACCGCCTCTATCCCGTGGCCAGCACCGCCGCGCTCCTGCAACGGCACCGCTGCGGCGACCGCATGGATTTCGACATCGAAATCCTCGTTCATCACTATCGCCACGGCACGCCGCTCGTCTGGCTCGATACCCATGTCCGCTACCAGGCGGACGGTATCTCGCATTTCCACCTCTGGCGCGACAATCTGCGCATCAGCGCCATGCACGCCCGCCTCTTTTTCAGCGGTATCCTGTGGCGGCTGCAAAAGCTATGGCACAAAGCATGAACGACAACCACTGGGCCGCACAGCACGAACGCGGCAACCCGCTCGCCCTGTGGCTAACCACGCAAATCGTGCGCCATTTCCCCGCCTGGCTGCTGCCGCTTGCCGTCGCCATCATCAGCGGCTACTACTACGGCACCAGCCCGCGTGCGCGACGCAACATCGTCCGCTACCAGCGCCGCCTCGTCGCCAGCACCCCCGGCCTGCACCTGCCGCGATTTGCCGCCTACCGGCAAATCCGCAGCTTCGCCGAAGCGATTGCCGACCGCTTCGCCGTGTGGCAACGCCGCCTCACCTACCGCGACCTCACCGTCTCCGACCCGGACAACATCTACCACCGCATGGATCACCCCGCCGCCGGTGCGCGCGGTGAAATCCTGCTGTGCAGCCACCACGGCAACATGGAAATCTGCCGCGCGCTGGTCGCCCATCACCAACATTTCGCGCTAAACATCCTCGTCCACAACAAGCACGCGCCCGCCTACAACCGCGCCCTGCAAAAAGCGGGCGCCGACGACATCCGCATGATTCAGGTAAGCGAACTCGACGCCGCCATCATGCTCGAACTGCAACAGCGCGTGGAGCGCGGCGAATGGCTGGCAATCGCCGCCGACCGCGTGCCGCTGCGCGGCGAAAAGACCGTGCGCGTCCCCTTCCTCGGCGACGATGCTGTCTTCGCGCAGGGGCCGTGGCTGCTCGCCGGACTCCTGAGCACTCGCCTCAACACCCTCTTCTGCCGCAAAGAGCATGGCCGCTACCACCTGCATCTCGCCAACTTCGCCACAAGCATCACCTGGCAGAAAAGCACCCGCCACGCCGTCATCCGCGACGCTGCCGCGCGCTACGCCCGCCTGCTTGAAGACGAATGCCGCCGCGCACCGCTGCAATGGTTCAACTTCTACGACTTCTGGAACGACGATGAAAAACGCCCGCCTCATCCTTGAATACCCGCACCACATCCCCTTCTTCGACGTGGACAGCATGCATATCGTCTGGCATGGTCACTACATCAAATACCTCGAACTGGCGCGCTGCGCCTGGCTCGACCGCCTGGATTACGGCTACGCACAAATGGCGGCAGCAGGCTACGGCTGGCCCGTCGCCCAACTCAACCTCAAATACGTCCGCCCGGCACGCTTCGGCCACCACATCACCATCCGCACCGGCCTGCGCGAATACGAAAGCTGCCTGAAACTCGACTACACCATCCACGACCGCGACAGCGGCGAATTGCTCACCAAAGCATCCACCATGCAAATCGCAGTGCGCCTTGATAACGGCGAAACCCAGTACCAAACCCCCACCGACTGGCAGGCTCGTATCCACGCGGCGCTGGCGCGTGAGGCAGCGGACGGACAGTGGTAGAAAACGGGCGCATTCCGCCATAGCCGTTTCCAATAGGACCGAAACCAGACGGCGAGCCGAAGGGCGCACAGATAAGTACGCGAGACAAGCCAACACTGTATTGGTTCTCTGGGGAACGGCTATAAAATGCGCACTCCGCAAACACGAAACCCAAGACCGATGAAACACAAAAACCAACTGGCGCTAGCCGCCTGGAACCTGCAAGCCCTCAGCGACGACTCCCGCGTCGCCGCCTTCCTCACCGCCCACGAAGGCGGCGATATCCACGCCCAGGTGCGCGCCCTGCTTGAACGGCTCGCCCAGGGACAAAACGCTCAAGAACAGGCCGCCGCCCTGTACGACAGCCTGATTGACTACCTCTGGCATGACAGCGACGACGATAACGGCGAGCAAGGTGCGCTTGAACTGCTCTCCGCTGTGGAAAGCCTCTGCCGCGATATCCTCTACGGCGGCGACCGTGCCCTGCGTCGCGCCGAACAGGCGCTGGACTACCGCCTCGACTACCTCAATGAAAGCACGGCCAGCGGTGACGACAACCCCTACCCGGCCATCATCCGCGAACTGCGCGAACAGCGTAGCGGCCTTGCCAAAGCTGCCAGCAGCGGCAAAGCCCCACGCCCGACGAGCGGCGGGCGGGAAAGCCTGCTGGCATTGGTAACGGTTGCTCCGCCGACTGCCTGACGGATACAGCGGCGGTTCGCTTCCTGTCGCTTACCTGATTGAGGGCTGAAGCCGCCCTATGCCGCTGTGTGGCGGCAGCCATAAAAAACCCGCCGGAAGGCGGGTCTTTTATGCCTGCGTGTCAGCGTTTTTTGATCCGGGGAGCAGCTTTATTGGCCTTCGCCGGCGTGGTGTCCTTGGCGGCATCAGGCGCCGTCACGCCGTATTCGTGCAGGCCGCCGCCCATGGCGATGTAGAGATCGACGTTGTTGGTGAGCATTTGCAGCTCGGTGGCGAGCAGGCCCTGGTCGCTGGCATAGCTTTCCCGCTGCGCGTCGAGGCGATCCAGCGCGGTGCTGATGCCTGCTTCAAAGCGCAGGTTTTCCAAACGCAGGCGGTCGGAGACGGCGGTGTTGCCGCGTCGTTGTGCTTCGTATTGTTCGGCCAGGGTTTTGCGCGCGGTGAGCGCGTCGGCGATTTCGTAGAAGGCGGTTTGCACGGTCTTCTGGTAGGTTTCGACGAGGATTTTCTGCTGCGCTTCGCTGATGTCCAGCGCGCGGTTGAGTTTGGCACGGTTGAAGATGGGGATGCTGATGCTCGGCGTGAAGTTCCAGCTGAGATTCGGCGCTTTGATCAGGTTGCCCAGTTCGGTGCTGCCGTAGCCGAGGCTGCCGGTGAGCGAGATGCTGGGGTAGAGTGCCGCGCGTGCTGCGCCGATGTCGCCGTTCGCCGCTTTGATTTTGTATTCGGCTTCGCGAATGTCCGGGCGGTGTTGCAGGGCGGCAGACGGGATGCCGGAGGGCAGGCGGATGTCGGCGAACTGGTTGCGCAGGTCGCCCGCCGGCGGCAGTTTGAGCTGGCTAACGGGTTTGCCGACGAGCAGCGACAGGGCGTTCAACGCCTGCTGGTGGCTGCGTTCGGCCTCGCTGTAACTGCTGCGCGCGCTTTCGATTTGCGCTTCGACGCCGCGCAGGTCGCCCGCCGTCATCAGCCCGGCGTCGAATTGCAGTTTGGAGAGGCGGTAGGTTTCCTGCCGGGTGTGCAGCACGTCTTCGGCAAGCTGCATTTGTGCGGCGGTGATGCGGGCCTGGTAGTAGGTTTTGGCGACCGCGCCGATGATGCTCAGTTGCGCGGCGTCGCGGGCTTCGCGAGTGGCGAGGTAGGTTTGCAGGGCTTTTTCGTTCAGCGATTTGACCCGGCCGTAGAAGTCGATTTCGTAGGCGCCGGTGGCAAGTCCCACGGTCCAGCTTTCGCCGATGACAGCCTGCCCGCTGCTGCTCAAATCGCGCGGGGTGCGGCTGCGCGCGCGCGCGCCCTGGGCGTTGACCGAGGGCAGGTAGTCGGTGCGCTGGATGCCGTATTGGGCTTCGGCAATTTCGATGTTGAGCGCGGCGTTTTTCAGGTCGTGGTTGTGCGCGAGCGCTTCGCTGATGAGCTGTTGCAGTTGCGGGTCGCGGAAGTATTCGCGCCAGCCGAGGGTATCGGCGGTGGGGGCGACAGCATTGCCCTGTTCGCCGATGGCGACTTCCATCCAGCTTTGCGGCAGGGCGACATCGGGCTGTTCGTAGTTGGGGGCGAGGGAGCAGCCCGCCAGCCACAAGGCCAGCGGGACGGGTTTCAGCAGGGTTTTCATGGTGCAATCCTTGTTCATCAGTAGGGCTGGTCTTCGCGGGTGGCGTATTTGTCGTGCACGCCGAGTTTGCCCGGGAAGAGTTTGCGGACGAGGACGAAGAAGATGGGGATCATGACGAGGCCGAGGAAAGTGCCGATGCTCATCCCCCAGAAGACGCTGGTGCCGATGGCGCGCTGGCTCGCAGAGCTGGCGCCGCTGGCGAAGTAGAGCGGGACGACGCCGAGGATGAAGGCAAGCGAGGTCATCACGATGGGGCGGAAGCGCAAATGTGCCGCTTGCAGTGCCGCCTGGATGCGGGTTTTGCCGCCTTCTTGCAGGTCTTTGGCGAACTCGATGATGAGGATGGCGTTTTTCACGGTCAGGCCGATGATGGTGATGAGGCCAACTTTGAGGTACACATCGTTGGCGAAGAGTTCGGCATTGCCGCCTGCCATCAGAGTGTTGAACCAGTTGCGGCCGAAGATGCCGCCGGTAGCGCCGAGGACGCCGAGCGGGACGACGAGGATAACGGCAAACGGAATGGACCAGCTTTCGTACAGCGCCGCAAGACAGAGGAAAACGGCGAGCAGGCTGAAGCCGAGGACGTACATTTGCTGATCACCTGCGCGCTGTTCTTCCAGTGCCAGCCCCGTCCATTCGAGGGCGAAGCCGGGTGGCAGGGCTTTGGTCAGCTCAACCATGGTGTTCATGGCATCGCCGGAGCTTTGTCCCTGGGCAGCGGAGCCGGAGAGTTGCATCGCCGGGTAGCCGTTGTAGCGGGTCGCCTGCATCTGCCCCTGTTCCCAGGTGAAGTTGGCAATGGCACCCAGCGGAACCTGTCCCCCCTTGGTGTTGGGGATGTCCAGTGATTTCAGCCCTTCTTCCTGCATCCGTGTCCCGGCATCGGCCTGCACAGTCACGCGTTGCAGGCGGCCGTTGTTAGGGAAGTCGTTGATGTAGGCGGAGCCGAAGTTGGTACCGAGGATGTTGGCGATGCTGCTGATGGTAACGTTTTGCGCGTAGGCGGCGTCACGGTTAATGTCGATGCGCAGTTGCGGCGCGTCTTCCAGACCACTGGGGCGGATTTGTCCGATCATGTCTTTTTTCTGCATCGCCATACCCATCAGCTGGTTACGCGCAGCAAGCAGTGCTGCGTGTCCCTGTCCGCCACGGTCTTCCAGCATCAAATCAAAACCGCTGGATGTGCCGAGTGAAGGAATGGCGGGTGGGCTGAGGGCAAAAATGGTGGCATCCCGAATGCCCATGAAGCCGCCCATCAGTTTGCCGGAAATGGCGGCGGCGGACTGATCGGGGCGGGTGCGCTCTTTCCAGTCTTTGAGGATGATAAAGGACATCCCCATGTTTTGCCCCGAGCCGCTGAAGCTGAAGCCCTGCACAGCAAACATGTTCTTGATTTCCGGAATGCCTTTAGCGACGTTCTCCATCTCTTTGAGCTTCTCGATGGTGCGCTCGGCGGTAGCACCGGTCGGCAATTGCAGGCTGGCGATGACGAAGCCCTGGTCTTCGTTCGGCAGGAACGAAGTGGGCAGGCGCAGGAAGAGGAAAGCGGCGCCGACGCCAACGCCCAGATAGATGACAAACATCAGGTAGCTGATACGGATGAAGCGGGCGATGGTCGCTTCATAGGCATGGGTAGCGGCTTTGACCGCGCGGTTGAACCAGCCGAAGAAGCCGCGTTTTTCGTGGTGATCATCACGCACGGGTTTGAGCATGGTGGCACAGAGGGCCGGGGTGAGGGTCAACGCCAGGAAGCCGGAGAAGCCGATAGAGCCAGCCATGACCAGCGAGAACTGGCGGTAGATGGCACCGGTCGAGCCGGACATGAAAGCCATCGGCAGGAAAACGACGATGTTGACCAGGGTGATGCCGACGATGGCGCCGGAAATCTGCCCCATGCTTTTGCGCGTCGCCTGATAGGGGGTGAGTTTTTCTTCCGCCATGAGGCGTTCGACGTTTTCCACCACGACGATGGCGTCATCCACCACAATCCCTATCACGAGCACCATCGCAAACATGGTGAGCACATTGATGGATAGCCCCAGCGGTGCCATCAAGGCTACCGCACCCATCAGGGAAATCGGCACGACGATGGCAGGGATGAGGGTGTAGCGGATGTTTTGCAGGAAGAGGAACATGACGATGAAGACCAGCACCATCGCTTCCATCAGGGTGTGCAGCACCTGTTCGATGGAGAGGCTGACGAAGAGTGAGGTGTCATACGGCGCTGACCAGCTCATGCCTTCCGGGAAATATTGTTGCAGTTCCGCCATGCGCGCCTTGACTGCTTTCGCTACTGCCACCGCATTACCGCTGTTCGACAGTTGCACGGCCATACCGGTAGTGGATTCGCCGTTCAGGCGGGCAGATGCCATGTACGACTCCTGACCAAGTTCGACATGGGCGACATCTTTCAGGCGCACGGTAGCGCCGCCCTCGGTACTCTTCAGGACGATATTTTCAAATTCGGCAACGTTGCGCAGCTGGCCGGGAACGTTGATGACTGCCGAAAAACTTTGTCCTGGTAAAGCGGGCAGCGAGCCGAGGCTGCCGGTCGGGATGGAGCGGTTCTGCGCGGCAATCGCAGCGGATACATCGGCGGCAGAGAGGTTATAGCCGCGCAGTTTTTCCGGATTGAGCCAGATGCGCATCGCGGTTTCCGCGCCGAAGAGGCGGATACCGCCAACACCGTCGATCCGTTGCAGTTCGGGGACGATGTTACGCTGGGCGTAGTCGCTCATTTCGCGCACAGTCAGGCTGGATTTTTCGCTGCGTTGCAGGGCGACTACCATGAGGAAGTTGGTACTTTGTTTGCCGACGGTGATGCCGTTTTGCGTGACCGTACCGGGCAGGCGGGACGTCACCTGCGACACGGCGTTTTGCACGTTGACCTGGGCGATGTCTTCATCGGTGCCGGAGACGAAGGTCAGCGACAATTCACCGCTACCACTGGCATCAGCAGATGCCTGCATATAGTCGAGGCCGTCAATGCCGTTCATCTCGCGTTCCATGATGGAGAGCACGGATTCTTCAATTTCGGCGGCACTTGCGCCCGGATAGCTGACACGTACGGTGATTTTGGGCGCGCTGACATTCGGATACTGCTCGACCGGCAAACGTTGCAGGGCAAGCAGGCCGGCGATAACGATAAATATCGCGACAACCCAGGCAAAAACGGGGCGGTTAATGAAAAACTTGGACATATTCCCCCCGTTACTGCGCGGCCGGTTTTTCGCCTACCGGTGTGGCGGGCTTGGCCTCAGGTTTGCCTTCGGCAGATTGCTGCGTGGCTGGCTGGCTGGCGGCGGGCTGCTGCGGCAGCGGTTTGCCGTCGTCACCGTAGATGACCGGGGTGATGTGGGTCGCGCCCGCCATCAGTTGCGACAGGGTATCGACCATCACCATTTCATTCGGTTTCAGACCCTCGCCGATAATCCACTGATTCTTGCGCTCGCCGACGACTTTCACCTCGCGGGTGGAAAAAGCGCCGTCTGCGGCAACCACGCGCAGCGTGTCTTTCGTGCCTCGCGTTACCGCACTTTGTGGCACGACATAAACATTTTGCAGCTGGCTTTGCGGGATGTCGGCGCGGACATACAGCCCGGGTAACAATTCACCGTCGGGGTTGGGGACTTCGGCACGCAGCAAGAGTTCGCCGGTGCCGGGATCAACTGTCTGATCGGCGAAGAGCAGGCGGCCCTTGTGCGGATAAGGCGTGCCGTCATCAAACGTAATCTGCACGGAAAAATCCACGCCCTTCATCGCGCCGGACTGAAATTCCTTCTTGATACGGCGCAAATCGGCGGCAGTCTGGGTGATGTTGACGTACATCGGGTCAAGCTGCTGAATCTTGGCCATGCTCACTGTACCATTCGGCGACACCAGCGAACCTTCAGACACATTGGACTTGCCAATCACGCCGGAAATCGGCGCCATCACCTTGGCGTACTGCACATTGATTTCCGCCTGCTCGATGCCCGCTTCCGCCGCCATGATATTGGCGGATGCCACCTTGACCTCGGCCAGCGCCTGATCATAGGTTTGGCGCGACACGGCCTTTTCCTTGACCAGCGGGGCGTAGCGGTTGGCGGTGCTTTGCGCCAATGCCTTGTTCGCCTCGGCTTGCGCCAGTTGCGCTTTGGCTGCTTGCAAATTGGCGAGATAGACCGCGTCATCAATCTGATAGAGCTGCTGCCCGGCGCGCACCATCGCGCCCTCTTCAAAGAGACGCTTCTGCACGATGCCGCTCACCTGCGGCTGGATTACCGCCTCACGCGAGGCTTCAAGGCGAGCCGGCAGGTTCTTCGTCTGCACCACTGTCTGCGGCTTGACGATAATCACCCCCGCCTGTGGCGGTTTCTGCTCACCGCCGCCCGGTCCCTGTTGCGCCAGAGCAGGATGCAGGCTGGCGGCGACAGCGACAGCAGCAAGCGCGCGTTTCAAACGAATCTCCATAAAGTTCCTCCCGGTTAACAATCAAAAAGCGGCGTCAACATGACAGCGCCATTAAAAAAGCAAGCGGCGTATTATATACAAGCCTGTATGTAAAACCAGCGGACTTGCTATACTGCGCCGCTGGCACACACCCCACAACGAACCCCCATGCGCCGAACCAAAAGCGAAGCAGAACAAACCCGTAACGCCATTCTTGACGCCGCCCTGACCCTCTTTGACGAACAGGGCTACACCCAGACCTCCCTGAGCAGCATCGCCCGCAAAGCCGGCGTGACACGCGGAGCCATCTACTGGCATTTTGAAAACAAAGACGAAATTCTTGTTGCCCTCGCCCAGGAACAATTCCACGACCTGATGCAGCAAAACGCCGATGCCATGCACCAACCGGACAGCTGGGACAGCATCGGCGACAATCTGAACACCTTCTTCCAGCAGCTCATCCGCCACCCCGTCCGCCTGCGCTTCTTCCGCGTCTTCCACCAGCACGGCTGCGCCCAGCCGCTCGCCCTGCTGCACCGCGACTACAAACTCATCTGGCAGCAGCAGTGCCATGAAATCGTCGAACGCGGCAAAGCCGAAGGCCGTTCCCGCACCGACACCGATCCCGATTACCTCTTTTTCCACATGGGCGTCATCTTCAGGGGGCTGGTGGAAATGTGCCTCGAAGAGCCCTACAATCCCCCGCTTGCCGCCCACATCGAACGCACCCTGAAAAACACCGTGACCATGCTGCGCACCTTGTGAGAACCGTACGGCGGCTGGGGCAGCATGTTAAAATATCCGCGTGGCGACACAAAAAGCCACGCCCGTCAACCAACAGGAGAACGCCATGCGCTACAAAAACGTCCTACTCGTCACCGACCTGCGTGAAGACAGCGACATCGTCGCCAGCCGTGCCAAATGCATGCTGGACAACCCCGACGCCAAACTGCGCGTCCTGCATGTCATGGAAGAGACTGTCCTCACCGCCGGCTACGAAATCGTCCCCATCATCCCGCTCAACAACAACGAAGACGAAATCATCTCCGGCGCACGCGCAAAAATGCAGGAACTCCTCGCGCGGCACAACATCATCGCCGACGACGCGCACGTCGAAACTGCCCTCTCCACCCGGCGCGGCATCCTTGACTACTGCAACAAAATCAAACCCGACCTCATCGTCATCGGCCGCCACGTCCGCACCGGTCTCGCCTCGCTCCTGGGTGCCACCGCCGACGACATCCTGCCCGGCGTCAACTGCGATGTCCTCGTCGTCAAACTCGGCGAACCCGTATGACCCGACCCGTCAACGTCCAGCGCTGCGCCGACATTAACCTGTCGGCGCTTTCATCATTACTGGGCGAATATGGCCTCAACGTTGAACTGCTGCCCGTAGAAGCCGACATCCCCGGCAGCTACTGGGGCGCACCGGAAGCCGGCCTCGTCAAAAACACCCTCTACATCCGCCCCGATACCCCCACCCATTCCGCCCTGCACGAAGCCGGGCACTGGATCTGCATGGACGACGCGCGCCGCGCCAACCTGCACACCGATGCGGGCGGTACCGTGCTGGAAGAATGCGCGGTGAACTACCTGCAAATCCTGCTCGCCGAAGCCCTGCCCGACGTTGGCCGCGCGCAAATGCTCGCCGACATGACCGCCTGGGGCTACAACTACCGCGAAGGCAGCGTATATGCCTGGCTCGAAGGCGACGCCATCGACGCCATCCGCTGGCTGCAAGAACACCGTCTCATCGACGCTGCGCGGCAAAGAATTACCCAACCTTAAACCCCCCGGCCGCGCCGACTGTGGCATACTGCGCGCCGTTTTTTCATCAATCTTCCCAAGGAGAGAACGCATGACAAACCAGAAAATCCTGCTCGCCGCCGCACTGGCCGCCGCTGTCGGCAGCGCTCAGGCCGTTGACCTCAAAACCGACGCCGACAAAGTCGGCTACGCCATCGGCGTGGACATGGGCAGCACCGTCAAAGAAATCGGCGGCAAAAACGTCAACATCGACGCCCTCGTCGCCGGCTTGAAAGACGCCTTCGAAGGCAAAGAACCGGCGATGAGTGCCGAAGACATGGACAAAACCATGAAAACCTTCGCCGAAGCGCGCATGAAAGATATGCAGGCCCAATACGAAAAAGAAATCGCCGCCAATGCCGAAGCGGGCAAGAAATTCCTTGACGAAAACGGCAAGAAAGACGGCGTGAAAACCACCAAGAGCGGCCTGCAATACAAAGTCGAAAAAGAAGGCAAAGGGGTCAAACCGACCGAAAAAGACAGCGTCACCGTGCACTACGAAGGCCGTCTGCTGGACGGCACCGTCTTCGACAGCTCGCTGGAACGCAAAGAACCTGTCACCTTCGGCGTCACCGACGTTATCCCCGGCTGGGTGGAAGGCCTGCAACTGATGCCAGAAGGCAGCAAATACACCTTCTACATCCCCTCCAACCTCGCTTACGGTGAAACCGGCGCCCCGCCGAGCATCCCGCCGAACGCCACTCTCACTTTCGATGTCGAACTGCTGAAAGTCGGCGCTGCGGACACTGCCAAGGCAGACGCCAAACCGGCCGAAGAGAAAAAAGACGAAGCGAAAAAATAATCCGCTTCTCCTTCAACAAAAAAACGGCATCTGCGGATGCCGTTTTTTGTGCGCACGGTTTTTTTTGCGTGAGAAGGTCTGCCACCCAATACTCTTCCCTTCGACGGATTCCGGTCTAATCCTGGCGCCGGGCGATTCATCTGTGCGGTTGATTGTAGCGGCAGGGGCGGGCGGCACTGCCGCGCGCGCGTTCAAGACGCAGGCAGCGGGTGATGATGCGGTGGCGCAGCGGGCGGGTAACAAGCGGGGTGGCAAGGACGGCGGCGGTGGCGGCAAGTATCTGCCAGCCTTCGTGCCAGGGCCGAGTGAGTGCGAGGGTGGCGATGAAAGCAAGGAGCGGTAAGCCGTAAGTCAGCGCGGCGCCGAGATTGAGGCCGGCCGAAGTCAGGTGCAGTTCGGCAGTGTCGCCGCTGTGCCAGTCGCCGTTATTCACCAGGGTGATGGGTTGTCCGCGCCTGAAGCCGCGAAACCACGGGCGACCGCCGCAGCCGTTGCCTTCGGCGCAGCGTTTGCATTCGCGGATGTCATCTACGAGGGCGAGCCGGACGGTAGCGGCGTCGGCGGCGAGAATGCGGACGCGGATGGTGTTGTCGGTCATAGGCGGCACTTTTGGCGGTAAAGGATGCCCGCCCATAGCCACAAGGCGAGTTCGGGCAGGAAAGTCGGATGCAGGATGAAATTGAGCCACCACGGCTGATAACGCGCGGTGATGGTGAAAAGCGAGTAAGCACCGTCATGCCACGGCATCAGCCAAAAGATATCGCCGACAATGCTGTCAAGGCCGATATGGACGCAGCCGTTCACGGCGGTGAGCAGCAGGATGGCGGCAGCAGTGTTGCGGCGGTAATGACGATAGCAGGCGGCGGTCACGAGCAGCGCCAGCCAGAGCACGGGCCAGTGCGCCGGGTAGCGGTGATGATGGACGTGGCCGTGGTCAATGAAATAAAACCAGAGCATGTCAATGTCGGGCAGCAGACCGCCGATGATGCCGATAAACAGCCATTGCCAGGTGGGCAGGCTTGGCGGTTTGAGGCGGATGAGCAAGCGGGCGGTGATGTAACCGGCCGGGGCGTGGGCGGTGAGCATAAGCGGGTAGCGAAGACGGGCAGGGCGCGGATTATAGCCGCTTGTGCCATAATGCGCCGCCTTGTGTGGAAGAGGGAACGGCAGTGTCGCGGCAGAAAAAAGGGTTTTATTTGACGTTGGCGTCGCTTGTGGCGCTGATCGGCATATATGCGGCGGCGCTGGTGCTGTTCCGCACCGCGAATGTGTTGCAAATGTTCCTCGGTCTGCTGCTGACCTTGCTGCCGCTTCTGTACTGGCTGCCGTTTGTCTGGCGGCGGCAGGGCAAGGCATTTGCGGTACTCGCCCTCTTCGCGCCGCTGCATCTCTTCTTCGGCGGGGTGATCTGGCTGTGGGGGCATCCCTTTTGGGGGGCAGCCATCTGTTTCTGTGCGGTTTTGTTGCAAACCGGCACGATTATGCACAACTATGACGACAGCCGCCGCAAGGCGCGCAAAGCAGCGCGGCGGGCAGGAAAAGTCCGTTGATTTTTAAGACGACACCACTATAATGCGCGCCTTTCTTATGTAATTTTTTTCATCTTATCGAGGAAACTAATGCCAAGTGTAAAAGTACGCGACAATGAACCGTTCGACATCGCCCTGCGCCGTTTCAAACGTTCTGTGGAAAAAGCCGGTGTGCTTGCCGAAGTCCGCAGCCGTGAGTTCTACGAAAAACCGACCCAGGAACGCAAGCGCAAGCTTGCCGCTGCCGTCAAACGCAACGCCCGCCGCCTGAAAAAAGAACGCGGCCGCTTCGAGCGTCTCTACTAAACGTACCCAGCACCATGAGCATCCGGGAAAACGTCAATGCCGCCATCAAGACGGCGATGGTCAACAAGGACAAGGCCACCCTGCAAACGCTGCGCCTGATTAGCGCGGCGTTCAAGCAGATTGAAGTTGATCAGCGCGTTGAAATTACTGATGACATCGCCCTGCGCGAGCTGGTGCGCCAGGTCAAACAGCGTCAGGATGCGGCGAAACAATACCGTGATGCTGCCCGCCTCGACCTCGCCGAACATGAAGAAGCGGAGATTGTTATCATCCGGCAGTTCCTGCCGCAGGCACTCGGCGAAGACGAAATCCGCGCCGAAGTGGACAAAGCATTGGCTGCATCCGGCCTGCCACGCGCGATGACATCCATGAAGCCGCTGATGGCGGTGCTGAAACCCGAACTGGAAGGCCGCGCAGATATGGCTTTTGTCAGCCAGTACCTGCGTACATTACTACAATCCTGAGCCGGAGGCCGCCCGGCGGCTGCCGATGGCAAAACGCATCCCCAAACCGTTTATTGACGAACTGACAGCGCGCACTGACCTACTCGCGCTGTTATCCACGCGGATAACCTTTACCCGCAAATCAGGCAACAATCACTGGGCCTGCTGCCCGTTTCATCAAGAAAAAACGCCCTCGTTCAGCGTCAACCTGCAAAAAGGTTTTTACCACTGCTTCGGCTGCGGCGTCAGCGGCGACGCTATCCGTTTCCTGATGGATTACGACAACCTGCCTTTCCCCGAAGCCGTTGAGCAGTTGGCGGCCTTCAATAGGCTGGAAGTCCCTTACGAAGAGGATGGACACCACTACGACGCGCAGGAAAAAGACCGCTACGACCTCGGTTTGGAATGCCTTGCTGATGCCGCTGCCTTCTTCCACGAGACCTTTTACAGCGACAGCGGGAAGGCGGCACGTGATTACCTGCGCCGACGTCATTTGCGAAAACAGACCGTCGATACCTTCATGCTCGGCTATGCCCCGGCCAACAACGCCCTCCTGACCCAACTCGGCAGCAAATATCCGCTGCAACTGTTACAGGATGTTGGTTTGGTTGGCAAAAAAGATGACCACTATTACGACTGGTTCCGCGAACGCGTCATCTTCCCCATCCACAACAGCAAAGGCAAAATTATTGCCTTCGGCGCGCGCGCGATGGGCGATGCCCAGCCGAAATACCTCAACTCGCCGGAAACCCCCTGGTTCAACAAACGCTTCGAGCTGTACGGACTCTATCAGGCAATGCAAACGCGCGAACGCACCCTGCTCGTCACCGAGGGCTATATGGATGTCATCAAACTGCACCAGCACGGCGTAACCAATGCCGTCGCCGCCCTCGGTACCGCCATCGGCGACAGCCACATCAGCCAACTGAAAAAACGTGCCGACAAAACCTACTTTTCCTTCGACGGCGACAGTGCCGGACAAAAAGCGGCACGCAAAGCGCTGGAAGCCGTTTTCGCCCAGCATGACAAGCGGCACGAATGGCGCTTCATGTTTATGCCGGCGGGTGAAGACCCTGATTCGCTCGTCGAAAAATCGGGTGTACAGACCTTCCGTCAACTGATGGACGCCAGTCTGCCTGCCTCCGCCTACCTGCTGCAAGTGCTGGGTGACGGCGCAGGGACGCAGCGCAGCGCCGAAGCACAGGCCGGACTGGCGGGTGAAGCACAACGCTGGCTCGGTCTGCTGCCCGCCGGTGACTACCGTGAAATTCTGCGTAACCAAGTGATGAAACATTTCGATCTGCCGGTGCTTACCCTCGGCAACGCAGCCAATAACCCGGCTTACCGCGCCGAACGCGATACATCTCCCTACCATGCCCGCGATACCGTCATCACCAAGCCCAAAGACAAAGGCATCCGCCTGATGGCACACCTGCTGCTGCAACCGCAAAGCGCCCTGCCGTTGCGCCGCTGGGAATACCCTCCGCAAGACGGCGAACTGCAACTTTTTTGGTTGCTGTGCTACACCCTGCAAAGCAGCGGCGCAGACGAAGCACAAACCGCCGCCTTTCTGAGGACGCACGACGTGTACGACGGCGTCGCCTCCGCCGCGCACCTGCTCGGCCGCCTGAGCACGGAACAACAGCGCGACGAATTCACCGCCATGCTGGCCACTATCCGCGGCAACCACGCCCGCCAGCAGGCACGTCTTGAAAAATTTAGCGCTGCCCACATAAAACAGGGCTGATTTCCACTGCAACAACAACGGGATAAACCATGAGCGAATTTGAGCAAGAACAAGAACACGAAGAATACGACGTCCAGGACGAAGTCAAAGAACTGCTCGCCCGTGGACGCGAACAAGGCTTCCTCACCTACGAAGAAATCCACGAAGCCCTGCCGGAACACGCTCTCGAAGGCGACAAATACGACGAAATGATCGCGCTCATCGTCGAAATGGGCATCGACGTCGTCGAAAGTGCTCACGAAGACGGCGACGTCATCGCCAACAACGAAGAAGAAGAAGTCCCTACTGCCGCCTCGCTCAACGAAGCCGAGATTGGCCGCACCACCGATCCCGTCCGCATGTACATGCGTGAAATGGGCGCCGTTGACCTGCTCACCCGCGAAGGCGAAATTGCCATCGCCAAACGTATCGAAGCCGGGCTCAACACCGTGCAGCAAACATTGGCCGAATTCCCGCTGGCTGTCTCCGCCCTGCTCGAAGAATTTGCCAAAACCGAAGCGGGTGAAATCCGCCTGGGCGACCTCGTCAACGGCTATGGTGACCCCTATGCCGATAAAACCGAAGAAATCCTTGCCGGTGCCGACGAAGACAGCGAAGATGAAACCGCCATCAACGGCAGTGACGACGAAGACGACGACAGCAGTACCCCGCCCGAAGAAACGGCAGACAGCCAGGACACCCTTATTGAAGCGAGGGAAAAACTCGTCGAACTCGCGGCCATCCACAAAAAACTCATGACCGCACTCGGCAAAGGCAAGGCGCTGGACGACAAAAAAAACCAGAAATTGCACGGCGAAATCAAAGAATACATCGCGGCCTTCTCCTTCCCGCAAAAAACCATCGACCTGATGGAAGCCCAGCTCAACATCCCCAACGAAGAAATCCGCGCCATCGAACGCCGCCTGATGCGTCTCATCATCGAGCGCGCCGGCATGCCGCGCAAAACCTTCGTGCAAGAATTCCCCGGCAACGAAACCAACCCCGACTGGATCGTCGCGCAAAGCAAACAGCGGCGCAAATACGCGGAAAAACTGAAACCGCTTATCACCGAAATCCAAGTCGAACAAGAAAAATACCTCGACATCGAAAAACGCTACCGCATGAGCATCATCCGGCTCAAAGACATCCACAAGCGCCTCTCCATCGGCAAAGCACAGGCCAAACGTGCCAAAGAAGAAATGGTCGAAGCCAACCTGCGCCTCGTCATCTCCATCGCCAAAAAATACACCAACCGCGGCCTGCAATTCCTCGACCTCATCCAGGAAGGCAACATCGGCCTGATGAAAGCGGTGGACAAATTCGAATACCGGCGCGGCTTCAAATTCTCCACCTATGCCACCTGGTGGATCCGCCAAGCCATCACCCGCTCCATCGCCGACCAGGCGCGCACCATTCGCATCCCGGTACACATGATCGAAACCATCAACAAACTGAACCGCATCTCGCGCACCTTGGTACAAAAAAACGGTCGCGACCCGACCCCGGAAGAACTGGCGGCAGCGATGGACATGCCGGAAGAGAAAATCCACAAGGTACTGAAAATTGCCAAAGAACCCATCTCGATGGAAACCCCGATCGGCGATGACGAAGACTCGCATCTCGGCGACTTCATCGAAGACGCAAACGTCATGTCGCCGCTGGAAGCCGCGACCACACGCGGCCTTTCCGAGGCAACCAACGAAGTGCTGGCCTCGCTCACCCCGCGCGAAGAACGTGTATTGCGTATGCGCTTCGGCATCGATATGAACACCGACCACACCCTCGAAGAAGTGGGGCGGCAGTTCGACGTGACGCGTGAACGCATCCGCCAGATCGAAGCCAAAGCCCTGCGCAAACTGCGCCACCCGAACCGTTCGGAACTGCTGAAAAGCTTCCTCAACGACTGACCCAAATCCCCGTTCCGGCGGGGATTCTTAGAATTACTAGTGTTCCGACAAGGTCGCTGATAGGGGTAGTAAACAGAGACCAAAAAGGCAACAGGCAGATGTGTTACGGTGTGCCTGTATAGTCGTTTCAAACAGCAATGAGACAAGGCGGCGAGCCGAGGACAGTACAGATAGTACGGCGCGGGTTTCCCATTAAACGCGCTGCGCGCTTTTTATGGGAAACCCGATCAGGCAAGCCAACGCCGTATCATTTCTATCTGAAACAGTCACAAATGGTGACCAAATCAAGGCAAAGAAACCTGGCAGGAAAGCACGAAGTTTATTCGGCGCAGATTTTGGCTCGGTTGATCGTGTTGTTCTGAGGGATCAGGCCGGTGGATCTGTCAGGCAGGTAACCGCTTGATTTATCGGAGGTTAGGAAGAATTCGGGATGAAGGACTTTTTGCCGCGCACGAAGGCATCTTCTATAAGAAGTAGGAAACTATAATTTTTACAATATGATAGGAATGTCATCTATTGCATCAAACGCAATGATGGTGCGTTGGTTAAGCAAGATATTTTCTTGCCAATATCTTGGTGTTGCATAAAAATGGGAAACTATGTACAATCGTCGCCTTAATTTTGTGTGGAGATTATTTTCCGATGTTCAAAACCCATATTGCAAAGCCCAGTACTGTGGCGCGAGAGTGGTATCTAGTTGATGCTGCGGGAAAAACCTTAGGCAGACTTGCTAGCGAAATTGCCTTGCGTCTACGAGGCAAGCATAAACCAGAATTTACACCTAATATAGACACTGGTGACTATATCATTGTCGTTAATGCCGATAAACTGAGCGTTAGTGGAAAGAAGCGAAAAAACAAGATTTACCATCATCATACCGGCTATATCGGCAATTTAAAAAGCATTAGTTTTGATGACTTGCAGGAAAAAAGACCAGGAAGAGTTCTTGAAATAGCTGTCAAGGGAATGTTGCCCCAAGGGCCATTGGGAAGAGCAATGCTGAAGAAATTGAAAATTTATGCAGGAGAAATGCATCAACATTCAGCTCAACAACCGCTTCATCTAGATATTTAAAGAAAGGATAAAAGATAATGGAACAATATTATGCCACCGGCCGTCGAAAAACTTCTGCAGCGCGCGTCTTCCTGCGACAAGGGAGTGGCAACATTATTATTAATAACAAGCCTCTAGACGAGTATTTTAGCCGAGAAACTGCGCGTATGGTCGTCTGTCAGCCTCTAAGTTTAGCAAATATAAAAGATAAATTTGATTTTTATATTACGGTTAATGGGGGAGGTATTAGCGGGCAGGCTGGAGCTATTCGCCATGGAATCGCACGTGCATTACGTGCATATGATGAAGAACTGCGATTACCGTTACGTCAGGCTGGATACTTAACTCGTGATGCTCGTAAAGTTGAGCGGAAAAAAGTCGGCTTACATAAAGCACGTCGCGCAACCCAATTCTCCAAACGTTAATTTTTATAATAGGTTCTGTTGACAATCAGTATTGCGACGACTTTTGACAGAAAGTCGTCATCTACTGACTGATTAAAAATGCTCGCAGTCTAATCTTCCTGCGTTTTTGTTTCGCATCTGCTGTTTTGCCATAACCGCTCTGTAAGGCAAATATCAACGAGCCTTATCTACTTCTCGTAACTAATCTTTGGAGGGTGGGCGCAACTCTGTTCCGACTCGCTCCCGTTGAGGGCAACGCCCTGCGGGGTGTTTCTCTAAGAACAATATGCATAGTCTTTGTAGCAGGGATTCCCAAGAAAGCCAAAACGACCATCTGCAAGCCGGTACTCAACTTACGCTCGCAGTTTTTCCACAGTCGCCTGTTCTTTTCCAGCCGGGAAAAACTGCGCTCTACCACCCACCGCTTCGGCAATACCTTAAACCGGTGCAATTCGTTGCGTTTGGCAATCTCTACCCCCGCACCAATCAACTCCTGCACCGACGAAGCAAATGCCTTACCCGTGTAACCACCGTCGGCAAGGACTTTTTGCACCGCGCCAGGATTATCCCGCTCATGTTCCAATGCCGGCAGGCAGCCTTTTCTATCCGTAACATCCGCCGTCGTCACCGCCAGGGCATGCGGCAAACCCTGCGTGTCAACCGCTAGGTGTCGCTTGATGCCGCTCACTTTCTTGCCGGCATCGCAGCCTTTTTCCATGGCGGCATCCTTATTCTTCACACTCTGCGCATCAACGATCAGGAAAGTGGTTTCTTCATGGCGCCCCCGCTTGCGACGCGCGGCAACCACCTGATTTTTTTAATGCTTCCTCAAGGAGGCTGATGCCACTCTTGCGGGGCTCGGTCCATCTCTGGAAATAGGAATGGACGGTGCGCCATTTGGGAAAATCGCCCGGCAAAGCGCGCCAGGAGCAGCCAGTGCGTTGCAGATAGAGAAACATCGTACAAGTCCACTTTACGCGGTGCTGTGCGTTTACGGGCACTTTCCAGCAGGGGAAGGAGAGGCGCAAATTGCTCGCGACTGATATCGCTTGGGTAGATTTTTCTGTTCATACCGATAGATTACAGCAGAAACTATGAACACGTTCTCAAAAAAAGCACCCGTTTTGCCCATTACGCCTTTTTCAGCGGGTTTTATTTTTTTTGTCGTGTACGAAGGAGCATACTTTTTAGAACACTACCGAAAGGAGAAATAATGCGCATACCTGACCATCCCCTTCTCGCCCCCTACAAAGCGGCCATTCTCGCTGCCGAGAAACCCACTGCCGAAATCATCCTCGAGCCCTGCGGCAATTTGACCTTAAGCCAGAGCAAAATCGGCGGGCTGCCCTATCTGCCACCTGACGCAGAATACCCACGCAACTCCTACGGCCAGCCGCTGACCCTGCTCGCACAAATCAACTTCGCCGAAATGCCGCCGCTGCCGGATTTTCCAACAAGCGGCATCCTGCAATGGTTTATCAACCTGCATGGCTTCTTCAACTGTTGGGGCTTAGATTCCAAAAATCCGCTCAACCAAGACGGTTTTCGCGTGCTGTATTATCCCGAAGTGCTGCCGGATGACGCGCTGGTGCAGGACTTCTCCTTTCTGGAAAACGTCCCGCCCGTGCCGCCGCCCAAGCGCAGCCTGTGGCGGCGCATCAAAGACTGGGGCATGGATGGCGAAAGCCATCCCCCGTTCGTTCATCCCTGCGCCATCCGTTTCCAATCCGGCAGCCAGTTTCCTTCGTTTCAAGACTGCACCCTGCACCTGCGCGGCGAAGGTGCGCCCGACATCACCTACGACAATTACGAACACGACGACGAAGCCGTCTGCGATGCCTATACCGAATTCGTATTTGCCGAAAGCGTTGCAGACAAACACGGCTACTACAACGGCGGCCACCGCATCGGCGGCTATCCCGAGTTTACGCAAGAAGACCCGCGCGCCCCGGTGCCGGCATTCCGCGAATACGTGCAGCTGATGCAGCTCGACAGCGACGACAAACACATCATGTGGGGCGATGCCGGTGTCGGCCACCTGTTCATCCATCCCAATGACCTGCGCCGCCGCGATTTTTCCCGCGTGATGTATAGTTGGGATTGTTGTTGAGTAACCGAAGTTCCGCAACCTAGAGCGTACATCCATCACACGCACCTGCCGCTAGGTTATGTCGCAACATAACAGGTCTGCATAGATTACAAGCAATTAGAATGCAGCAAAACAGCGATCTTTCCCCCGCTTGGCGCTAAACATAATGATGAAACTGATATCAATCCCAACAATTATAGTTAAATCTCTAATAAAGAGTAACAAGGATAAAGAACCAAAACAACAGGGCATTCACATCAGCCAACCGCCATTGTTTCCTCAACCGTTTTATCCATGCCCACGTCTTCTCTATCGGGTTGAAATCCGGGCTATAGGGTGGAAGCCACAGCACCGTATGCCCCTCGGCCTGCAACGCATCCAGCGTATCCTGCC
>NZ_CALIZP010000066.1 GCF_938028825.1 uncultured Cardiobacterium sp. | reverse complement strand
CGGTCGGGTAGATTTGCAGGTTTTGTTTGGTGAGGGCGGTGTGTTTTTGTGGCATTTTTGACTCGGTTTCAAATGGTCATTAAATGGATGACAGGGGCTTCGTACTGGGCGCTGCCGTCTTCTGGAGCGAGGTAATAGGCTGGAGTGATATTGGACAAGGCGGGGCGAGCAAAGCAGGTGTTAAAGCTGCGTCCGTCGGGATGGCTGAGGGTCATTTCCAGCTCCGGCACATCTGCCCAAGCCGCCAGCGTGAGCAGCATCGCGCGGGGTAGCCAAATCCATTCACCGCTAAGGGTAATGGGGCGCCCGGCCAGCATGGTGCCCTGCTGCACGATGACCGCACCACCCAGCGAGTATTGCGGTGTCGCCTGGGCAAGGGCCTGCCAGTCAAACTCGTCCTGCCAGTACATGTCTTCCGGTAGATCGACGTGGTCGGATGTGTCTTTACGGGTGAGTGTCCAATGCATCAGGTCCTCCGTTTCATTTCGTCGTGCAGTTCGCGGGCAAAATCATCTCTGCCCTCCCGGCGTGATTGGGCAATGCGGGCGTCAAAAGCATCGGCCACTTCGGCGGCGGTATAACCGCGTCCGTTGCCGCGTGAGTTACCGCTGCTGCTGTTGCCGCGCCCGTTATTGCCGCTTGTTTGCTGCTGTTGCTGTTGTCGTTGCTGCTGCTCTTCGGCTTTCTTTGCTGCTGCCTGCCGCGCTTTCTCATCACCAATCTGCCGTTGCAGTTCAATCGCGCGGCGGTACTGCGCGATTTCCTCGTCATTGCGGCGGACTTCGGCCTCGTGCAGCTTGGCGTTCAGTTCGCGCAGTTTGCGCTCCTGTTCCAGCGCCGCCGTTTTGCTGTCGTCGCCCCTGAGTTGCGCCAGCTCGGCTTCAAGGCTGGCGGTGGTGTCCCGCGCCTGTTGTGCAAGGTCGGCCAGTTTTTGCCGCGCGGCATCAATGGCACTGTGCAGATTGTTCAGGGTGGTGCTGTCCAGTTGTGCGATGCGGCTGGATGCGGCATGGGTCGCCTCGGCAATGTCCTGCATTGATACGGTGCCGTCGGACGTTTTACGGTTGAGCATTTCGACGGCATCGGTCGCCTTTTGTACGTCCGCCACATATTGCGCCGCCGCATTTGCCTGCTTCGCCCACATGTCAATCACGCCCTGCGTACCGAGGATGGTGTTGCTGTTCATGCGGTTAAGCGCATCATCCAGATTGTTGATAGCCTCAGTGGTAAGGTTGGTTTTGTCGTAGAGGTAGAGTCTGCTGTCACCCGCTTTCTTGTTCGCGGCAGTGCTCTTTTCGGTAGCGTCAACATCCTCGCCTTTGGCCTTGGCATTTTCTTTGACCGCTTCTGTATTAGCCTTGATAGCTTCGGTGTCGTCGGCTTTGGCGTCACGGTCTGCTTTTGTGCCTTCGGCTGCTTTCCCAGTCTCTTCGTTGTTCTGCCGCTTGGCTTCGGTGTTGTCGCCGAGGCTTTCACTAAGAGCCTTGACGGCTTCCGCCCCGCCTTGCATCCCGGCGCGTAACGCCCGCATCCTTTCCGCTCCGAGCTGGGCAGCCGTACCGGTCTGTTGCAAGGCATCATTAAAGGCTTTGAAATCATCCGTGGTTTTCAGCTTGGCAAGATTGGTGTCAAAAGCATCGCGTACCGCAGTGGCGGTTCTTTTCCCTTCTTCACGCAAGCCTGCCATGCCGGTTTTCCAGTTTTCGGTCATCTCATGCACCCCGGCAGAGAGTCCCCGGACGGTGTCTTCATATGACAGACCGATGGCGGACAGGCTTTTTTCCGTCTCGGCATGGGCACTCTTGGCTGCTTCGCTTAACTTGCCCATCGCTTCCGCCGCTTCTTTGACCGCTTCGGCTTTCTGCTTGTCGCCATTGACGCTAGCCAGCAGCTTGGCATTGAGCTGTTCGAGGGCGTCGCTGCTGCCGCTGACCTGTTTGCCGGCGGCAGCGTAGGCACGCGCCAGTAATTCGGTGCTACCGCCCGCATTGGCGGCCAGCGTGGCAAAGGCTTCCAGCGCCTTCCCGGCTTTGTCGCTGATGCCGGTCGCAAATTCTTGCAGGTCAAGGTTGAGGGTTTTCAGCGCTTCCCCCATGCCGCTGCTAATGCGAGACACGCTGCCCACCATCATTTCCTGCATCTGCTGTGCGGCGGTCTCGCTGATGTCAGCGGTTTTCGCCCATTCATGATAGATGCGGTTGATAGCGGCCACGCCCTCGGTGGTATCTATTTTGTTCAGCGCGTTTTGCAGGAGTTGCTGCATTTCATCGGCAGTCGGTTTGACTTTGTCAACGATGCTTTGCAGTGCTTCCGTGACCTCTTTTTCCGCTTCGCTCATGCTGCGGTAGGCTTGTGGCACATCTTGCCCCAGCTTTTGATAGGCCTTGGCGAGATTTTCCACTTCGTCGCGCGTCAGCTTGTGTGCTTTTTGCAGGCCGCTGGCCGTGATAATGCCGATTTCGCCGAGCGATGCGGTACGGTTTTGCAGATCTTCCAGCAGATCACGTTCTTCCTGCCAAGTGATTTTGTTCTCGTCGCGCAGTTTGCGGATAGCCTTCTCGGCTTCATCTACGGCGGCAGAGGATGACAGGGTGCGTAGTGATTGCCGCACGGCATCTACTTGTCCTTGTGTCAGTGCGGCGGCACTGCCCGCCAGTTTGTTGAGATTGTCGAGAGTGACACGGGTTTCGTTGCTGATGTGTTTGGCGGCGTCGGCCGCCTGCTTCTGTTTGGCAAGCATGTCGTCCATCGCCTTGCTTGCCGCCGCCTGCGCCGCCAGTTTTTCCTGCTCGGCGCCGAGACGCTCGGCTTCATGCCGCATCCGTTCGTATTCTTTTTGTGCCTTAGCCAGCTTTTCGGCATGACTGTCCCATAGCGGGGTGATGTCTTTCAGCCCGTCCAGCGCACGGTCAAACATTCCCGGTGCCGTGCCAAAACGCTTTATCTCGCGTTCGAGTTTGAGGATGACGTCGCGGCTTTGTTCGGCGGCAGCATTGGCCTTCGCCAGGGCATCGCTGACACCGGCGGCGTCCAGTTCCATCCCTTTTGCCAGTTGCGCGTTCAGTTTGTTGATCGCGGCATCAGCCCCGTCCACCTTGTCACGCATGTCGCCCACAGATTTGTTGGCACTGTCGGCCCGCTCGCTGAATATGGCTACTGCCGACGCGGCGGCAATCATGGTGATGCCGATGGGGTTACTAACCAGCCAGCGCGTCGAGGCAACAAAACCGCGCATGGCTGTACTCGCCGCCGCACTTGCCGAGGTAATCCCCGCCAGTTGCGCGCGTACGGTCGCCATTGCTGCCGCCGTCCGGCGGTATCCGGCAGCTACGGCGGAGGTAACGGTCACGCCTTCACGCCCCATTGCTGTCATCGCCGCTGCAAAGGCGACGGAGGACGTCTTGGCGGCGACCAGCAGGGCGACAAAAGCGGTCAGTTGCGGATGGGCGTCGGCGAATTTGCCGAGCGCCTGCCCGGCATTGCCCACGGTCTGCGCCATGTTGGCTACGACCGGCAGCATTTGCTGACCGATGGAAGTGGTCAGGTTGCTTATGGCGGCTTTAGCCTGCTCGATTTTCTGCGCGGTAGTATCCATGCGCGCCTGAAACTCTTTCTGCATCGCGCCTGCCGTCTGGCTTTTGTCGGCAACGAGTGCCAGAGCATCATCAAAGGTTTTCAGGCTGCCGACGGCAAGGCTGATGTCGTCGCTGTATTCCTGGCCAAACAGCTTGGTCAGGGTGATAGCGCGCTGCTGCTCGTCCAGTTCCTGCAAGCGTCCAAGGAAATCACGCAGCGCAGCATTCGGGTTGTTCTTGATGTTCTCGGCCAGTGTCTTGCTCGACAGACCGAGGTCTTCCAACCCTTCGGCAAAGGATTTGACACCTTCGCCGCCGGTTTGCAGGCGGTTGAGCATGGCATTGATAGCCGTGCTTGCCACTTCCGGGGATTTGCCGAGCGAGATAAAGGCAGCAGACAGGGCGGCAGCCTGTTCGCTGGCCAGCCCGAATTGCTTGGCGCTACCACCGATGCGCAACAGCGCCTCGGTGATTTCGTTTTCGGTCGCGGCAGTGTTGTTGCCTAGGGTATTGATGGCGTCACCTAACTGGCGCACATCATTCAGCGGCATCTGGAAGACGTTGGACAGTTTGGCCGCCGCATTCCCCGCTTCGTCAGCAGTCATGCCGAAGGCAATGCTCATCTGTCCGACCAGCTCGATAAATTGTGGCAGGTCATCAAAGGCAACACCCAGCTGCCCGCCGGCAGCGGCCATTTCAGCTACTTCTTCCTTGGCCAGCCCCATTTGTACAGCCAGTTCTTTCACCGTGCCGGACAGGGCCTCCATTTGTGCCGGGGTAGCGTCAACCACTTTCTTGACGCCGGCCATCGCCTCTTCAAACTGCACCGCTTCATTGATGACGGCGGTGAGACTGCCCGCAGCGGCGGCCAGCTCGCCCAGGCCGCTGATGACTTGCTCAAGACGGTCACCGGATTTCTCGGCGGCCTCGCCAAGGTTGCCAAGCTGCTCTTCCAGTTCGGCCAGACGCTGGCTGTGCAGTTCTGCCGCACGTGCCAGCTCTTCCTCGGTCAGGTTGCCCTGGTCGCGCAACAGCTCGTAGGCGCGGGTGACGGCCTCAATCTGCTCGCGGATGCGGTCGTCATCGTCAAGCCCCAGGGTAACGCGCGCCTGCGCCACTTCCTGCAAACGTTGCGCTTCACTGGTCAGGGCTTCGAGTTCGGCGCGCGCTGCCTCAGCACTTTCGCCGATACTGCGCTGCTGTTCGGCCAGATCGCCGGTTGAGATCCCCGCCTCGCGCATAGCGTCGCTTACGCGTTGCAGGTTCTGCGCCAGCTCGTCATTCTGACCGGCGGCGGTCGCCGCTTCCCGTCGTGCCGCTTCGGTGGCTCGCGTCAGTTCATCCACCTGCCGTTGCGCCTCGCGCTGCGCCCTGCCGACTTCGGCCTGCTCCTGCCGATAACCTTTTGCCTCCTCGCGGGCGGCGGCAAGCGCCGCTTTCAAGTCCTCAAGACGGGTGCGCTGTTCATCCGTCGCGCCGCCGGACGCGTTGATTTCTTCCTTGAGCCGGGCGATTTCATCCTGCAAAGCGCTGGTGTGCTCGCGGTTGTCGGCAAGTGCTGTCTGTAATAGCGTGGCACGGTCGGCAAATGACTGAACCGCGCCGCGCGCCGCTTGCGTTTCACTGGCAAGACGGTTGAGTTTGGCTTCGGCTTCGGCAAATGCCTCGGCAGCGGCGCGGCTACCTTCTTGCAGGCGGGTAAATTGCGTGATGAGCGCCTGCTGGTTTTCAAGACGCGCCAGCTCCGCAACCAGACGAGCACCCTCTTCCCTGAGCTTTGAGGCGTCACCGCCCGCGTCCTCAATCGCGTGCGCGAGCTGTTCAATGCGTTCAGCACCTTCGACGGCGGCGCTGATGAGTAGTTCCGTTCGTAATTGGTTGGTTGCCATCGTCTCACCTGCTGTTGGTGAGACAAAATTTAAGCCCCGTTCAAAGGGGCCGCGATTAGACTAGTTTGATATTTGCAAGGGCGTTTTCGGGTCATTACCACGCGCTCAATATTTGCAACGCCGTCTCAATTTTTCTTCCCGTATTTTCCCGCTGCTTCCCGATTTTTCCCATTTATAACATTCTCGCCCCTAGATTTATAACATCCCCCATCAATACGGTGTTGGCGAGCCTCGCCGTACTACCTGTACTGTCTTCGGCTCGCCGCCTTGTCTCATTCCTGTTTGAAACGACTATATCAGTGCGCTTCGTCCCAGTTGTTGCCGAGGCCGGTATCGACGATGAGCGGGATGCTCAGTTGGGCGGCGTTTTCCATCAGCGCCTTGACCTGCGGGACGAGTCCGGCGGCGCTTTCGGGGGCGATTTCAAAGACGAGTTCGTCGTGTACCTGCATGATCAGGTGCAGGTCGTCGCGCGCGCCGAGGGCACGGTCAAGATCGAGCATGGCGCGTTTGATGATGTCGGCGGCGCTGCCCTGCATCGGCGCGTTGATGGCAAGGCGTTCGCTCGCCTGCCGCCGCTGCGGGTTTTTGCTGTTGATGTCCGGCAGGTAGAGGCGGCGGCCGAGGATGGTTTCGACGTAGCCCTGTTTGCGCGCGGTTTCGCGCGTCGCTTCCATGTAGTCGCGCACTTTCGGGTAGCGCGCGAAGTAGGTGTCGATGTAGTCCGCCGCCTGCCCGCGCGGGATGTTGAGCTGGCGGGCGAGGCCGAAGGCGCTCATGCCGTAGATGAGGCCGAAGTTGATGGCTTTGGCGTCGCGGCGTTGTTCGCGGTTGACGGCTTCCGGCGCGACGCCGAAGATTTCGGCGGCGGTGGCACGGTGGATGTCGTCGCCTCTCGCGAAGGCGGCGAGCAGGCCGGGGTCGGCGGAGAGGTGCGCCATGATGCGCAGCTCGATTTGCGAGTAGTCGGCGGCGAGTATTTGCATGCCGTCGGCGGCGATGAAGGCCTGGCGGATGCGGCGGCCTTCGTCGGTGCGCGCCGGGATGTTTTGCAGGTTGGGGTCGCTCGATGAGAGGCGGCCGGTGCTGGTTACGGCCTGGTGGTAGCTGGTGTGGATGCGGCCTGTCTGCGGGTTCACCAGTCCGGGCAGGCGGTCGGTGTAGGTGCTTTTCAGTTTGGCGAGGCTGCGGTGCGCGAGGATGAGGCGCGGCAGGGCGGCGCCGTGGGTTTCGGCGAGTTCGCTGAGGGTTTCTTCGTCGGTGCCGGGCTGTCCTTTCGGGGTTTTGCGGATGATGGGCAGGCCTTGTTGTTCGTAAAGGATGTGTTGCAGTTGTTTGGGCGAGCCGAGGTTGAAGGGTTCGCCCGCAAGGTCGTGCGCTTCTTGTTCGAGGGCGGCGAGGCGGTCGCCGATTTCGGCGCTGTGTGCGGCGAGGACGGCGGGGTCGATGCGCACGCCGCGTTCTTCGATGCGATAGAGGAGTTCGGCCAGCGGCAGTTCGAGTTCGCGGTAGAGGGCATCGAGGCGCGGCGCGGCGGCGAGTTTCCCCGCGAGGTGCTGTTTGAGGCGCAGGGTGATGTCGGCGTCTTCGCAGGCGTAGTCGCTGGCGGCTTCGAGCGGGATTTGGTCAATGGTGAGTTGTTTCGCGCCTTTGCCGACGAGGTCTTCGTAGGTGGTGGTTTTGTGGTTGAGGTAGTAGTCGGCCAGATCGTCGAGGTTGTGGCGGGTGGCGGTGCTGTTGATGGTGTAGCTCATCAGCATGGTGTCGTCCGTGACGCCGCGCAATTCGATGCCAACGTGGGCGAGGATGTGGCGGTCATATTTGAGGTGCTGCCCGGTTTTGCCGATGGCGGGGTTTTCGAGGATGGGTTTGAGGCGGGTGAGGGTGGCGTCCCAGGGCAGGTTTGTCGTGAGCTGGTGCGCGAGCGGCAGGTAGTACGCTTCACCCGGCTGCACGGCGACGCTGATGCCGACGAGGCGGGCGCGCATATAGTCGAGGCTGTCGGTTTCGGTGTCGAGCGCGAAGCCATTGGCGAGTTGCGGCAGGAGGGCGTCGAGTTCGGCAAGGGTGGTGATGGCGCGGTAGCGGGTGGCGACGGGTGCGGGCGGCGCGGTGGGGGCGGCGCTGTTGAGGTATTGCGCCTTGATGCTGGCGAGTTCGTAGGTGTCGCAGAGGGCGGCGAGTTTGTCCGGCTGGCGCGGTTGCAGGGCGAGGTCGGCGATGGTGGTCGCGAGCGGCAGCGCGGTGTTGATGGTGGCGAGTTCGCGCGCGAGGTGCAGGGTGGGGATGCCGGCGCGCAGGTTGTCGCCGATTTTGCCGGGGATTTTCGCGGCGTTGTCGATGAGGTTGTCGATGTCGCCGTATTCGGCCAGCCATTTGGCGGCGGTTTTCGGCCCGACTTTGGGTACACCGGGGATGTTGTCGGCGCTGTCGCCGACGAGGGCGAGGTAGTCAATTACCTGCCCGGCACGCAGCGCATCGACTTTGAAGCGCGCGGCGACGTCGTCGGCGGTGGTTACGGCGTTTTTCATGGTGTCGAGCAAGGTGATGTCGGCGTGCACGAGCAGTTGCGCCATGTCCTTGTCGCCGCTGGATATGACGACCTGGTAGTGCCGGGCGAGCGCCTGCATGGCGAGCGTGCCGATTACGTCGTCCGCCTCAACGCCGTCTTCGATGATAAGCGGGAAGCCGAGGGCTTCGATGAGGCGGTGCAGCGGCTCGATTTGTACGCGCAGGTCGTCCGGCATCGGCGGGCGGTGCGCCTTGTAGGCGGGGTAGAGGTCGTGGCGGAAGGTTTTGCCCTGGGCATCGAAGACGACGCCGATGTAGGCGGGCTGGTGGTCATCGTAGAGTTTGGCGAGCATTTTGATGACGCCGTGCAGCGCGCCGGTGGGGTGGCCGTCGCGGGTGGTGAGCGGCGGCAGGCCGTGGAAGGCGCGGAAGAGGTAGGACGAGCCGTCCACAAGGACGACGAGGTGGTTCGGGTCGGGGTGTTGCATGGATGTCCTTGGATGAAATACCAATGCCGGGCATTCGCCGGGAAGACGGTACGCCAACGCACTCAGATGATGCGCGGGATTGGTATGGATGGGGCTTTGCGGCACAATGCGCGCTTTCTCCGGTGCGCGCTATTGTGCGGCGCGCCGTTTTTTTGTCAATTTGCAGAAGGATTATTTATATGAGTAAACGTCGTCCGCCGAAGGATATTCACGCCCACGGGCAAGGCATGGACGGGGATGCGTGGCGGGTATTCCGCATCATGTCGGAATTTGTCGAAGGCTTTGAGCGGCTGGCGGTGATTCCGCCGTCGGTGAGCATCTTCGGTTCGGCGCGCATTCCGCCCGGACATCCGGTCTATCAGCAGACGCAGGAGATTGCCAAGCGCCTGTCGGATGCGGGCTTTTCCGTGGTCTCCGGCGGCGGCCCCGGCGTGATGGAAGCGGCGAACAAGGGAGCGTACGCGGGCGAAAAAGGGCTGTCGGTGGGGGTGAACATCGTCCTGCCGCATGAGCAGGCGGCCAATGAATTTCAGGACATCTCGCTGCTCTTCAGCCACTTCTTCGCGCGCAAGGTGATGTTCGTGCGCTACGCCAACGCCTATGTGGTGATGCCGGGCGGCTTCGGCACGCTCGACGAACTGGCGGAAATCCTGGTGCTGATTCAGACGGGCAAATCGCGCAAGATTCCGGTGATTCTCGTCGGCAGCGGCTTCTGGCAGGGGCTGCTCGCCTGGATGGAGGCGACGATGGTCGCGCAGGGGCTGGTGACGAAAGACGATATGCGGCTGGTGTCGCTGGTCGATGATGCCGATGCGGTGATTCAGGTTATCCGCGATTTTTACAAGGGGCGGGAATTTGCCCCCAGCGAAGAAGAAGAGGCGCTGCTCAGGCGGCTGTGAAGACGCGGCGCACCCGCCGCCTGATGCAGGGCGCCGTTCTTGTCATGCCAGTTCTTGATAAATAAACGGGCCTTCGTACGCGAGCAAAAAGCAAACGGTGGCCTGAAAAGTATGCTGCCTGGAATCCGGCCAAATCGGGTTGTCCCTTCCGGCTATGAAAACACCCTCGTATTTTCTGACCGCGCTATTGGCAGGTTCGCTGCGCATACATTTCGAGGCACCACCGTAGTTTTTAAGGGTGGGCTTCAGACGCAGCAGCTATGCTGATGGCGGGAAACCCCTTCTGCACCGTTGCTCTTTCCGGCGCACTGCCGTTCTGTCCTGCCAAACAGCAGCGCAAACCGAATGTCCCTGAAGTCTAGAAGGTCTTGGTGAAGTCCATATAGACTTTGCTGGTGTCGTAGCTGTAGAACTTGTTGTTGCTGTCGATTTTGCTATACGAAAAAACAAGGCGCGGGGTAATGCCGAAGAAGTGGATGCCACGGTGCCAGACGGACAGGTTGGCGTTGTATTCTTTGTCTTCACGGTCAATGTTGAAGAAATCTTTTCCTTTGGCGTAGCGTTTGCCGTAGCTGCCCATCAGGCGGGTGGAGACGCCTTTGCCCCATTCCTGCCCCCAGCCGAGGCGGGTATTGAAGCGGTCGTAGGCGTCGCTGGCGCTGCGCGCGCCTTTGTGGCTGAGGTCGAGTCCGGCGAACCAGTATTGTTTCTGGCTGGGGGAATACATCAGGGTATTGCTCAGACTGACGCGCTTGCCGTCCAGGTAGTTATAGAGTTTGACGTACTTGTCGTAGCTGAATTCGGCATTGGTTTGCAGGCGCCACTGCGGTGTCATCCAGTAGGTGTTGGAGACGCTCAGGCCGGCGCTGTCGGAGTAGGCGTGCAATTTGTCGTCGCCGTTGCTGCCGCGACCGTAGAAGCGTTTTTGCACGAACGGGGTGATTTCAAGATCAATGGTAGAGTTACGGAAACCGCCGCCACCGGCGATACGGGCGCTGACATCGTTGTAGCTTTTCTTGTTGAAATAGTAAGTGCCGTCGAGCGAGCCGTGCAGCGAGGTGTAGTAGTTATCGGTAATGGACCATTTTTTGTCCGCATCCAGGCTGTAGCTGATGCCGTTGGCCCTTTCCTGCTCGCGGCTGCTTTCCATGTAACGGCCATTGCCGAGGTCGATGCGCGTGCCTTTCGGAGCGACATTGTTAACGTTGTTGTCGTGGATATAGCTCAGGCTGCCGCTGAACGACCAGGAATCGCGGCGGTCAATGGCGGCGATAAAATCGTTCAGAACCTTACGGTCAGCTTCGGAAACGTCGCCGCTGCGCAGTTTTTGCAGTTGTTCCTTGGCGGCGATCAGCTCGTTGTTGCGATAGAGCGCGAGCGCGGTCTGGAAGCGCAGCATCCGGTTATCCGGCAGGTTGGCGACGAGCTTGCGGTAAAGCGTAACGGCTTCGGCGGTGCGGCCTTCGTCCATGGCGATAATGGCGTTGCCCCAGTCGATGAGGGAATCGTCGCGGCGGCTGGCATCCACCTTGGCATACAGCGGCAGCAGGACTTTCAGGCCCTCGGCTTCGTTGAGGCGGATAGCTTCGACCAGGAGTTTTTCCAGTTGTTCCGGGTTGTTGATGAGCTCTTCCGGTGTGAAAACGATGTCTTCCTTGGCGGCCTGGGCATCGCTCGGCAGGGTGGTGGGGGCAGCCGGCTTGACGGCAGGCAGTCGCGGCGGTTGTGCGTTTTTGCCGATGTTGTCCTCGGAGAGGCGGTCGTTGCCCCGGTCAATGTTGACCGGCAGGGCGGCGCGGGGCGGTGGGGGCGCGTTCTGCGCAAGAGCAGGCAGGGCGGCGAGGAGCATACCGGAGGCGAGGGTGAGTTGCAGGGTCATTGTGGTTTTTGTGGTCATGTCGGTGTTCCTGTGTTGGCGATGCAAAGCGCGGCATTATGTTTCAATTCATAGGGCTACACAAGGGCGCTATCGCGTGCGCGCGGCCTGCTGTGCACATTCCGGCGATTAGGGCTGCAAGCCACCGATTCCCATGACAAAAACGGCGGGTTCAGGGCAAAAACGGCGGACGCGGACGACACACCCAAAACATGACAAAGGCGTTATAATCACGTGGCTGAATGTTCATGTAAGACTCTTTGCGACCCGCTTGGGTATCTGTGTAGAGGATGAAGAGTCGCTCGGGATTGGCGGCGTATGCAGCCAAAACAGGGAACACAAAACCAAAGTGAGCCCTGCGGGTTGAAACCGGCACACAGTAACAAACGGCACAAAACGAACCCGCACCATCGCGGGGCAACCCTGAAAAAATGGAAGGACACAATGAAACTGAACAACCTGACTATTGCCGTCATCATCGCGCTTGGCACCACCGCTTGCGGCGGCAGCGATGATGCCACCACGCCGCCCCATGTTGATCCGGTGCCGACCCCGACCCCGCAGCCGGACAATAACGACAACAACCAGCCGGGGCGTGACGACCGGGCGCTGGTTGACCCCACCAACACCCATGTGGTGGACAACCGCGATTTGAGTAAAGAAAGCACCGTCGGCGGCCTGCAATACATCCGCCGCGACGGTTCGCAATACGACCGCGCCAACAACCGCGACCAGATGGCATCCGCCACCCCGCTGCTCGGTGTTTCCCTGAACGAACAGAACCCGAAACTGACCAACATCGTCCTTGCCCGTCGGGACCTTGACTACAACGAAGGGCAGGCCGTCCGCGCCCAATTCGCCGGCGGCACCAATGTCGAGCCGCTGACTGCCGCAGGCAAACCGCACGACACCGACAGCCTGCAAACGGAAAACTTCAAAAACGTGGATGTCCTCGCCGGGGCGTTCAAGCAGGTCGGCTTGGCGAAGTTTTCCGACCCGGACAACCGCCTCGACCCCACCACCCACAACATCGACACCCACATCCAGAACAACACTGACCGCGACGGCGAATTTACCCGCGAACGCGTCACCTATGTCTATACCCCGCGTTACGAATATCGGCAGCCCTTTGTGGATTATCCCAACGCAGTGGACCCGGCAAACAACCGCCTGGAACACCCGTCAGACACGGGAATAGCAACGATAGCGCCTCCCCCGCCTTCTACCTTGGACAATATGTCCATTGATCAATTACAAGAGAAACTGATAAACCATCCGGGCTGGGTAAATACGAATGTCGTTGATAACTCCCGCCACCCGGTCAATACCGGTACCAAAAACCACGGCGCATCCGGCAATTTCGCCAATATAAAAGAGCGCTACGGCAACTTCCCCACCGGCGTGGATGACAGCCCGACAGATCCTGCCGATGTCGCCCCTGCCAACAGATGGCGCAATATCGGGGATGTTAACAATGCCTCGCTCGGCCACAACAACGTCCCGGATGACGCAACAGGGACGAACGCTTACAACGGTTCAGACAGCGATAGCGGCCCAACCAGCAACGATGACGCCAAAAAGTACAACCTCGTCAACTGGCAGGGACGAAGCGGCAGCCCCGGCGCTTTCTCCGGGACCGTCAGCCATACGCAAAGGCTTGACCGCGCGACAGGCCACACCTTGGGCAGTGTCACCTACAACTATCAGCAAAGCTGGCCGAACGGCGCCTATCCGAAGTACAGCAAAGACCGCTTCGCCTACCCGAACAGACCCTACACGGAAGGCAGCAACAACGCCCTGAACGGCGGCACAACGGCCAATGGCGACCCGCTTGACCACGAACACATCTATCTTGAACGCGAAGAATACACCGCCATCCGTCAGAACAAATCCATCCGCCCGCTGGTCAACCCGGTCGCCAACGAATGGGAATGGACATTGGAAAATAACTGGCGTACGACTTACACCACGCCTTATCGTGATTGGTCGGATACTGCCGTATATACAACCGATCCCGTAACCGGACAGCGAATTTTTAGCCACTATGAGACCACTTATTCGAATTGGACTTCTGCCATCTCGTCCGAGGAATATACGGATGACGATGATGCGGCTTATGCCTATGTTTCCCAAGGTGGCGGAATAAGCAATGCAAGAAGTGGGGCAGGCTGTACTTCTAATTCACCCGGCAGTGGTGGTAGCGGGCGTGCGTGCGATCCCACTACTTTCACCACCCAACTCCAATGGGCGCGATGGAAAGACCCCACCAACCTCGGTGGTGGTCAGCGCGGTGAATTCCGCGGCCCGCCCTACATCGGCTGGAAAGAAGACGACCGCGTCGTCCGCTTCGCCGACGAACGTATCTGGAAACCGGGTACTCCTGGCTACAAGCCCGAATACGAAAACAAATACGGCGCCAACCTCATCTGGTGGAGTACCCAGGACAGCGCCTTTGAAAACTGGGCAACCAGCGAAGGCTGGAACCCGCGCGCCCGCCGGGTGGACATCAACACCGAAAACTGCCCCGGCGGCAGCGACTGTGGCGAGGGCAAAGAAGACTTGGTTTGGGCGAACAATACCAACGACGGCACCAACGCCCGCGACCGCGATGTAGAAATCCAGCCGACCGGCGACATCACCAACGGCCTCATTCGCATCGGTGGTTATGGCAATCATGGTGAAGGTCAGCCGCAGGCGGGGAATGGGGAGCTGCAAACGAAAACCCTTGGCGAAGAGCTGAAGTTCGACGGCGCCCGCTGGAATGACCACCACAAGACTACGACCCGCATCTTTGGCCATTACCACCTCGCCTATGCCGACCAGGATGACCGCGTCGTCAAGGCGATGAGCATGAACAGCTACTCCGGCGCGCGTTCCTTCGTCTCGCAGGTGGAAGGCACCTTGGCAACGCCTACGGCGCAAGGCTACCGCGCGGATCTGGACAGCAAACCGACGCAATACAGCATCGGCGCGAAACCGATCACCTTGCAAAAAGTGCAGTACGGCCGGGTTACCTCCAACCTCGACCTCACCGCGAGCGGTGCCAATCTCCTGCCGAACGGCTTCCTGCGCGCACCGTTTGAGAAAAAAGGCACTGATGACAGCGTCGATAACTACTTCTTCCGTGGCGTGGATGAAACCACCATTGACCAGATGAACGCCCTGCCGTCCAACCAGGTCGCACGTTACGAAGGCCACGCGCTGATGTACGGCATCGACAACAGCTTCCACGGCGTCCGCACCAATAACACCCGGCAAGACCTGCCGAACGCCTTTGACGGCACCGGCGGCAGCAATGCGACCGCTCATACCCTCGGCTTGGGCAACTTCGTTGAAGCAGACGTGAACTTCGGCACCAAGAAAGTCACTGGCGATGTCTATAACGCTTGGCTGGAGCAACTGGACAAACCCGGCGTCTATAAAGACAAACTCGTGACCTTCAACGGGGATGTGATCGGCAACACCGTCATCGGCACCGCCGACCGCACCTACGCCCCCGGCGACGACGAGGCCGACTTCCGCGCCGCTTTCTACGGCAGCCAGGCAGATGAAATGGGCGGCAGCTTCAACTCCGTGAAAGCCACCAACAAATACGGCTCTGCCTACGAAGTGGGCGACTGGGGCGGCGTATTCGGCGCGACCAAAGTCGGCACCAACACCTTCCAGGGTGATGATGGCGGCCAAAACTACGGCGGCGGCAGTGCCCCGGCACAAACCAATGTCAACGATCGTTATGCGCCATAACGCGATACCCTCGTAAACCCCATAAAAACAGCCGCCTGCGGGCGGCTGTTTTTATGGCTGCTTTGCACATCGCCAAGCGGCATCAATATTTAGTCCACCAAGCGGCGTAATTGTCGGGTTTGACGCATGGCTAGTCAGCACGCATCCGCTGTTTGATGTCGTGTTCGATCCAGATGCCGGCGATAAGCGAGAGGAGGGCGGTCGTGCTGTACCAGTAGATGCCGCTGTGGATTTGCACTTCGACCAGCCAGCCGAGTTTCAGGATCATCAGCATTTGCGCGACGACGAAGACGTCCAGCATCGAGAATTTGCCGATTTTCCCCAGCCAGTGCTGCCAGTGGGCGAGTGTCGTCGGAATCGGCGGGTAGTAGTAGAGATACGCCGCCATCACCGCGTATTTGGCAAGCGGGAAGATGACGCTGAAGCCGAGCAGGAGCAGGCCGAGGCCGAAGGTTTTGTCGGCGAGCAGCGCGCCGATGCCGGAGAGGACGGTGAAGGTGTTTTTGACGAGGACGAGTTTTTTCACGGTCATCATCGGCAGGGTGATGCCGGGGATGAGGGTGAGGATGCCGAGGGCGACGAGGATGGCGAGGATGAGACGACGGGTGTTCATGGGGTGTGTTTTGTGGGTGGGTGGTGGTACCAGGGGCTGTTGACGCTCAACATTGCGGCGGCTTTTCGGCCAAAATCCGGCAGCTGCTGCGTTATAGTCGTTTCAAACAGGATTGAGACAAGGCGGCGCGCCAACACCGTATCAGTCCTATTTGAAGCGACTATAAAAATGCTCGCAAGGTATCCAACCTTACTGCGCTTTCTGCCTTGCATCTGCCGTTTTTGCCGCAAAAATCCGCTGCGCAGGTCGAATGTCAACGGCCCCTGGGCGCTGTTACCGGGTTTTGTCGCTGCGCGGATTTATCCGGCCCTTTCGCGCTGACGCGGGTGCTTCGAGTCCCCAGCGCCTCCCCCAATGAGGGCGTGGCTTTTTTTGTGGGCGGGAGGCTTTTCGGTCAGTCATGCGATGTTGAGCGGAGCGGTGAGGGCGGTGCCGTGCAGGCGGTATTGATAGCGGCGGCAGTAGTCCAGCCATTCGGCGAGGGCGCGGTTGTGGGCGAATTTGGCGGTGCGCAGTTTGCGCAGCGGCAAGTCGAGTTCGAGCCGTGCTTCGGCGAGGCGGGCGTCGTGGTAGATGCGGATGCGGTAGTCGGGGGCGAAGCGGCGGCGGGTTTTGTGCGGGTAGTAATGGCCGAGTTGCCAGTCGCCGGTGTAGCGGCTTTGGTTGAGGCGGCGCAGATAGGCGGCGGGGCGGCCGGGTGCGAGCAGGGCGTACCAGCCGTCATCCGGCGGCGGTTCGGGCAGGATGAGGCGGAACTGGCAGTAGTTGTGTTCGTAGAGGGTTTGCAGGGTGAGGTCGTCCCGGCGCAGGATGCGTGAGGTGGGCATGGTTGTGTGGGCTGTGTTTTTGTACATGACAAAGCACCCTGATCTTTTCCCGACAAGGTGCTTGCCTGGTCAAGCGGGGAATCGCCGGGGTCTTTGTCGCCAATCGCGGTTTATTCAACTTTCTCCCCAATGGGCAGATACCCATATCAGGGATGGCCGGAAAAGCGCGGCATTGTCGGGATTATCGCGGCTGCGCGCAAGTTTGCGCGCTTTGCTAGAATGCGGTTTCCACTTTTTCTGTAAGGATTTTTATGTCTTGGCACACGCTGATCAAGGATATTCCCGATTATCCGAAAGCAGGCATTATTTTTAAGGACATCACCCCGCTGCTCGCCGACGGCCCCGGTTTTTCGGCGGCGATTGAGGAGATGGCGCAGTTTTGCGAGGAGGCGGGACACCGCCCCGATGTACTCGCCTGTCCGGAGGCACGCGGGTTTATTTTTGCCGCCGCCCTCGCGCAGCGGCTCGGCATTGGCTTTATTCCGCTGCGCAAGCCGGGCAAGCTGCCGCGCGCGGTCAGCCGCATCACGTTTGATCTGGAATATGGGCAGGATACCCTTGAAGTTCACAAGGATGACGTCAAATCAGGGGTACGGGTGATGATGGTTGATGATGTGCTCGCCACAGGCGGCACGATGGCCGCCTGCATCGAGCTGCTGCGCAGTCTCGGCGCCCAGGTGATCGGTGCGGCCTTCCTGATGGAAATCGTGGGGCTGCACGGGCGCGACAAGTTGCGGGACATCGCCGTCTGCTCGCTGGTGAAATGTTAGGTTCCGCCCTTTACTTTCCGCCTTTCTTCCCCCACAATCCTTTTCGTTTTCAACCCCAACCTATCAGGAGTCCTCATGAACAACATGAATCCCCGTACTATTGAAACCCTCTCGCAAGAGGGTATCCTCGCGCGCAACAAGGTGCTGCGTCAAACCTACATCCTGCTTGGCATGAATGTGCTGTTCAGCGCGCTGTGTGCGTATTTCGGCATGCGGATGGGTATCCGTGTGCCAACCCTGCTCTATTTCGTCGGTGCCTTCGGTCTGATTTTCGGTGTGCGGGCCAACCGTAACAATGGGCTCGGCATCATCCTGCTCTTCGCCTTTACCGGCTTCCTCGGTTTCAGCATTTCCAACCTGCTGACGCTTTTCATGAGCGCGGGTATGGGCAGCGTCGTGGTGAAAGCACTGGTCGGCACGGGCATCATCTTCTTCGCCCTGTCTGCCTATGTGCTCTTTACCGGCACCAACTTCACCTTCCTCGGCGGTTTCCTTTTCACTGGTCTACTGGTAGCTCTCCTGGCCAGCATAGGTGCCTTGCTCTTCCACATGACCGCGCTCAGTGTTGCCTGCTCGGCTGCTTTCCTGGTCATCTTCTCCGGCTATGTCCTCTATGACACCAGCCGTATCATCGAAGGTGAAGAAACCAATTACATTTCAGCGACACTGGAACTTTTTCTGGACGTTTTCAACATTTTCCTCAGCCTGTTGGAGCTGCTTTCCGCCTTCAACCGTAACTAAACCATCCCCTGACCATCCGGCACCCCAAGGGGTGCCGGATTTTTTGCCCCCGCAAATGCTGCACCGCGAACTGCTCGTCTGCCCCTACTGCGACGCCCTCTATCAGCGCAAGGCGCTGCGCCCCGGCGAAAACGCCTACTGCACCACCTGTGGCAGCAAAATCGACGACGGCCTCGCCGATTTCCGCAAAGCCTTCATCTACGCGCTGACCGCGCTCATCCTTTTCATCGTCGCCAACAGCTTCCCCTTCATCACCCTGATCATGGGCGGGGACGCGACCACCATCTCCGTCTTTTCCAGCATCAAGGCACTGTTTGATAACGACCTGCACATCCTCGGCATCATCGTCTTCATGCTCATCATCGTCATGCCGCTGTGGTACCTGCTCGCCGTGCTGTGGGTCATCATCAGCTTCCGCTACCGCTTCCTGAACGACATCTCGCGCAACTTCCTGCACTGGATGACGCATATGGCGCCGTGGAATATGCTTGAAGTCTATCTCATCGGCGTCATCGTCACCCTCGTCAAAATCCTGCAACTGGCGAGTGTGCACTTCGAGCCGGGCTTCTGGGCGTTCTGTGCGCTGATGTTCTGCTCCGTTTTCGTCACCCTCAGTTTCGACCTGAGCGATGCCGTCTTCCTCGCCTACGAACCGGAAAAACACCGCCATGACCCCTGACGACACCGCAAGCGCGCACAACCTCCTCCTCTGCCTCGACTGCGCCACCGTCACCGCCGCGCCCGCCACCCGCTGCCCGCACTGCCACGGCCACCTGCACCGCCGCAAACCCGCGAGTTACAGCCGCACCTGGGCGTATCTCGCCACCTCCATCATCCTTTTCTTCCCCGCCAACCTGCTGCCGATAACGAACACCACCTACCTCACCCAGCCGCCGCAGGCCGACACCATCATGAGCAGCATCGCCCTGCTCTGGCACCACGGCTCCTACGGCATCGCGCTGGTCATCTTCCTCGCCAGCGTCTTCACCCCCTTCATGAAAATTGCCGTGCTGCTCTACCTGCTCGCCTACCGCAGCGACGGCCGCCGCCCGCCGCGCCTGCACACCCGCCTCTACCAGATGATCCACTTCGTCGGGCGCTGGTCGATGATTGACGTCTTCGTCGTCGCCCTGCTCGGCGCGCTGGTGCATGGCCGCTTCGCGCAAATCGACCCCGCGCCGGGCATCTTCGCCTTCGCCGCTGTCGTCATCTTCACCATGCTTGCGACCGAAAGCTACGACATCCGCCTCCTCTGGGACAACTACCGGGAACAACAATGCAAGAACCTGAAATCGCCCGCAACCGCCTGACCTGGCTCTGGATACTGCCCGTCATCGCCCTCGGCATCGGCCTGTGGCTCGCCTACACGCACCTCAGCCAGATCGGCCCCGTCATCCGCATCGCCTTCACCAGCGCCGAAGGACTGGACGCCGGCAAAACCAAAATCCGCTACAAAGACCTCGAAGTCGGCACCGTGACCCGCATCGACCTCTCGCACGACCTCAAACAAATCATCGTTACCGCGCAAATGCAGCGTACCGCCGAACCGCTCCTGAAAAAAGACAGCCAGTTCTGGGTCGTCAAACCGCAAATCTCGACCGGCGGCGTGACCGGCCTCGGCACCCTCATCTCCGGCAACTACATCGCCGTCAGCCCCGGCAAAGAAGAAGAAAGCGCCAACCACTTTGTCGCCCTCGAAGAAGCGCCGCAAATCCAGAACGACGAAGAAGGGCTGCGCATCCGTCTGAACACCGACAGCACCGAAGGTATCAACGTCGGCACCGCCATCTACTACCGGGGCGTCCCCGTCGGGCAAATCGAACAAATCCGCTTCAGCGAACACTACGACCACATCACCCTCACCGCCTTCATCCACGCGCCCTACGACAAGCTCATCACCACCAACACCCGCTTCTGGACCATCAGCGGCATCAGCTTCAACATGGGCGCGAACGGGGCCAACCTCGAAATGCACTCCCTCGAAACCCTCGTGCGCGGCGGCATCACCTTCAGCACCCCGACCACCCTCAACACCAACGACACCCTCGCGCAAAACGGCGCCGCCTACACGCTCTACCCGAACGAACGCGCCACCACCGAGCGTACCGGCTTCCGCAAAGAATACTACGTCGTCTATTTCGACGACACACGCGGCCTGAACCCTGGCGCGGCCATCTACTTCAGCGGCATCGTCATCGGCGCCGTCGTCGAAGTCCATCTGCTTTACGACGAAAAAACCAACAAAGCCGCCGTGCCCGTACTCATCGAAATCGAGCCGGAACGCATCGAACGCGTCAACAAACCGGAAGGCAGCGAAAACCGCAACATCATCGCTGAACTCGTCAAAGGCGGCCTGCAGGCGACCCTGGACAACGGCAACCTCATCACCGGCGAAAAAATCATCACCCTGAACCAGTACCCGGACGAAAAAGGCGGCTTCCGCAAAGACGCTTACAGCAACTATCTCGTCCTGCCCTCACGCCCCGGCGGCATCAGCAAACTCACCGACGACCTCGGTGCCATCGTCGCCACCGTCAAAAAAATGCCGCTTGAAGCAATCGGCGAGAACGCCAAAGACGCCACCGCCGCGCTGAAAAAAGCCCTTGACACCCAGGCGGTAAAAGGACTCGGCGGCAGCCTCGACAAAACCCTGAAACAACTCGACCGCACCCTGGCGAGCGTGCAAAAAGCGGGCGACAGCACCGACCGCGCCCTCAAACAACTCGACCAGCAGCTCAAAACCCTCGGCAAACAACTGGAAAAAACCCTCTACGGCATCGGCCCGGACAGCAACCTCTACTACACCCTGCAAGAAACCCTGAAAAGCGTCCAGCAAAGCATGAAAAGCATCAACGGCGTCATGCGCAAAATCGACGACAAACCCAACGTCCTTATCATGGGAGAATAAACATGCGCCCGGAAAACATCATCAGCCCCGGCCTGCCCAACCAGACCCTTCCCCCGCTTGCGGGGGAAGGTGCCCGAAGGGCGGAAGGGGGGGGCAACAGCCACGGCATATCCATTGCCCCAAACATCCCGCACCGCGAAACAAAGCCTCCTTATCGCCCCGCCTGGGCAAAAACCACCCGCCGCTTGCCCAAACGCCCCCTCGCCCTCACCGCCATGGCCCTGCTGCTTGCCGCCTGCGGCGGCGTACCGGACACCTACCACAGCCTGCGCCCGGACATCAGCACCATCCCGGCCCGCCAGGGCACACCGACCGCCATCCGCTACACCGAGCTGCCGCCCTACTACGAAAACGAATACCTCACCTATTACGACGGCGCGGGGCGCATCACCCTCGACAAAAGCCACCACTGGATCTACCCCTTCCGGGACAACCTGCGCGACGTCTTGCGCCAGGCACTCGCCGCCGCCACAAACAACAGCCGCACCTACACCTACCCGCTTGGCGAAAACAACCGCCCGGACATCCTCATCGACCTGCAAATCCGCGAACTCATCGCCGACGTGCAGGCGGGGCAATACCGCATCAGCGCGCAGTGGCAGAACACCCGCCGCGACAGCGACACGCCGGAGAACCACGAATACCGCCGCCTCATTCCGCTCACCCAAACCGACCCGGACAGCCTCGTCGCCGCGACGGCCACCGCCGTCCGCGAACTCGCCCAGGCTATCGCCGCCAGCCTGCCGCACTGACCGCGCGTCCGCACAGACGAAAAAAGCCCGCACGCGCGGGCTTTTTTTCAGGGATTATCAAGGCGGATGACGGCTTCGCGGGCGGGCGCGGGTTCGCCGTGTTTGGGATGTTGGCGTTTGCCCTTGATTTGCCAACTGTTGTCGGCGGGGGCGAGCGTGAGGTACCACGTCGCCTGTTTCAATGTGTCGCGCAGGGCGGGCGGCAACGGGTAGTGGTTCGGTGCGGTGGCGGTGAGGGTGTGGCTTTGGTCGTATTTCGCCTTGCCAGCGTGTTGCAGTTGCAGGGTCAGCGGCTCGATGGCGGGCGGCGTGCGGTCGAGGGTGATGGCGCCGCCGTCGATGTCAAGCGTGGCGGTGATGCCGGTGTGGCCGCTGTCGCGTTTTTGCGGCGAGAGGCCGGTTTTGTAGTAGTCGGCCAGCACGGGCGCTTCTTTGCTGCTGATGGCGAGGTAGATGGTGTAGATGCTGCCGCAGACGGTGGCAAGCGGGATGGCGATGATGAGCAGCAGGATGTGGTTTTTGTACCACGGGCGGTTGTCGGTGTTCATTATGGGCTGAGGAATTTGCCGGTTTCGCGGCGGGCGGCGGCGGGGTTGTCGTCGGGGGTGATGATGAAGTCGATGTTCATGTTGTTGCCGGTGAGGTTGTTGCGCGGGATGTTGACGCGCAGCACGGTTTCGGACACGGCACCGGCACCAACATTAAGGCGGGTTTTGCCGTCGATTTCCGCACCGTCGATGCCGGCGACGCCCAGGGTAAAGCGGCGCGGGTGCTCGGTTTTGTTGAGGATTTTCACGGTGTAGATGTTCTGGATGCGTCCGCCGCTGATTTTCCGCGCCAGCACGTTGCGGTCACGCAGGATGTTGACGTCGAGATCACTCTTGCCGGTGATGCTCAGGGTGAAGAGCGTCGCGGCAGCGGCCAGCACCAGGCCGTAAGCGAGGGTTTTCGGGCGCAGCAGGCGGGTGTGTCTGCCCGCAAGGCGGTTGGTCGAGGTGTAGCGGATTAGGCCGCGCGGTGCCTTGATTTGGTCCATCATGTTGTCGCAGGCGTCGATGCAGGCGGCGCAGGCGATGCACTCTTGTTGCAGGCCGTCGCGGATGTCGATACCGGTCGGGCAGACTTGTACGCACATGGTGCAGTCCACGCAGAAGCCGAGGGTTTCGGGGTGGTCGCGATCCTGTTTTTTCAGGCGGTGGCGCGGTTCGCCGCGTTTGGGGTCGTAGGCGATGATGAGAGTGTCGCTGTCAAACATCGCCCCTTGGAAGCGGGCGTAGGGGCAGAGGTATTTGCAGAATTGTTCGCGCACAATACCCGCTTGCAGATAGCAGAAGCCGCCGTAGAGGGCGATCCACAGGTAGGCGTTCGCGCCTGCACGCAAGGTGAAGAAGTCCGGGATGAGCCGGCGGATGGGGGTGAAGTAGCCGACGAAACCGATGCCCGCCGCGCAGGCGACGAGTATCCACAGCGTGTATTTGAGGATGCGCTTGCGCCCTTTCCTGCCACGCCACGGTTCGCGCGCGAGTTTGAGCTGCTCGGAACGGTTGCCTTCGATTTTCTGCTCGATCCAGAGGAAGACTTCGGTGTACACGGTGTGCGGGCAGGCATAGCCGCACCAGACGCGCCCCATGAGGGCGGTGGCGAAGAAGAGCAGCAACGCAAGGCCGAGCAGGATGAAGGTGAGCAGGATGAAGTCTTGCGGCCAGATGTTGAGGCCGAAGATGTAGAAACGGCGGTGCGGCAGGTCGAAAAAAATGGCCTGGCGTCCGCCCCACTGAAAGAAGGGCAGAAGGTGGAAAATGCCGAGCAGCACCAGCACGGCGGTTTTGCGCAGGCTGGCGAAGCGTCCTTTGACGGGGCGCGGGCGGATTTTGACGTGTTTCTCGTAGAGGGTTGCGCCGGTCACTGCGGTTGTCATGATGATGTCTGCGTTTTTTGTTGTGATGACGCGGCATTATAGTGGCGCTGTTTTGCTTTCCACCTTGTTTTTACGGCGTTTTTTTCTGATTTTTCTGTTTGGTTTTTTTACAGGGGCGCATTACGGCAGATGAATGTTTTATTAACGTCAGTTAATGACTTTTTACGGCACCCGTAATGTTTGCCGCCTTTCGCTGGCGTGTAGTTTTTTTGCAACGTTTTCAGGCGGGAAGTGCGTGTTTTTTACCACAATAACGCTTTCCCGTGATGTTTTCGTCCGACAGGTTTTTGTCAGACAGCGGTAATGTTTTTGGTTGCGTTTTGGTGGTTATTACCTGTTTTTCATTATGTTTTTCTGTTTGGCATGGCTGAGGCATATATATAAGTGTGACGGTAAGCTTAGGACAAGCGCACATTCTTTGGTCGAGAATGTTACGGTCACGACCTTGTGCAGGATGCATTGCGAGGAAGGGGCAAGATGCCTGAATGTGTGAGTTATTCCCCCCTGCTGTGGCAGGGGGATTTTTTTGCCTTCATGCGACGGCATTGTTGTATGGCTGCAAAAGCGGCAATGTTCGCGGCGGCATCCCGAACGGACAAACAGCCCCGCGGGCGCAGCAAAAATGAAGACCCCGGCATGAAGCCGTTTGCATGAAGAAAACACGGAGCCATCCAAAGAGATTTTGTCGTGCACGAAACAAACCGACACAAAAAAGGAAGGCTTGCGCCTTCCTTTTCGCTTGCTGTGAGCGGCTTATTTTTTCGCCGGTTCAGCAGGAGCTTTGGCCTCTCCGCCACCCGCCATCGGGCCTGGCGCTTTGACCTGCTCCATCAGGTCGTTGTTCCACTCGCCATCCACACGGATATGACCAGCGGCACCGAGGTTGAACGCTTCGATCAGGTTGTGGTTAACGTAGGCATAGGTACCTGGCTGCTTGAAGGTGTACATCGCCGCCCCGGCAGAACCTGCGGCGATAGACCAGGTTTCCAGATCTTGTGCCGGCGGGTCGGCGAGGTTGCCGCGTTCCCAGACGTATTCACCGTGGCCGCCAATGATGTGCGGGTAGGTGTAGCGGTTCGCTTGTGAGTGGTAGAACATCACGGTCTCGCCGACTTTGGCGGTCATGGCGTTATCACCAACCAACGAGCCTTTGCTTTCGCCGAAGACGATATGGGTCGGCACCAGACCATCCATTACGGCCTTGTCATCAGCAAAGGAGGCGGACGGGTTGTCATAGCGTTTGTAGTTGCCTTTTTCGTCTTTCGGGATGTAGAAATCCTGCTCGCCGATATAGTAGGCCTTGTCGTAGGTCAGCTTGTTGCCGTTCTTGTCTTTAATGCCATCTTTCGGAATGACGAGAATCGCGCCGTTCATGCCATGCACAACGTGCCACGGAATCATCGCGCCACCCGGTGCGCAGTGGTAGATGAACACGCCCGGCTTGGTTGCCTTGAAGCGCAGCACAACTTCCTGACCCGGTGCAACGTGAGTCAAATCACCTGCGCCGAGGGCGCCGGTTGAAGCGTGGAAGTCAATATTGTGGATGAGCTGGTTCTTGGCGTCGTTTTTCAGGGTGAGTTCGACGTAATCATCTTGGTGGACGACAATCATCGGACCCGGTACATGGCCATCGAACGCAAATGCCCACATGAACACGCCTGGCTCTACCTCAATTTCTTTTTCCTGGATAGTCATTTCCACTTCAACGATGCGCGGTTTGGCGGGCGCTTCGAGGGTGTGCTCTGGCACGCCGGGCGGGGCAACGAGTTTCTGCTTGACGCGTTCCAGTTTGTCGAGGCCTTCGGCCTGTACACCGACTTTATAGCCTTCAAGGCCGCCGGTGTGCGGGGCGCCTTCTGCGGCAAAGCTGAGAGGGGCAGCGGCCAGCATGGATGCTGCAACGGAGAGGGATAGCCAAGTTTTTCGCATAAAGCGCTCCTGTTCTTGCTTATTGTGGATAAAAAGTGAAATTTTTTTAAAATTGTAGAGAAGTATCGAAATGCGGCGATTGACCTGCGTCAATAAGCAGAAAATATAGCCACACCTGACAACCACGCGGTCTTCCATTAAGATTGCCGCCCCAAAAAATAGAAGGAGGAACACGGACATGCCCGATAAAACCCTCACCCTGCGCGAACGCCGCGCCATCGCCGCCTGCGATGCCGATGGCCTCATCACCCTGCTTGCCGCCGAGGAAAAAGCCCTGACCATGCTGCGCTACCTTGCCGAATGGCTGCGCCGGGGCGGCGCGGCAGAGGCCAACGACCGCCTGCTCACCTTCAACCGCGCCCTCGACGAACGCGACGCCGCGCGCAGGCACATCGGCGGCGTCCTGCACCAGTGGCTGCAAGCGATGCACGTCTATGCCAGCTTCGTCAATGTCGGCATCTTTGCGCGCACCGGCTTCCTGCATGAAACCCGCACCCTGCTCTATGACCGCATCAATCCGCTGCCAGTTGACGAAAGCCAGCTGCAAGACGTACTCGACAGCGTCTTCAACGGCAGCAAAGATCTCGAATGGCTTGCCACCATAAGTCCGCTGCATTGGGTCGGCCTCTACACCCGCCTAAGCCCCGATGCCGAACAAAGCCGCCGCACCCGCCTGCTCATGCGCGACGAACTCACCTACGCGCTGGAAATGCTCGCCATCCGTCTTAGTGCCGAAGACCTTGCGCCTGACCTTATCCGTCTCGAAAAACGCCTGCTCGACATTGATTCTCCCTTCGTCTCGCTTGAACGCGAACTGGCACGGCTTATCGACAACTGGCGCAACGAACCGGACAGCCAGCCCGACGCCGACATTCTCGCCCAGGCGGATGTCCTTATTGACCAGGCGCGGCAACAACTGCATCACCTGAGCAGCCGTGCCATTGCCTCTGGCAGCTCGCTCGCAACCGCCTACCTGTTAGAACGCCTCAAACAAAGCCTTGACCGCCTCGAAGCCCTGCTGGCCGTGCTGACCGCCGAAAGCAGCGAAAACGAAGCGCGGCGCTGGCTGGCGCTCATCAAACAGCTCATCGACAGCGGCCTGCGCCGCCGCAATATCCGCCATCTGTGGCGCAGCAGTGCCTACCTCCTCAGCCAGTCCATCACCCAGCACAAAAGCGCACACGGCGAACACTACATCGCCCGCGACTGGCGCAGCCTCGGCCGCCTCTTCGCCAGCGCGGCGGGGGCGGGCATCATCATCGCCCTCATGGCCGGGCTGAAAATCCACCTCGGCACCCTCGACATCAGCTACAACACCTACACCCTGCTTTCCAGCCTTGACTACGGCATCGGCTTCGTCCTCATCTACCTCTGCCACTGCACCGTCGCCACCAAACAACCGGCGATGACCGCCGCGCGCATGGCCGAAGCCGTGGAAAAAAGCAGCGGCGGACGGGCGGCGGCGCGGAAAATCGCGCAACTGCTCATCGACGTGAACCGCTCGCAGACGGCCGCCGTGCTCGGCAACATCAGCGTCGCCATGAGCGTCGCCGCGCTCATCAGCTGGACATATGCCGCCAACAACGGCACCGCCCTGCTCAGCGGCGCGACCGCCGCCAAACAGCTGCACGCCCTCAGCCTGCCCGCCGCGCTCATCTACGCCGCCATCGCCGCCGTGTGGCTCTTCTGCTCCGGCATCATCGCCGGCTACTACGACAACCGCGCCCAATACCTGCGCCTGCGCGAACGCCTGCGCGTCAACCCGCTGCTGCGCCGCCTCACCACTGCGAAAATGCGCGCGCGCATCGCCGACTATATCCACGACCACCTCGGCGCGCTTGCCAGCAACTTCATCTTCGGCCTGCTGCTCGGCATCACCCCGTGGATAGGCAAAACCCTCGAACTGCCGCTGGACATCCGCCACATCGCCTTCTCCTCGGCGAATCTCGCCTACGCCGCCGCCAGTCAGCCGCTTGGCGTCTGGGCGTTCATACAGGGTTTCCTGGCGGTGATTGCCATCGGCCTCGTCAACCTCTGGGTCAGCTTCTACCTGGCGCTGCGCATCGCCCTGCGCGCCCGCGACAGCCGTTTCCCGGAACTGCGCCAGTTCTGCGGCGTCCTCAAAGAAGAAATCCGTCGCGACCCGAAAAGCCTCATCTTCCCGGCAGAGCGCAAAGGCGTCTGAACCACGCAAGCGGTATATGGAATCGTGGGAAAAAGATAGCGGCGCGGGGCGGGCCTCAGCCCGCTATCAATATTGATATTGCAGCGGCGGGCTTAAAGCCCGCCCTGCGAAGACCGTTTTATTGCTTGGGATTGATATTCCCGCCGACAGGTCATGAACCGGCCGTCTCTGCCGCTGCCTGCACTTCGATGCGCTCAACGTGGCGGTAACCTTTCGGCAGGTGGTTGCCTTTGTGGCCGCGCGGGGTGTGGTAGTTGTCGCGCTCTGCCGCGCGGATGGTCATTTTCTGTTTGCCGCTGTACAGGGTGATGTCGCTTCCGCGCGCAAAAGCGCAGATGTGGGTGAGGCGCACGCCGTTGTCGTCGTAGGCTTTTTTGGCGATGGCAATGGTCTGGCTGCCTTTGCCTTTGCCGAGTTCGGGGATTTCGGCGGCGTCGATGAGGGCAACCCGGCCTTCGTTGGTGATGGCGAGGATGTCCACCCCGCCCTCCGGCAGGGGCTGCAAGGTGATGGCGCGACCGCTGCCGGGGTTGATGAGGGTCTTGCCGCTTTTGGTTTTGCTGACGAGATCGCGCCCGCGCGTGATGAAGCCGTAGCCGTTGTCGCCGGCGACGAGGTAGCGGCGTTCGTCGTCGATGATGGCGGCGGCGATGATGTGGGCGTTGGCGTCAATGCTGAGGCGGCTGGTCAGCGGTTCGCCGTTGCCGCGCGCGGACGGCAAGCCGTGCAGGGCGAGGGTGTAGCAGCGTCCGTCGTCGGCAAGCAGGGCGGCCTGCTGGTTGCTGCGGCCGGTGATTTGGGTGAGGTAGGCGTCGCCGCTTTTGTAGGCGAGGGTCGCGCCGTCGATGTTGTGCCCTTTGCCGCCGCGTATCCAGCCCATTTTGGAGAGGATGAGGGTGACGGCTTCGCTGGGGGTGAGTTCGGTTTCGTCCAGCGCCACCGCCGCTGCGCGTTCGCAGATGGTGGTGCGGCGGGCGTCGCCGTAGGTTTCGGCGTCGGCGGCGAGTTCGTCGCTGATGAGGGCGAGGAGGTTGGCGCGGCTTTGCAGGAGTGTGTCGAGCCGGCGTTTTTCGGCGGCAAGGGCTTGTTCTTCGGCGCGGATTTGCTGTTCTTCAAGGCGGGCGAGGTGGCGCAGGCGGGTGTTCAGAATGGCTTCGGCCTGGGCTTCGCTGAGGTTGAAGGTGTGCATGAGGACGGGGCGCGGTTCGTCTTCGCTGCGGATGATGCGGATGATTTCGTCGAGGTTGAGGTAGGCGGTGAGGAGCCCCGCGAGGATGTGCAGGCGGTCGTTGACGGCGATGAGGCGGTGATTCAGGCGGCGGCGCACGGTGTCTTCGCGGTAGTCCAGCCATTCGCCGAGGATTTGCCGCAGGTTTTTGACTTGCGGGCGGCCATCGAGGCCGATCATGTTCATTTGTGCGCTGTAGCGTTTTTCGAGGTCGGTGGTGGCAAAGAGGTGCTGCATGAGGCGCTCATTATCGACGCGGTTCGAGCGCGGGATGAGGACGAGGCGCACGGGGTTTTCGTGGTCGGATTCGTCGCGCAGGTCTTCGAGCCAGGCGAGTTTTTTCGCCTGCATTTGTCTCGCGATTTGTTCCTGGATTTTGCTGCCGGAGACCTGGTAGGGCAGTTGGTCGATGACGATGTTGCCGTCTTCGAGGTGCCAGGTGGCGCGCAGGCGGATGGTGCCGCGCCCCGTGCGGTAGAGAGCGGCGATTTCTTCGCGGGAGGAGACAAGTTCGCCGCCGGTCGGGAAATCCGGCGCGGGGATGTGCTGCATGATTTGGTCGTCGGTGAGCAGCGGGTCGGCAAGGAGGGCACGACAGGCGGCGACGACTTCGCGCAGGTTGTGCGGCAGGAGGTTGGTCGCCATGCCGACGGCGATGCCGCTGCCGCCGTTCAGGAGGATGTTCGGCAGGCGGGCGGACAGGCGGGCGGGTTCTTGCAGGGTGCCGTCGAAATTGGCAACCCAGGCGACAGTGCCCTGGTCGAGTTCGGCGAGCAGAGTCTTGGCGTAGCCGGTCAGGCGGCTTTCGGTGTAGCGCATCGCGGCAAACGATTTGGGGTCGTCCGCGCTGCCCCAGTTGCCCTGACCGTCCACCAGCGGGTAGCGGTAGGCGAAGTCCTGTGCCATCAGCACCATCGCTTCGTAGCAGGCGCTGTCGCCGTGCGGGTGGTATTTGCCGATGACGTCGCCGACGGTGCGCGCGGATTTTTTGTGCTTGGACTGATGCGAGAGGCCAAGCTCGCTCATGGCATAGATGATGCGGCGCTGCACGGGTTTCAAACCATCGCCGATATGCGGCAGGGCGCGGTCAAGGATGACGTACATGGCGTAGTCGAGGTAGGCTTTTTCGACGAAGCCAGCCAGCGGTTGATGTTCTTCGCGGATGTCGTGGGTGAGGGTCATGGTGTGAGTGAGTGCGTTATTCAGCTGAAGAGTTCGGCGTGGGTGCCGGGGCGGATTAAGACCAGGTCGTTATCGATTTTTTCGTAAATCAGCACCAGGTCGGGTTTGACGTGGCAATCGCGGCAGCCCGCCCACTCGCCACTGAGGGCGTGATCGCGGTATTTGTCGGGCAGTGGCCGGTCATGGGCGAGATGGTAGAGGATTTCCGCCCAGGCGATACCCGCCAGGGCTAGGTAATGCTGCTTGATGTCCCGCTTGAATTTGCTGCCGAAGACAATTTCTCTAGCCATTACCCGCCTCGCTGATGGCCGCTACCGCTTCTTCAGCCGTGTGGTAACGGGATGCTGTTTGCCGTTCCAGCCGCGCCTCGCGAATGGCCTGTCGTGTTTCGGCATTAGGCACGTAATCGCCCTGCCTGCGCGCATAATCCAGCGATAACGGCACGCTATCGGTCTCGGCGATTTGCGTGAGGAACATGCGCATTGCCTGGGTCGGGGTCAGGCCGAAGCGTTTGATGACGGCAAAGGCACGGGTTTTCAGGTCGTTATCGAGGCGGATGTTGAAATTGGATGTGGTCATGCAAGTCTCCGGTTCTAATTTTTGCAGATCTTGTCAAAGCGATGGCTGGTTTTAATTTTGCGCATGGGTAAGTGCCGTAGTTAAGGCTTCCACGCTGTCGAAGTCACTGGCAGCGCCATTTTCCATATCGCGAATGGATGCGCGCAACATTGCTTCGCCGTTGCGACTCAGGGTGTGCGTGCTGCTTTGCCGCGCATAGTCCAGCGAGAGCGGCACGCTGTCGGTCTCAGCGATTTGCGTGAGGAACATGCGCATCGCTTGGGTCGGGGTCAGGCCGAAACGTTCGATGACGGCAAAGGCGCGGGTTTTCAGATCGTTGTCGAGGCGGATGTTGAAATTGGATGTGGTCATGCAAGTCTCCTGTGTTGCTGTTTGCCGGGCATTGTATAGCGATTTACCCCTTTATGCGCATAGGTTATCCGCCCATCTCAATAGTTGCAAAAACAGCCCAGGGCCTGTTGACATTCGACTTGCGCAGCGGATTTTTGCGGCAAAAACGGCAGATGCAAGGCA
>NZ_CALIZP010000065.1 GCF_938028825.1 uncultured Cardiobacterium sp. | reverse complement strand
AATCAGCAATCAGCAATCAGCAATCAGCAATCAGCAATCAGCAATCAGCAATCAGCAATATTGTACAGCAGGCGGATGCTGTTAGACAGACTATTAGTCTGAATAAAGTCATCTCGACCGATCCGCCTTATTACGATAATATCAGCTACGCCGATTTATCGGATTTCTTCTACATCTGGCTGCGCCACAATCTGCGCCCCATCTACCCGCAATTATTTGCCACTATTGCTGTTCCCAAAGACGCCGAATTGATTGCCAGCCCACACCGCCACCCATCCAAAAAAGCAGCGGAAGCCTTTTTCCTGCACGGCATGACTGAGGCGATGCGGCAAATGGCGGCGCAGGCGCATCCCGCCTTCCCGGTTACCATCTACTACGCCTTCAAGCAGGCAGAAACCAAAGACGACAAAACCGTCAGCACCGGCTGGGAAACCTTCCTGCAAGCGGTGATTGCGGCAGGCTTTGCCATCACCGGCACTTGGCCGATACGTTCAGAACAAACGACCCGTATCATTGGCATGGGGTCAAACGCCCTCGCTTCTTCCGTCGTCCTCGTCTGCCAGCGCCGCCGTGACGATGCCGCGACTGTCTCCCGCCGCGATTTCCTGCGCGAGCTGGAGCAAACCCTGCCCGATTATCTGGAAGCGATGATTGGCGGCAGCGACGGCGCTACGCCGATTGCCCCGGTGGATTTGGCGCAGGCGGCCATCGGCCCGGGCATGGCCGTCTATTCGCAATACGCCGCCGTGCGCAAGCAGGACGGCAGCGACCTCAGCGTGCATGAAGCGCTGGGCCTGATTAACCAGGCCATCAGCGACTACCTCAGCCCGGAAGCGGGCGATTTTGATGCTGCCACCCGCTTCTGCAACGCCTGGTTCGAGCAGTACGGCTGGGCGCAGGGCGCCTTCGGCGACGCCGATACCCTCTCCCGCGCCAAAGGCACCGGTGTGAATGCCATGCACGGCGCGGTTATCGAGGCACTGGCGGGCAAGGTGCGCCTGCTGCGCTGGCAGGAATATCCGGCTCCGGCCGACTGGCAGCCGCCGCAAGGCTCCCTCCCCGCCTGGCAAGCCTGCCATCAGCTGATCCGCGCCTTCCAGCAGGACGGCAGCGACGCCGCCGGCGCGCTCCTGGCACGGATACCGCAGCAGGCGGAACACATCCGCCAGCTCTGCTACCACCTCTACACCCTGTGCGAGCGCAAAAAATGGGCGGAAGATGCCCGCGCCTACAACGAACTGGCCAACGCCTGGCACGACATCACCATCGCCGCGCAAGGGCATGAAGACCGGCAGATGGAAATGGATTTGCCGTAAGCCGCACCGCCTCCCTCCATCACCACCCAAGGATCCCCCATGACCATCAAACCCTGGCGAGAAATCGCCATCCCGCATAACGATGTGCTGCAAGGTAGCTTCCAGCAATCCGAATTTGCCGCCGATATTACTCAGGTCGCGCAGGGCAGGGCCCACCCGGAATACCAGGATGCACGGCAATTTTTCGCCCGCACCTTCATCACCGAAGGGATGCGCCTGTTGCTGACGGCAGTGGCGCGCCGCTTGTGCGGGCTGGGCGGCGAGCCGGTCATCCAGTTGCAAACGGCTTTCGGTGGCGGCAAGACGCACACCATGCTGGCCGTTTATCATCTCGCTAATCATCATGACCGCACGCAGCAGCTGGAAGGCATCCCGACCCTGCTCGACCAGGCGGGCATCAGCGACCTGCCCCGGGCGCGGGTGGCGGTGCTGGACGGCATCAACCTCTCGGTCAGCCGGGGCAAGGCGCACGGCGACATCACCGCCCATACCCTCTGGGGCGAGCTGGCCTGGCAGTTGGCCGGTGCCGACGGTTATGCGCTGGTCGATGCTGAAGATAAAAGCGGCACCGCGCCGGGCAAGGACACGCTGATTGCCCTCTTGCAGCAGGCCGCCCCCTGCGTGGTGCTGATTGACGAGCTGCAAAAGTATTTCAGCGAGCTGTCGCAGGAAGGCCTACCAGCAGGCAGCTTCGAGGCCAACATCAAGTTCGTTCAGGCGCTGACCGAAGCTTTCAAGGCCGTGCCCACGGCGGTATTGCTGGCGTCTTTGCCTGCCTCGCTGTCGGAAAGCGGCGCCGGTTTCGGGCAGAAGGCATTAAAGGCGCTGGAAAAGCACTTCAACCGGGTGAACGCGGTGTGGAAACCGGCAGCGGCGGAAGAAGCCTTTGAAATCATCCGCTGCCGCCTGTTCGAGCAGACCGGCGAGCGGGCGGAAATCGAGCAAGTCTGCCGCGCTTTTCAAAAGCTTTATAGCGAACACGACGGCGATTTCCCGTCGGAGTGCCAGAGTGCGCAATATCTGGACCGCCTCTGCCGCTCCTATCCCATCCACCCGGAAATCTTCGACCGCCTCTATCACACCTGGTCCACCCTCGATAATTTCCAGCGCACCCGTGGCGTGCTGCAATATCTCGCCATCGTCATCCACCGCCTCTGGGTCAACAATAATCAGGACGGCCTGATCCTGCCCGGCTCGCTGCCGCTTGAGGACGGCGAAGTGCAGAACAAAAGCATTCAGTACCTGCCCGGCGGCTGGGAAGCGATCATGAACCGCGAAGTGGCCGGCAAACAGTCCATCCCCCATAACATTGACGGCGGCGAAAAAGAAGACAGCCGCTTCGGCGCGGTGCAGGCGGCGCAGCGGGTGATGCGCACCATCTTCCTCGCCACCGCGCCGGAAGACGGCGGGCAGAACGTGCGCGGCATCAATACGGCACACATCCTGCTCGGCACGGTGCAGCCGGGGCAGAACGTCGGTATCTTCAAGGACGTGCTGAAACGCCTGCAAGACAGCCTGCATTACCTCTACACCGATCAGGACCGCTACTGGCTCGACACCAAGCCCAGCCTGCGTCGCGAAGCGGAGGGGCGCAAAAGCAGTTTTACGGCGGCGGATCTGCGCGAGGAGCAGAAAAAACGGGTGCAGGACACCCTCGCCAAAGGCCGCTATTTCGCGCATTTTCACTATTTTGCCCCGTCCGCCGACATCCCCGATGACTGGGCGCTGCGCCTGGTGATACTGCCGCCCGACGCGGGCTACAGCCGCAGTGAAAAAGAAACCGCCGCCGCTTTCAAGGCCGCTGCCGAAATCCTGAAAAAACGGGGCGAACAGGCGCGGCAGAAACGCAACCGCCTGCTTTTCTTCGCCATTGACGGCGACACCAAAACACGCCTGGATGATGCCACCCGCACCTATCTCGCCTGGAAAAGCATCAGCCATGATATTGGCGAAGAAAAGCTGAACCTGGATACCGGCCAAGTCAAGCAGGCGGAAAGAAGCCGGAGGGGCGCGGAAGAAAGCCTGAAACTGGTCATCCGCGATGCCTACAAATGGCTGATTATCCCCGAACAATATGACGCGGAGTCGCCTGTGCAATGGGCGGCCAAAGCTGTATCCGCCAACGCGGCGAAACTGATCGAAGAAATCGAAAATGTCGCCCTGAATGAAGAAGCCATCACCCGCGAATGGGCGCCTATCCATTTGCGCGATATCCTGCACAAATACTATTTCAAGGAAGGCGCAACGGAAATTGGCGCCTTGCGGGTCTATCACGATTGCTGCCAATACCTCTATCTGCCGCGCCTGGTGAATGACGGCGTCTATAAAAACACCCTGCGCGAAGCCTTGAAAAGCACGGATTATTTCGGCTTTGCCGATGGCAAAGACGGCGATAAATATCTCGGCTTCTGTTTCGGCAAAGACAACTTCAATCTGCTCACCGAACAATCCCTGCTGATAGCACGGGAGACAGCGGCAGCATATCAGGCGCGCATCACCGCTGCGCCAACCCCGCTGCCTGCATCCATTGCCGCAGGGAATAAAACAACTACATCATCGCCCGTCTCCGGCGGCAATGCCGCAAATCATGACGACAATCCTCCGCAAGCGGCGAACCGCACCCATTTCTTTGCCAGGGCAGAACTCAATCCGCTCAAAGCCAAAATGGAGTTTGGCAATATCTTCGACGAGATCATCGCCCAATTCAGCGAGAAATCCGGCGTTACCGTCCGCCTGTCTATCGAAATAGAGGCCACCGCCGCAGACGGATTTGATGAAAACCTGCAACGCAGCGTGAATGAAAACAGCAAGGTGCTCAAAGTGCAGGGGGAATTCGAATAAGGCACGGAACGGCTTGCGGCGGCACCGTATAATCGCGCGCAAATCACAAACCGGAGCCACCATGCGCCACACCCTCCCCCTCCTCGCCGCCCTGCCGCTGGCCACCCTCGCTTTCGACGATAATGGCAGCTATTTCCAGCACAAAGACTGGGAAATCGCCTGCGACAACACCGGCACCTGCCGTGCCGCCGGCTACCAGACCGGCGACGAAGTACAAGCCATCTCCCTCCTCCTCGTGCGCGACGCCGGGGCGGATGCCGCCGTGCAAGGCCGCATCGCCATCCAGGGCGCGGACTGGGACGAAAAAACCGCCCGCCCCACCGGCGGCGAACTCTATCTGGACGACAACAGCCTCGGCGCCGTTACCCTCGGCGAAGGTCGCGAGGGCAGCAAACCCGATCCGGACAGCTACGCCGCCTACGGCAGCCTCAGCCGCGCCCAGACCGACGCCGCCCTCAAAGCTGTTGCCGGCAACGGTACCCTCAGCTTCCGCGCGGACAAAGAAACCTGGATCCTCTCCGGCGCGGGCGCGGCCGCCGTCCTCATCAAAATGGACGACTACCAGGGACGCGTCGGCACCTCCTCCGCCCTTATCAAGCGCGGCAGCGACAAGAAAGCCATCCCCCGGCCTGCGAAAAAACCCGTCATCCACGCCGCCGCCGTGCCGGACACCCCGCCGCGCGTCCTGCACGTGGGCGATGCCGAATACAGCGCGCTGCACGCCCTCCTTGCCGCCAAAGCGGGCGACGACTGCCCCCTCTTCGCGCCGCCGGAAGATGGTGACGCCATCCCCGCGCGCGACATCACCCTCTACCCGCTCAACGCCGACAACACCCTCGTCGGCAGCCCCTGCTTCCTCGCCGCCTACAACGCGGGCGACTACTACGCCATCCTCGGCTCCGACCACAAAACCCTGAAAACCGTCGTGGGCGACAGCGCCGACGGCCTCAGCTATGACAACGGCTACATCGCGGGCTTCATGAAGGTGCGCGGCCCCGGCGATTGCAGCGTGGCAAAACTCTACGCCTGGGACGGCAACACCTTCACCTATGCGCGCGGCAGCGGCAGCAGCCAGTGCAAAAGCTTCGCCGGCGGCGCCTGGGAACTGCCGACCCGCGTCAGCACCGTCATCGCCCCGAAAAAACCCTGAGCAAAAGGAACAGCCATGATCCGCAAACCCCTCACCTCCGTCCTCCTCCTCGCCGCCGTCGGCGCAACCGCCGCGCCGCTGCCGCTTGCCGACGGCCTCCCTGCCGGTAAAAACGGCACGCTGACCTACATCGGCAAAGAAACCAAAACCACCGCGCCGCTCGCCCTTACCATCGACCCCGCAGGCGGCGCGACCGTCGCCCTCATCCCGGCAGGCGGCCAAATCACCGCCCTCCTTGACGATGGCAAAGGCCACATTCTCGCCGCCAACCACTTCGGCCTCACCGGCTGGGCGCAGCCAGCCACCGCCACCGATGAGAATGACGACTTCCCCGCCCTGGCAATCAGCGCGCCGGAAAAAGACACCGAAGAAACCCCGGCCTTCCTCCTGCACTACCTGCCCGCGCTCGGCAAAGCCGCACAGACAACCTACTACCTTGATGAAGACGGCAAGCGGCACGACGGCATCCCGCCCGCAGGCAAAGCCGGCGAACCCGCTCCCGACTACGCCGTCTATGCGCACCTGCTCGACACCGCCCTCAAAGCAGGCGGCGCGACCTACCATGTTGACTGCTCGGCGGGGATGAGCGATGACTACGCCTGCGATTTCTATCGTGAAGGCAGCGCCCGCACCGATGCCCCCGTGCTCGCCGGGCAGGATTTCTACATCCCCGGCAACGGCTACGTCTATACCGACTATGACGACAGTGGCAGCAGCTACCACCGCAAGCGGCAGAAATGGGTGCTCGTCGGTAATGCCTTCAAGGAAGTGCCGCAGCCTTACTACTACCTCGGCCTTGACAGCGCCTACCACGGCGACGACAACCAGGCGACAGGCATCCTGGACAAGAAGGCCACCCTGACGCTGATGGGCGACGACGGCAAAAAAGTGGCGACCCTGAACGCGGGTGACACCTTCACCCTGCTGCTGGCGGATGCCCGCCACGACTGCCCGGCGGGCGCCCGCATCGGCGACGCAAATGACCCCATCTGCACCGAAGCCCGTCTGCTGGTGAAAACCGCCGACGGCACCCTCGGCTGGCTGACCGTGGACTACGATTACAGCAAAAAAGACACATCCCCCCGGATTGACGGCTTGCACCCGCTGGCGGGTTGATGCCGTAAAACGGAAAACGAAAGCGGGTGGACGGCAGCGTCCACCCGCTTTGCTTTGCCCCCCGTCCTTATGCGCCGTCGGCCAGCCAGCGCGGGCGGGCGGCGAGGACCCGCCCGTACACCGGGCAGTCGGGGCGGTGCGCGCCCGCGAGGTAGCCGCAGCTCGTCAGGAATTCGCCGGTGATTTCGCCGCCGGTGAAGGTGAAAGTCTGTTTGAACAGCTTGACCCAGGCGGCTTTGTCCGCGCAGGCCTGCGCGTCCAGCCAGGCGCGGAAGCTGCCGTGCGCCGCTTGCAGTGCCTGAATGACGCGGGCGTTATGAATGGCGGCCTCTATTTTGCGCCTGTTGCGGATGATGCCCGCATCCGCCAGCAGGCGGGCGGTGTCGGCCTCACCGTAGGCGGCGACGCGGGCGATGTCGAAGCCGTCGTAGGCACGGCGCAGGTTGTCCGCCTTGTTGAGGATGGTCGTCCAGCTCAGTCCCGCCTGGTTGATTTCAAAGACGAGACGCTCGAAGAGGCGGTTGTCGTCGGCGACGGGATAGCCGTATTCGTGGTCGTGGTAGCGGCGGTGTGGGTTGTCGGGCGGCAGGGTCGCGGTGTAGTCGCAGTAGTTCATGGCGACGCGCTCAGTCTTGCGGCGCGGGGAATTGCGCGAGGAAGCCGTCGAAATAGCGGCAGAGCAGGGCGAGTTCGTGCGACGCGTAGAAGAAATGCCCGGCGTCCACGAGGTGCAGGGTGGCGTCGTGATCGCGGGCGTAGCGCAGCGAGTGTTCGTAGAGGATGACGTCGTCGTGCCAGCCGTGCACGATGGTGGTCGGGCTGATGCGCGGGTAGTGCTGCACACGGTAACGCAGGCAGTAGAGGGCGGGAGCGATGAGGAAGAGTCCTTTGACTTTGTCGGGATGGGCGGCAGCGGCCAGCATCGAGGTGTAGCCGCCCATACTGAAACCGGTGAGGAGCACGGCTTCCGACTCGGCGGCAACGCGGGCGGTGAGGCGCGCGGCACGTTCTTCCGGGTCTTCGCTGTCGCGGTCGTCCACGGTTTCGCAGGTGTAGCCGTGCGCCTTGCCGGTGCGGGCAAGGTGGTAGATTTCTTTGTTGTGCGGGGTGCCGCCGCGTCCGTGGGAGAGGATGATCTTCATGTGTATTTGATGCGTTTGTCGTTGAAGGGTTTTTCGATGATGTAGTAGGTAAGGGTGGCGTAGGCAATGAGCAGCGGCAGGAGCAGCAGGGTTTTACCGCACAGATCGGTGTAGGAGACGGGGTAAGCCAACCCCAATTTGGGCATCATGCGGTAGATGGCGGTGTGCGACAGGTAGAGGGAGAAGCTGAGGCCGCCGAGCCAGGCGAGCAGGCGGTCGAGTCGCCGCCAGTCGGGCAGCGGTGCACGCAGGTAGAGGTAGATGAGGGCGGCACAGAGCAGGGCCTCAATGGTCGGTTCGAGACTTTGCCGCAACCACGGCGGGCCGCGATGGGCGAAATAGGCGGTGAAAACAGCCAGGGTGAGGATGCTCGCCATGAGACAGCGCAGCGGCGGCAGCGGGGAATGCGGGCGGCGATAGTAATAGGTGGCGAGCAGCATGCCGATGAGAAACTGGTCGAGGCGGCCGATGAGCGTGAAGTAGAGGGTGAGGTGGAAATCCGGGTCGCTGCTGTTACCGGCGAGTAGCAGGCGGGTGGCGATCATCAGCAGGATGAGCAGGGCGAGGCGGCTCGCACCGTGGGCGCGGTAAGTGGCGAAAATGAAGGGAAAGAGCAGGTAGAACTGGAATTCGACGGCGACCGTCCACACGGGGCCGATCGGGAAATAGGCCTCCATGCCCCAGACGGCGACGGGCGCGCCGCCACCGGTATTCAGTTGCAGGGTGAGAAGGCGCAGGATGTCCAGCGGGGTAGAATCGGCCCGCCCCACGCTGATGGTGATGAAGACGAGCAGAGTGGTGAGCGGGAAGATGCGCAGGATGCGGTTGTAGATAAATGGCAGGTAACGGATGGGACGGGCGCTGTTCAAACCGATGAGGCAGAAGAGAAAGCCGCTCAACACGAGGAAGAGACTGACGCCGCTCCGACCGTTATCCACCCACAGTTTAAGGATTTCCACCGGATCGGTGAGTTCGTTGCCGGCGCCAAGGAAATCACCGGCGAAGCGCAGGTGGAAGATAAACACCCACAGGCTGGCGGCAAGACGCAGGTGATCAAGGCGCGAAAAATAGGCGAGATTGGCGGATTTCATGATCCGGACGTGGTGTATTTGACCCGCTTGGCGGCGAAGGGTTTTTCGATGATGTAATAAGTGAGGCAGGCGTAAACAATAGTGACGGCAATGATCACCGCACTGCGTTGCAGCATTTCCGTCAGGCTCTGCGGATAACTCATGCCGAAGTGCCTCAGGGCAAGGAAAATGACCGCATGATGGAAGAGATAAAGAGAGAAGCTGAGGCCGCCGAGCCAGGCCAGCAGGCGGTCCAACCACGGCCAGTTCGGGAAGGGAAAGCGCAGGTAGCCGATAATGACGGCGCTCCACAGCACGGCTTCAAGCGGGAAGCTGAAAGCAGCGCCGAACCAGCTGTCATCACGCTGTGCAAGGAGGAAGCTGAAGGTGTAGAAGAGGGCGATGGCGGCAAGGCTCATCGGCAGCGCCCGGGCGGGACGTGCGCCGCCACTGCGCAGATAGTAGATGCCGGCAAGAATGCCGATGATGAACTGGTCGAGGCGGCCGGTGATAGTGTGGTAGAAGTTGAAGAAAAGGTGGGGGCTGCTGTTTCCGATCAGGATGAGGCGGGTGGTAATCATCAGCAGGATGAGGCCGAGCGCCCAGCGGATGCCTTTGTCGCGGATGAAGCCGATGATGAGCGGGAAGAGCAGATAAAACTGGAATTCGACGGCGATTGTCCAGATGGGGCCGGAAGGGAAGGCATCGCTGGCTCCCCAACCTGTCCACGGATGCCCGGTATTTAATTGCATGGTAAGGAGGCGCAGGATGTCCATCGGCGTCGATTCGGCGCGGTTGACGGTGATGACGAGAAAGACAAGGAAGGTGGTGAGCGGGATGATGCGCAGGATGCGGTTATAGACAAAAGGCAGGTAGCGCACCGGTTTGCGCCCGCTGTCGGTAATCAGGCAAAAGAGGAAGCCGCTTAATACGAGGAAGAGGCTGACGCCGCTGGAGCCGTTTTCTATCCACAGCTTGGCGAGATCCTTCCAGCTCGTCCACTCGCCGTGGAAGACAAGCGGACTGTCCGGGCCGCGAAAATGGAAGGCAAAGACCGGCAGAAAAGCGAAGAAACGCAGATGGTCCAGGCGGGCGATGTAGCGGATGTTTTGTGATTGCATGGTGTGTCCTTATGGGTTAGTGGCTGCGGCTTTTGCCGAGTTTGTCCAGGGTGGCGTTGATGAATTTGTAGCTGTCTTCCGCGCCGAACTGTTTGGCGAGTTCGACCGCTTCGTTGATGCTCACCGTCGGGTGGATGTCCGGGCGGGCGCTGATTTCGTAGGCACCGATCCAGAGGATTGCCCGCTCGACGGGGTCGAGTAATGAGACTTTGCGGCTGCTCACGGTGGCGAGCAGGTTGCCGAGCGCTTCGCGGTGGGTGGTGATGTAGGAGAAGGCGGCGGCGAAGTAGTCTTCGTCGATTTCGCGCGCTTTCGGGTCTTCCATGCGGTTCATGCGCACCAGGTAGGGGTCGTCGCCGCTGATTTGCCACTGGTAGAGGCTTTGCATGAGCAGGCGGCGGGCGCGGCTGCGCTGTTCGATGGCGCGGCGGCGCAGGTTCGGTGTTTTGCCCGGGGCGGGGTTGTCGCCGGGAGCGGTTTCGGCGGCGGGAGCGGTTTCGGGATCGGCGGTGGTTTCAGCGGCAGCGGCGAGGTCGAGTTTCATCAGGATGTCGGTCTGTGCGTCGCTGCCGAGGGTGAAGGTGTGGCTGGCGAAGGCGGTAAAGCCGTGTTTCTGGTAGAACTGCAAGGCACGGCGGTTGTGCTCCCACACGCCGAGCCAGAGGTAGGGCGCGCCCTGTGCGGCGGCGTCATCACGCGCCTGCTGGTAGAGTGCGGCACCGACGCCCTGGCCGTGGTGGGCGCTGAGGACGTAGATGCGCTCGATTTCCAGCGCCTGCGGGTCTTGCGGCGCGCTTTGTGCCGCGCCGGTGTTGGTTTTCAGGTAGCCGAGGGCGTTGCCGTCGTCGTCTTCGGCGAAGTAGAAGCGGCTTTCGGGGTTCACGAGTTCTTGCGCGAGGCGGGAGGCCGAGAGGTTGTGTTCGAGGTAGTGCGCCATGTCGGCTTCGCTATTATCAGCGGCGAAGGTTTCGTGGAAGGTGGTGCGGCTGATGTTTTGCAGTTGGTCGAGGTCGGCGAGGGTCAGTTGGCGGATGTGCATGGTTGTCTCGGGTTGGGGGATTAGAGTGGGGTGTGCTGGCGTCCGGCGGCATCGAAGTTGGCCGGGTCGAGCCAGCGCTCGAAGCGGGCTCGCTGGGCCGGCCATTCGTTATCGAGCAGCGAATACCAGGCGGTGTCGCGGTTGCGGCCTTTGTAAACGACGGCCTGGCGGAAGGTGCCTTCGTAGGTGAAGCCGAGGCGTTCAGCGGCGTGGCGGCTGGGCGCGTTCAGGCTGTCGCATTTCCATTCGTAGCGGCGGTAGTGCAGTTCGTCAAAGACGTAGCGCATCAGCAGGTATTGCGCTTCGGTGGCAAGGCGCGAGCGTTTGAGGGCGTCGCCATAGCAGACCCAGCCCACTTCGATGACGCGATTCTTCGGGTCGATGCGCATCAGCGCCAGGGTGCCCAGCGCCGTACCGCTCGTGGCGTCGCAGATGGCGAGATGGTAGGGGTCGGTACTGGCGGCCAGGCGCCGCATGAGCGCGTCATGCGCGGCGCGGTCGGGCGCAGGCTCGATGCTGAGGTAGGTGAAATTGGCCGACGGCGCGGCCGGACCGTAAACCGCGTAAAGGGCGGCGCCGTGGCGGGCGGGATCAAGTTTTTCGAGGCGGCAGTAGCGGCCATGCAGGGTGGTGATGGCGGGCAAAGCGCCGGGGGTGTAGTCGGGCAACGGGGTGCCGACGGGTTGGTGATAGGCGTTGGTGGGCATGGTCAGTGAGAGAAATATTTGTTGGCAGCGGCGTAGGTGAAGGGATTGTCGAGCAGGGCGGCGGTGTTGCTGTGCCGGATGGCGTCGTCCAGTGCGCCGGGGATGAAAACGCAGTCGGCACCCGCCTGTACGAAGGCGTGGCCGCGTTCGATGGCGATGGCTTCTTTTGCGGCGGATGGGGCGACGTCGGGCCAGTAGGCACGGGTGCGGGCGTTGATGACGAAATCCACGCCGGTTTCTTGTTTGAGGGCGCGCAGGGCGGCGATTTTTGCGGTTTGCAGGTGGATGGGCGAGAGGCTGCCGCCGGTTTCGCCATCTTCGGGGTTGCAGCCGACGGCACCGGCACGCAGCAGTTCGCGCGCGTTTTCTTGCACGGCGTCGGGGGTTTCACTGTAGCCGCGCTCGAAGTCCACAGAGAGCGGGATATCAACGCGGGCGGTGATTTTGGCGACGAGTTCGAGCAGGTCGGCAAAGGTGACGGCTTCGCCGTTCGGCAGCCCCGGGTCGTAGGCGACGCCCGCACTGGATGTGGCGATTGCGGGGAAGCCCTGTTTGGCGAAGACGCAGGCGCTGCCCACGTTCCAGATGTTGGGCAGGATGAAGAGCTGGTTGGCGCGGTGCAGGGCGGCGAAGCGGGCGGCGCGTTGTTTTTGTGGGGGCATGTGAAAGATCGGGTTGCGGTGGAAATGCCTGCGGGCGAAGGCTTGGGTTTTCTTGAAGTTAATTGGGCCGTTATTGGTGTTTCAAACGGTGCCCCTTTTCATCAAATGGCGGAGGAGGCGGTATAAAAACCGCCCACGGCCGGGATGGTCGGCAGGCGGTTAGCCCGACTTCGTTTCCTGAATAATTGCTGGTAAACGGCGGTGCTCAATTTCGGCGTCCGCGCCTGGGTTTTAAAGTCCACATAGACCATGCCGAAGCGGCTGCCGTAGCCGGAGAACCACTCCAGATTGTCGTGGCTGGACCAGGCGTGATAGCTCACCACCTTGGCCCCTGCCTGCATGGCCTCCTTCAGGGCAGCGATGTGGTTGGCCAGATATTTACGGCGTTTCGCATCATTAACCTTACCGTCTTTCAGCTCGTCGTCGCCGGGGAAGTCGGCACCGTTTTCGGTGATGATGGCGGTGGGATTGCTCCATTCGTCGCGGATGCGCAGCAGCAGTTCCTCGAACAGGTCGGGGCGCACGGCGCCGTTAAAGGCCACTTCTTTGTCGCCGTCGCTCAGCTGCATTTCCGGGGCGTAGTCGGTTTTGGCATCCTTCCGGGTGCGAATGTAGAGCGGGGCATAGTAGTTAATGCCGAGGAATTCGAGTCTGGCCGCACCCACCTTGGCGGCGTCGCCCTCCTCGATGCCGGTGTCCAGCTGATATTTTTGCACCAGTTCGAGAATGTCCGCCGGGTAGCTGCCCTTGATGGCGGCGTTGATGGCGTTTTGCAGCGCGCTGGGCATGGCAGGATCTCCGGTGGCAGCGGTTTGGGGGAGGGCGCTGCCGGAGAGGGCGAGCGCGGCGGTTCCCAGGCAGAGTTGGCGACGGTTCATGGTTTCTCCTTGATGCAAAGGGGAGGGAGGGCCCTGCGGCACATGGCACGGTCAAAACGGCGCGGAAAGCATCCGGCGGCGGCCGTACTTTTGCATTGTAGGGGATTGGCGGCGGGACGCGGCGGTTTTTCTGCGCAACGCGCTCTCAGGTGCCGATGCAGGGATCGTCAAGTTCGCCTGCCGGGGTGACGCCGAGGCTGACGGGTTCGCCATTGAAGGTGTCGCCCGCATCCAGCCAGGCGGTAAAGGCACCGTCCGCGCCGACAGCCAGTTCGGCAAGGCGCAGGCGGCGGGCGAGTGCGGCGGCATCCAGCCCGCCACTTTCCCCGGCTGCCGCGAGGCAGCGGGCGGCATGGTTAATCAGGCGTTCGTTCCAGTAACGGCGGTTGTCCGGGCTGTCGAACAGGCGGTTCAGCGTGGCGGCGGCAGCGGGAGCGGGTTGTGCGGGGTTGTTTTCGTCGCGATCCAGCATGATGCAGACGGGCTGCCCCAGCCAGTCGGCCTGGCCCTTGTAATGGTGGAAGGCGGTATCGAGGGTGAGGGGAATGGCGGGTGGCGCCTCCTGCCAGACGGGGGGATGGCGGTAGGCATCGCGCATGGCGGCCAGGGCGGTATCCGGCGCGCCGGCGCGCAGGATGCGCAGCAGCATGAACCGGTGCGGCGCGGTGTTGTGGGCGCGGACGCGCAGGCGGTAGATGGTATGTCCGGCGAGGCAGGCGACCGGCGGTTTCCCGCCCAGGGCGCACAGCAGGCGGCGCAGGCGCTTCAGCTTTTTCCCGCTGAAATCGGCGGGTGCGGCGAGGCTGTGGATGTGTCCGAAGCCGCCCACCAGCGGCTCGCTGTGCAGTTGTTGGCCGCTCCGGTAGGCAAGGATGCGGCACTTGGCACGGTAGAGCGGCGCGCCGCTGATGCTGAAAACGGCATTGCAGGGGTTGGCGGTGAGGACGGTGATGTCCTGTTCTTCATCGCGGTAGTCGGCGGCAAAGGCGGTGCGTTGTTCTTGCGGGGTCATGTGCAGGACCGGGTTGTGGGCAGGATGCCGTGAGGCGGGGCGGGGGGAGGGGGATCCTTTCCGCCGTGATTTTTTGCCCCGCCGACTATATATCACGCCCGCATGAACGCGGGTTTATAGTCGTTCCAGACAGAAATGAGACAAGGCGGCGAGCCTCGCCTGTTCTGGCGCGTTTTGACCATGTACCGGCGTTATGCCCGCCGGTTATGGCGCAATAAAAAACCGCTATTGGGCAGATGCGGCGGAAATCCCTACCATGCGCGCTCCCCCCAACAACCGGAAGCCCCCATGAAAAAAATCCTTCTCGCCGCCCTCTTCGCTGCTGCCGCCCTGCCGGTGTTTGCCGAAACGGAGCTGCTCAACGCCTCCTACGACATCGCGCGCGAACTCTTCGCCCGCTACAACGATCTTTACCGCAAGGAACACCCCGACGTGAAAATCATCCAGTCGCACGCCGGTTCCTCGAAGCAGGCCAACGCCATCCTGCAAGGGCTGAAAGCCGATGTCGTTACCTTCAACCAGGTGACCGACATCGATGTGCTCGCGCAGAAAGGCAAACTGCTGCCGGACAACTGGCGCGAACGCCTGCCGCATCACAGCTCGCCCTACTATTCCACCACCGCCTTCCTCGTGCGCAAGGGCAACCCGAAACACATCGAAAACTGGGGCGATCTCGTCAAAGACGGCGTGGAAATCGTCTTCGCCAACCCGAAAACCAGCGGCAACGGGCGCTATGCCTACCTCGGCGCGCTCGGCTACGCGCAGGACACCTACCAAAGCGCAGACGAACAGCAGGCGTTCCTGAAAAACGTCCTCGGCCACGTCAAGGTCTTTGACACCGGCGGACGCGGCGCGACCACCAGCTTCGTCGAGCGCAAAATCGGCGACGTGCTGATTACCTTTGAATCCGAAGTGCACGGCATCCGCCAGGAATACGGCGCAAACGACTACGACGTGGTCATCCCCAAAGTCTCCATCCTCGCCGAATTCCCCGTCGCCTGGCTGGACAAGAATACCGACGCCAAAGGCACGACGGACGCCGCCAAAGCCTATCTCGAATATCTGTACAGCGAACCGGCGCAGCAACTGCTGGCGGAAAACCACTACCGCGTGCGCGATGAAAAAATCGCCGCCGCCTTCAAGGACAGCTTCCCCGAAGTCAAGCTGAAAACCATCGAAGACATCAGCGGCTCGTGGGACAAGGCGATGAAAGAACACTTCGCGAGCGGCGCCCTGCTGGACCAGTTGCAGAAACGCTGATGGCGCAAGCCTTCGTGCCCGATAAAAACGCCACTTCCTTCACCCCCGATCTGCACGCCCCGGACAGCCACGGCTGGGGCGGGCGGCTGCACCACCGGCCGGGTTCCGTCATCGCCGTCTGGCTGCTCCTGTGGTTCGCCTATCCGCTGACGGCGGGGCAGTACAGCCACCGCGTCTGGACGGTGTGGACACCACTGTGGGCGCTGGCCGGCGCCATCGCGCTTTACTGCTGCTTCCGCCGCCGCCGCCCCGCCGTCATATGCGACGCCCTGGGGCTGACCCTCTGCCACGGCGGGCGCATCTGCGCGCAATGGCGCTGGCAGGCGCTCGCCGATGTGTCCGCCCCCGGCAGCGGGATACAGCTCGCCATCTGCGCGCGCGACGGGACGAAGCGGCTGTACCGTCACCCGCGCCTCGGTGCCGCCGATTACGCCGACATCGCCCGCGTCGCGCGGGACCGCCTGCACCATGTTGCCGCACCGCCCGCCGCCGCCATCCCGATGCGTCTCTGGTACAGGACCCGCCGCACCATCCGCTTTGCCAGCTTCACCCTGGCCCTGCTGCTGGCAGCCGCCTGGTTCATCGTCTGGCTGTTTTACGACGGCTGGCGTTCGCATGATGCGGCACAGCCCCTGCATCCCCTGCTGGCCGTCTTCAACCTCGCGGGCATCGCCATCCTGGCCTGGCTGCTGCACCGCATCTATGGCCACTACCGCTACTACCTCACCCAGGAACCGCGCATCATGGCGCGCCTCGATGCACGCGGCCTGCACCTCTGCCGACCCGACGGCAGGATTGATTTCATCGCGCGGCAGGATATGCGCGGCATCCGCGCCGTGCTGAAATGCGGCAGACTCGACCCGCCCACCCATCTCGCCATTGATGACCGCTACGGCGACAGGCACCGCTTCCCCGCAGGCTATCTCGCAGAAGACGACATGGTGCGGGAAATCGCCGCCAGCGCTGACGCCGCCATCCACGGCAGGGCGCTGCCGCCGCAGACGACCGGGCGCGTCCCCGCGCACAGCCGCAGCGGCAACATCCTCCTCTGGCTCGGGCTTGCCCTGCCGCCCCTCATCGGCATATTGCTGCGCGGGATATAGCCGGGTGCCCGCGCATCGCGCAGAAAAAACGCCGACGCGGGTCGGCGTTTCCTGTGCAGCGGCGCTCAGTCGCCGTAGAAGCGGATATATGCGATCTTCGGCCCCGGTTTTTCTTCTTCGCCGCTGTATGTGTCGGGCGTGACCCAGCCGGTGTTGCCGCCCGCGTTTTGCACCAGCAATTTCAGTTTGCAGATTTCCTCTTCCTTGCAGGGGATGGCGCGCGGGTCGTCGAGGATGATGCGCACTTTTTCGCCTTTCTTCACCGCGTGTTTTTTGCCGTCGAGACCGTCGAGCGTGAAATCGTTTTCGGCTTTGCTGTCCACGCCGATGTAGTGATAGGGCTGGATGACTTCGTCCAGTTTGTCGCCTTTGAGCGTGTATTTGCTGCGCGTCTGGTAGTAGAGGTTGGCGTGGGTGTCGGTATAGACGGTGCCGTCGCCGGGCAGATAGTAGGTTTCGCCGTTCAGGGTGCTGTTTTCGTCGTAGGGGACTTCGTCCGGGGCTTTGCCGTCGGCGGGGGCGGGGAAGATAGTGCAGTTCGGGTCGCCACTCATGCCGTCGTCGCAATAGACGAAATAGTCTTTGTCATCCCCCGCCAGTTTGCCGCGCAGGGCGCGATAGACATCCGGTGCATCATCTTTGCCCGGCACGGTTTCGTTCAAAAAGGTGCTGTTTTTCGGGTCAAAGTAGAAAAAGAAGTTGTTTTCACCGATTTCCGCTTTTTGCAGGCCGTCCAGTTTGTCGGCAGCTGCGCCGCTGGTATCCGCCTGTGCCCAGCCGGTCAGGCCGAAGGCGTTTTTGACGAGCGCGCGGCCTTTGTCATCCACGAGCAGGATGGTGAGCGGGCTGTCTTTGGCGAGGCGGAAAACGGCGTCGCCGCCGTCGGGCTTCTGCGTCATGACGAGGGCGGCCGCCGCCTTGCTGTCTTCGCCGAGGTAGGTCAGCGGCTGTGTGCCGGGGGTGATGGTGTTGGTGAAGAGCGGCGCGGCACCGGCCTGGGCGGCGGTAAGGGCGAGCGCGATGAGGGTTTTTTTCATGGGGGGTAGTCCTTAAAAAATGGTTTTACGGTTGCGGTGAGGCGGCCGGGCGGCCGACGCCTATTTTATAGCCCTTGCAAACAGGGCTGTCTTCAGCCCGCCGACGGGAGAAGGGCTTTTCCGTGCCGGCGGGATAAGGCCAGGGTTTACGGATTCAGCAGCAGCGCGTGGTTGTCGCGCAGGGCGGCGTTGTCGCGGCAGCCGAGGAGGAAGAGCGCGGTGCGGTATTCGCGTTCGAAGCGGCGGATGGCGGCGATAACGGCAGCAGTGCTTTCTTGCGCGGCAGCGAGGAAGGGCGCGGCAATGCCACACAGTTCGGCACCGAGGAGGATGGCTTTCGCCATGTCGATGCCGCTTCTGATGCCGCCGCTGGCGATGAGGGTTACGTCGGGGTGGGCGGCGCGGTTGAGGCGCAGCGCTTCGACGGTTGTCAGTCCCCAGTCCTGGAAGGTGAGGCCGAGGGTGTCGGCAGGGTCGCGGCGGCGGTGGTGTTCGATACGGCTCCACGAGGTGCCGCCGCGTCCGGCGAGGTCGTAGTAGCGCACGCCGGCCTGTTTGCCGAGGGCGATGTCGGCGGGCGAGAGGCCGCTGCCGACTTCTTTGAGCAGCACGGGCACGGGGGTCGCCTGCACGACGGCGGCGATTTTCGCGGCCAGATCGCGGTAGTCGGTGTCGCCTTCGGGCTGCACGGCTTCTTGCAGGGGGTTGAGGTGCAGGTAGAGGCCATCGGCGACGAGCGTCGCTACCGCGCGGCAGGCGTGGCTGCTGTCAAAGCCGTAGTTAAGCTGCACGGCGCCGAGGTTGGCGATGAGAACGGTACCGGGCGCGACATCGCGCAGGCGGAAGCTGGCTTCTGCCGCCTGTTCGCCGAACTGGACACGCTGCGAGCCGACCGCCATCGCCACACCGCAGGCTTCGGCGGCGGCGGCAAGGTGGCGGTTGATGCGCCGTATTTCCGGGTCGCTGCCGCCGGTCATGGAGGAGATGAGGAGCGGCAGGTGCAGGGTTTTGCCGAGGAAGGGGCAGCGGGTGTCGATGTCGGCGAGCGCCAGCTCAGGCAGGGCGCGGTGCGTCAGGCGCAGGGCGGCAAAGCCGCTGCCGCCACGCTCGATGGCGGGGTCTTGCGCGAGGGCGTCGAGGTGTTCGCGTTTGCGGCGGGCGATGGGGTTCATGCGCGGCGTTCCAGGGCGAGGTGGGCGCGCATCAGTTCGCCGGGGTTGGTCTGCGCGGCAAGCAGCGACAGTTCGCCGCAGAGGACGGTGGCAGCGCAGATGGCGGCGAGGCGGCGCGCGTTCTCGCCGGCGGGACGGTCTGCGCGGCAGCCCAGCGCGTGCAGGTGCGCTTCGACGGCGTCGCCGCTTTTGCCGTTGCCGACGCTGCCGATGATGAGGTTCGGCAGGGTGCAGCTGAAATAGAGGTCGTCGCCGCGCGTTTCGGTGTGGACGATGCCTTGCGAGCCTTCGATGATGTTCGCCGCGTCCTGGCCGGTGGCGAGGTAGAAGGCGAGGAGGATGTTGGCGAAGTGGGCGTTTGCGCTACGGATGCTGCCGGCAAGCGCCCCGCCGATGTGGTTTTTGCGCAGGTTCAGCGCGCAGATTTTTTCCGGTGTGGTGCGCAGCATCCGCGCGCAGAGGCGGCGCGGGATGGTGATTTCGGCGATGATGTTTTTGCCCCGGCCAAGGATGCCGTTCACCGCGCTCACTTTTTTGTCGGTGCAGTAGTTGGCGGAGATGGAGCCGTAGGCGAGGGCGGGATGGGCGGCGAGGATGTGGGAAAGCACGGCATCGGCGGCTTTGGTCACCATGTTGTGCCCGGCGGCGTCGCCGGTCGCGCATTCGAGACGGAGATAGAGCAGGTTGCCGACGATTTGGTGGTGCAGGCCGAGCAGGCGGGCGAAGCGGCCTGTTTCTGCGACGACGGCGGCGAGTTCGTCGCGCGCGGCGAGAATGTCTTGTAGCGCGGCGTAGGCGGTGGCGGCATCGGGCGCTTCGAGCAGAATGCTGCGCGCCATGCGGTCGTCAATCAGGGTGCAGCGCACGCCGCCGCAGTGTTCGGCGACCCTCGCGCCGCGCGCGGTGGAGGGCCAGAGCGGGCTTTCGTAGGTGGCGAGCGGGACGCGGACGGTATCGTTCACGGCGTTGCCGCTGATGGTAAGCGGCCCGATCCATTGGGTCGGGATGGGAGTGATGTGGGTCTCTTGGCGGGGCATATTTTGCTGGTTTTACAGGAATTTTCGGCGCAGCAGTATAGCACGCAGGCCTTTTTTCTACGGCGTAGCGAGACATCAACGGCGCAAAAAAAGCGGACCCATAGTCCGCTTTTTTTTTGCACCTATCCGGCAGAGTAGCGTCAAACTATTGGGCATTACCGCCACGGCTACCGTGGAAAAACAGCCGTTCGACTGGGATAT
>NZ_CALIZP010000064.1 GCF_938028825.1 uncultured Cardiobacterium sp. | reverse complement strand
ATTTCGTAGTCGCCGTTTTTACAGCGGCAGGGGTAAGAATAGATGATGCCGGGGGCAATGCCGTAGGAACCATCGGCAGGCACCGCCATGCTGACCCAGTCATCACCCTGCGTGCCCAGCGCCCAGGTGCGCATGTGGTCAATCGCGGCGGAAGCAGCGGAAGCGGCGGAAGAAGCACCACGCGCCTTGATGATGGCGGCGCCCCGTTGTTGCACGACGGGGATGAAGGTGTCCTTATACCAAGTATCGTCCACCAAGCCTTTTGCTGCCTTGCCTTTAATGGTGGCATGGCTGATATCCGGGTACTGCGTGGAGGAGTGGTTGCCCCAGATGATCATCTTGGCGATGTCGGTAGTGTGGGTGCCGGTCTTTTCGGCGAGTTGCGACAGGGCGCGGTTGTGGTCAAGGCGGGTCATCGCGGTGAAATTGCGCGGGTTGAGATCCGGCGCCGCCGCTTGCGCGATGAGCGCGTTGGTATTCGCCGGGTTACCGACCACCAGCACTTTGACGTCGCGCGAGGCGTGATCGTTCAGCGCCTTGCCCTGCGGCCCGAAAATGGCACCGTTCGCCGCGAGCAGGTCCTTGCGTTCCATGCCGGGGCCGCGCGGACGGGCGCCGACCAGCAGCGCATAATCGGTATCCTTGAACGCGACATTGGCATCATCGGTCGCGACAACACCGGCAAGCAGCGGGAAAGCGCAGTCGTTGAGTTCCATCACCACGCCCTGCAATGCGCCCAGCGCCGGGGTGATTTCCAGCAGTTGCAGGATGACGGGCTGATCGAGCCCCAGCATATCGCCGGCAGCAATGCGGAAAGCCAGCGCATAGCCGATATTGCCGGCGGCGCCGGTGATGGTGACACGGACGGGATTTTTCATATTGGATGCTCCGGTTATTGAAAATCTGGCGAAATGATTATAGCAGGATAGATTCTTGCCGAACAGTAATGTAGAATGCGGACGTCCCTTTCAGATAAGGAATTCACCATGATTTTGAGAACATCCGTCCTGTCTCTGGCAGCATCCCTGTCATGTGTTGCCGCATTGGCTCAGGCACCGGCGCAGCCCGGTACCGAGGCGACCAGCGCCGGCAGCAACATCGCCCCCGAGATCTATCGCAACCCCAATGCGCAGCCGCAACAGATCTTCTATAAATGGTATGTGCGCGGCAGGGCGCATTACGGCAAGTATGTACCGCGCGGCGTGAAGCAATACGTCAGGATCAACGGGCAGGGCATGCTGGTCAGCGACCGCCCGACCAATGACAGTTTCACCGTGCTGCGCCCCATCCGCCCGGCCACGACAGATGCCGCACCGGCTGCGGCGGCGGCCGGCCAGCAGCCGCTGCCCGCAGGCACCATCACGCCGGAACGGCGTTGCGAAATCGCGCAGTCAAACATGAAAACCATCAATGAAAAATCGCAGGTCTTCGAAGAGGACAGTTCCGGAAACCTGATTCCGCTCTCCGCCGACGAAATCAGCAAGCGGCGTCAGCAGGCGCAGAGCGAGATAGATACGTTCTGCTCGCCGCGCCCCGGCTCTCCCTCCACCGGCAACCGCCCGCCTGCGGCCGGCAGCAGACCGGGACCGGGAGCATTGCCGCCTGCGGCGGCCCCCGGAAGAGGTGCGCCCATGCCGCCAAGCGGCAATGCGGGTGATGGCAAGGGTTTGGGATAAAACACAGCACCATGCGCCTCTCCCGATTCTGGCTTAGCACACAAAAAGAAACCCCGGCTGATGCGGAAATCATCAGCCATCAACTGATGCTGCGCGCCGGCATGATCCGGCAAACCGCGCTCGGCGTGTATTCCTGGTTGCCGCTGGGGTTGCGCGTGCTGCATAAAGTGGAGCGCATCATCCGCGAGGAAATGAACCGCGCCGGTTCGCTGGAAATCCTGATGCCGAGCGCCCAACCGGCCGAACTGTGGCAGGAATCGGGGCGCTGGCAGGCATACGGCCCCGAATTGCAGCGTTTCATTGACCGCCACGAACGCGAATACTGCCTGGGGCCGACGCATGAAGAAGTCGTGACCGACCTGATGCGGCGCGATCTCGCCAGCTACAAACAGCTGCCGCTCAACGTCTATCAAATCCAGACCAAATTCCGTGACGAAATCCGTCCGCGTTTCGGCGTGATGCGTGCGCGCGAATTCATCATGAAGGACGCCTACTCTTTCCATCTGGATGAAGCGAGCCTGCACGCCACCTATCAGGTGATGTTTGCTGCCTACTGCCGCATCTTCGAGCGGCTGGGGCTGGATTACCGCCCGGTACTGGCCGACAACGGCGCCATCGGCGGCACCGGTTCGCATGAATTTCACGTCCTCGCGGCGACAGGCGAAGACGCCATCGTCTTTTCCGGGAACGGCGATTATGCCGCCAACCTCGAAAAAGCCGAGGCGCAGCGCCCAACACAACCCCGCCCCGCACCAGCCGCCGCGCTGGAAAAGCGGGCAACCCCCGATTGCAAAACCATTGCCGCATTGGTCGAAGGCTACGGCGTGCCGATTGAGCGCACCATCAAAACCCTGATGGTGGCCGGCGCGGAAGGCGGCGTTGTCGCCCTCATCATCCGTGGCGACCACGAACTGAACGCCATCAAGGCGGAACACCTGCCGCAAGTCGCCGCGCCATTGCGCATGGCGGAAGAAGCGGAAATCCGCGCCGCGATGGGGGCGGGAGCCGGATCCCTCGGCCCGGTCGGTGCCAGGGTGCCGATGATTGTCGATTACGACGCGGCGGTACTTGCCGACTTTGCCGCCGGTGCCAACGAAGACGGCTACCACTACTTCAACATCAACTGGGAACGCGATGTGCCCCTGCCGCAAGTTGCCGACCTGCGCAACATCGTTGAAGGTGATATGGCGCCCGACGGCAGCGGCACGCTTTCCATCCGCCGTGGAATTGAAGTCGGGCACATCTTCCAGCTCGGCAAAAAATACTCCGAAGCGATGGGGCTGAAAGTGCAACTGGAAGACGGCGGCTCGGCTATTCCGCTGATGGGCTGCTACGGCATCGGTGTGACCCGTGTCGTCGCTGCCGCCATCGAGCAGAATCACGACGAGCGCGGCATCATCTGGCCGCGTGCCATTGCGCCGTTTACTGTCGCCATCCTGCCGCTCAATGCCGCCAAATCGCCGGATGTGCGGCAAGTGGCCGAGGCGCTGTATGCGCAACTGCTGCAAGCGGGCGTGGATGTCGTCCTTGATGATCGCGGCAAGCGCCCCGGCGTCATGTTTGCCGACATGGATCTCATCGGCATCCCGGAACGGGTCGTCATCTCGGACAAAACCCTGGCAAACGGCGAAGTCGAATACAAACACCGCCGCAGCGAAACAGCCGAAATGGTGCCGCTTGATGCCATCTTCACCCGCCTGACGCAGGCATAAAACACCATCAGCTTCCAGGCCGTGATTCCCCGTGACTCACGGCTTTTTTCATACAACACGAGCGCATCATGAACAGACCAACCGCCACCATCAAACAGCAGCCGGCCGATTTCCGCGTTGCCGAGCAGCTCGGCTTCACCCCCAGCGGACAGGGCGAACACCTGTGGTGCTACGTGGAAAAAACCGGCCTGAACACCGCCTGCCTCAAACGCGAGTGGGCGCGGCTGCTGGGCTGCGCGCAAAAAGACATCGCCCACAGCGGCCTCAAAGACCGCCACGCCGTTACTTGCCAGTGGCTGTCGCTGCCCGCCAAATATGGCGCCAACCTGCCCGACAGCGGGGAAGGCTGGCGCATCCTCGAACGGCAGCGCAACGAGCGCAAACTGCGCATCGGCACACACCGTGCCAACGCGTTCACCCTGCTGCTGCGCGAGGTGGAAGGCGGCCGTGCCGTCATGGATGCGGCGCTTGCCGCCCTCGTGCGCGACGGTTTCGCCAACACTTTCGGCGAACAGCGCTTCGGCCATCACAACCTGCTCAAAGCCCGCCGCTGGGTTGAGCGCGGCGAACTGCCCAAAAAACACGACGAGCGCGCCCTGGTGCTGTCCACCCTGCGCGCTGACTGCTTCAATGCCCAACTCGCTGCCCGCGTGGCAGCCGACACCCTGCACACACCGCAAGCGGGCGATCGCGCCATGCTGCGCGGCAGCAACAGCCATTTCCTCATCGAAAACGTGGATGAAACCCTGCGGCAACGCCTGCGCAGCGGCGATATTGCCCTCGGCGGCTGGTTGCCCGGCAAGGAGAGAAACCCACTGCCGCCTGCAACGCAAACCTGGCTGGACCATGCCGATGCCGCGACACAGGCCGCCGTCGCCTACCTCGAACGCCATGCCGACAGTGGCTGGCGCGCGCTGACCGCCCATGCCGACAACCTGCACCACGACTGGCAGGACGAACGCACCCTGCTGCTTTCCTTCACCCTGCCGCGCGGCAGTTACGCCACGGCGCTGCTGGCATCCATCTGCACTGTCCGCGATGCGGCGGGCGAGCGCGCATAAAAAAACGCAGCAGACGCTGCGTTTTTGCACAAGCCCCGGCGGTGCTCAGGCTTTCGTCACGCTGACGCTGCCATCCGCGCCGTGCAACGCGCCGACAAAAGCATCCGCATCGAAATGATCATCGTGGGTGACGACCACATTGTCATTATTGATATTGACCCAGCGGACACCCGCGACGGCCATACCGGCCTCTTTGAGCTTGTCGGCTTTGTCTGCGGTCAGGCCGCTGGCTTTGAATAACGTTTGCGCCATGTTTTTCTCCATATGAATTAAGGGTTAACGGGTCATGAACAAAGATGCAAGATTTATGCCAAGATTTATCGTTATCCGGTGAAATTCCACGCGTTTTTCAAAAGAACATCATGAGCATAAAATGACCGCTGCCTGCCGCCCTGCGCATTCCCCCCACCGGACACCGCCATGAACCTTCTCGAAAATCTCCCCGAAAACTTCCGCGAAGCCCCCGCCCTCACCGCCTGCGTCATCTTCTGCCTCGCCGCCATTTTCTTCCTGCCCGATGAAGGCCGCATCGCCCTGCTGAAAAACCTCAGCGTCGGTGTCTTCGCCATCCCGCTCGGCATCCATGTCTGGCGCAGCCGCAGCCGCGAGCGTCTCGCCGAAGGTTTCCCGCTCATCACCACCCTCATCTTCCTCGCCGCCGGTTTCTACCTCGCCGTACCGGCGCTGATTGACCTGCACCGCCCGCGCGTGACCGTTACCACAGCGGATTTCCACGTCAAAACCCGCTATTGCGGCCCCTTCTACAAAGTCCGCTGCTACGACAGCCGCTACCGCCTTGTCCTGCTGGAAAAACACGCCGAACTGGTGCTGGAAAAGAAGCGCGTCCGCCCGCTGCAAAACGCGCATGAAATCCGTGTCGAATACTGGCCGCAGAGCGACATCATCTACAAAATCGAGATCCTGCGCTGATGCCCCTGCCGCGCTATTTTGCTGGCCTTTACCGCGAGGCGCCTGTTTTTGCCGCCTGTGGCGTCATCTATTTTGCCTGCGACATCTTCCTGCCGGATGAAGGCCGCCCCGCCCTGCTGCGCCCGCTTTTCCTCGCTCTCCTGCTCCTCCCTTGTGCGCGCTATTTATGGCGCACCCGCCGGCATGACCGCCTGAGCCTGCGTTACCAATGCCCCCGCCTCTGTGTGCTGGCCGCAGGCATCGCGGCCGGCGTCATGGCCGCCCCCGTCTGCCTTGACCTCATCGGTGGCAGCAAAATCCTGACTACCCGTGATTTCCATATCCGCGAGACCATGCCCGACCTCTACAACGGCGGCGGTTTCCGCCTCGTCCTGCCCGCCATCCACAGGGAATTGCCCATTGACAACCGCCATTACCGCCCGCTGCAAAGCGCCCGCGAAATCCGCGTCGCATACTGGCCGCAGAGCGGCATCATCAAACGCCTCGACATTCTGGTTCCTTGACTGGTTCCGTCGCAAAGGTCTGACCATCGCCGCCGCCCCCGTGGTGTTGGAATATCTCAAATATGCAATGCAATGATGATACGCCCGCCCGGAACCACACCAACATCTGCCTGCCGTTAGTATAAACAGCAGTGTGCTGCCGCCCCGCCCGGCGGCAGGGCGCGTACAATGCGGCCAAACCCATCCGGAGATAACCCCATGAAACTCTACACCAGCACCACTTCCCCCTACGCCCGCATGGTCATGCTCGCCGCCCTCGCGCGCGGCATGGACACGCTGCAACTCGCCTATGTCGACCCGTGGACGACGCCAAAAGAACTCACCGCCGTCAACCCGCTCTCGCAAGTGCCGACGCTCATCACTGACAACGGCACCATCATCACCAACAGCCCGCTCATCCTCGATTATCTCTTCGACCACCCCTTCCGGGGCGCACAGCAAGCGGCGCTGGCGGGCTACGGCTACGAACTGCTCGACCAGGTGGTGAAAGCCTATTCTCTCGCCCGCTTCCAGCCGGCAAACATCCCTGCGCACCCGCACATCGCGCGCGCCCGTGACGCCATCGCACGCGGCCTCGCCCACTGCCCGCCGCTTGATGCGACAAGCAATGACATCGCCACCCACGTCCTCGGCATGGCGATCTCCTATGCCGAACTGCGCCACAACGACCTCTACCACGCCCACCTCGGCGCCGCCAACCGGCAGGCGTTTGCCGCCTACTGCGAACGTCCCGACGTGCGCGCCGTTGCCATCGCGCAACTGGAACAGCATCCCGCCACTATCGGCGCCCTGCGCCACGCGGTGCAATAAACCCAACCGGAGAACCCCGATGAAACTCTACCTCAGCACCACCTCGCCCTACGCCCGCCTCGCCCTCATCGCGGCGCTGCGCAGCGGCAAAAGCGACCTGCAACTGCAATTCGTCCTGCCCTGGGAAAATCCGCCCGAACTGCTCGCCGTCAACCCGTTCAGCCAAATCCCGGCACTCCACTGCGACGACGGACACCTCATCAGCGAAAGCCTCATCATCATGCAGTACCTGGATGACCGCGTGCTGCGCGGCGGCGGCACCTGCGCTCGCGCCAGCTGGGGCATCGCCGCCATCAACCAGACCGTGCGCGCCTACGCGCTCAACATGCACCAGCCGCCGGGCAGCATCCCGCATCCGCACATCGCGCGCAGCCGCGCCGCCCTCGCCCGCGCCCTGCCGCTTGCACCGCAACTCGACGCGCAGAGCGACGACTGGGGGCACATCATCCTCGGTAACGGCCTGAACTACCTCCGCATGCGCCTGCCGGACATCTACGACGCCCACATCACGCCGGACAACCGCCGCGCCGTGGACGCCTTCCTGCAACGCGACTTCATGCAGAAAACCGACACCGCGCAGCTGCAAAAACTGCCCGCCCGCGTCGCCGACCTGTAACGCCGCGCCTGCGGCATAAGGGCCTGGTTACACTGGCGTCCCCGAAACACAGGAGAAAACATGAAAACCCAAACCCTGACAAGCGTCCTCGCCCTCACCCTGCTCACCGCCTGCGGCGGCAGTGGCGGCGGCAACAACCTGCCTGCGGACAGACCCGCGCCGGACAATCCGAACACCCCCGCGCCGCAAAGCACCGATACCGTTGACCTCGGCGACATCCAGCTGCCGCCGTATGCCGTCGCCCGCCCGTCTGCCGACATCCGGAAAGAAACGGATGAAGCGCTCGCCCTCGTCAACCGGGAACGCGCCGAAAAAGGCCTCGCGCCGCTGCGTTACAACGAGAGCCTCGCGGCCTACGCCTCCGTGCGCGCGCAGGAACTCGCCACCCTGAACGCGCACAAGCGGCCGAACGGCGACAACCCGCTCAGCGAATACACCCTGACCGGCGGCGGCAACAATGCGGCCGTGGGCGAAAGCATCGCGACCGGCAGCCCGTATGCCAAAGACACCGTCGCCCAATGGCGCAACAGCCCGAACCACTACAAAAGCATGACCGACGCCGCCTACACCGATACCGGCATCGGCTACTACTACCACGCAAGCAACCAATACCGCCACCACTGGGCGGAAATCTTCGGCAGCAGCGGCATCCGCAGCCGCTACTACTACATCGCCCCGCTCGATGCGGCGGCCATCCGCGCCGCCGTCGCCGGACACACCGGCTATGACGCGAACGGCCGTCTCTCCCTGCACGGCATGGAAAACGCCGCCGGCACCGGACAAAGCGGGCAAAATCGCGGCATATACAGCACCGCGCAAAGCCTCGCCCTGGATAGCGAACACACCCTCATCCTGTGTCCGCATCAAGCCGCCGGCTGGTCATACCAGACCTTCGGCGAAATCGCCGCCACCCGGAGCGGCATCCCCGAAGCCTATCTGAATGTCGGCAAACCCTTCATCCCGGCGGACAATGCCACTCTGCGCGCCGACTACAAGGGCAGCGCCATCGGCGACATCAACCAGAGCAGCCGCGCCATCGCCGACGTCAGCGCCCGCGTGGATTACGGCAGCAACAGCAAAACCCTGACCCTGACCCTGGGCAACAGCCAGAGCGGCAATCTTGACGGCAGCAACCTGCACCGCGATGCTCGCCTGGATTTCACCGACACCCTGCACTGGGACAGCGGTACGCAGCGCTTCCAGAGCGACAACGGCCATGCCCGCCTCTACGGCCAGGATGGCGAAGAACTCGGCGGCCAGTTCAGCCGCAGTATCAGCGGCGGCGCCGACTATCGTGGCGTTTACGGCGCGAAACGCGTCGGACCATAGATGGCACGCAGGACGAAAGCGCCGCTCATGACAAAAGCCCCGCACAAGGCGTGCGGGGCTTTTTCGTGCGGGTTTCGGATCAGGTACACGCCGGGCGGCTATGTAGCCACAGCCCTAAACGCGGTGGTCGAGCCAGGGTTGTAGCAGCGGGGCGTAGGTTGTAAGGGCGGCGGCGATGCGGTCGGCGAGGATGGTTTCGTTGCCGCGCCACAGGTGGCGCCACAGTTCGCCGCTGTCGGCTTTGTTCTGGTCGTCGTCTATCCATTTGTGGATGAGGAGCCGGTTTTTGTCCGCGCCGTCTTTTTTGCCGAGGTTGTCGAGGTAGGCCGGCATGAGTTCGATGGGGGCCAGCCACAGTTGTTGTTGTGCGCTGCGGCGCACGGCCAGCCAGGTGCGCAGTTGTTCTGCGGCGTATTCTGCCGGCAGGGCGCGCAGTTGTTCGTCGCCGTCGGCGTAGTGGATGTGGCTGTCGCCACCGGTGCCAAGCGCGTTCCAGGCGAGGTGTTCGAGCCAGTAGCGGTATTGGTGTTTGGCTTTTTGGCGGCGGGCGGAGAGGCACGGCCAGGTGTTGCCGCTCGTTGGCAGGCGGGCGGTGAGGAGGGTGTCGCCGAGGTCGAGGGTGTGTTCGGCCAGAGGTGGCGGGGTGGTGCAGCCGCTCTGGGCGAGCAGGGCACGGTAGTGTGCCTGGTTTTCGGCGAGGCGCTGTGCGAGGAGGATGTTGCCGCTGATGCCTGCGGGTAGGAGGGGCAGGCGGGCGAGGCGGGCGGCAGGGTCGCGGCCTTCTTCGAGGGCGCGGTTGATGGTGTCGTTGATGTGGTAGTTGTCGAGGGCGCTGGCGGCCAGCGGTTCGCGGGCGGCAGGGGTGTCGTCGTGGTTGTCGTGGCTGATGTTGTGGGCGCGGGCGTAGGCAGCGGCGGGGCGCAGGGTATCGCGGATGAGTTGGTCGAGCGGCAGGGTTTCGGGGTCGGCAGGGTCGGCTGCGGAAAGGGTGGCGTGGCTGAGTGTGAGGAAGGGCGGCGCCGGGCGGGATGGGCGTGCCAGGGTTTGCCGCACGTTGTGCCAGAGCGGCGCAGGGCGGGTTTCGGCGGGGTCGGGTTCGAAGGGGGTGGCGGGGTGGGTGATGTGGTAGTGGCGCGGGGCTTCTGCGCGCTGTTCGTCGAGGTATTGCAGGAGTTCCTGGATGGGGCTGGCGGGCAGGCGCGGTTCGTTGTCGCCGGGTTCGGCGGCGTTGTAGTAGATCCAGTAGGTTTCTCCGGCGCGGCTGATGCTGTCGAGCAGGGCGGCAAGGTCTTCTTGTTCGCGGTTGCGGTCGCCGGGGCGGGGACGGTCGAGGTCGATGAGGTTGTAGCGTTCGTCGTTTTGTCGCGCCGGGTAGCGGTCGTGGTCGGCGTTCATGAAGGCGATGAGTTTGTAGGGCAGGTTGCGCAGGCCGGTGAGGCTGCCGATGGTGATGACGCCGCTGGGTTCGCGGCTGTTTTGTTGAGCGCTGAGGTGGGTTTCGATGTTGTCGAGGATGAAGGGCAGCGGCAGGTAGAGTTGTTCGTTTTGCGGGGCGAGGTCGCGGTGCGCGCTGAGTTGTTGTTCGAGGCTGGTGAGGGCGCGGTTCAGGGTTTGCCAGGCGGTGCTGTCGTGGGCGTGCTGGTAGTCGCGGTGCAGGGTGTCGCGGATGTCGGCAAGCCATGCTTGTGCCGGGGTGTGGGCGGCAAGTTTGCGCCGCAGTTCGCGGCTGCGGTTGGCGTGTTTGGCGAGAGCTTCGAGGACGGGCAGGTCGGCGAGGCTGAGGCCGGGCAGCGGGATGGTGTCGCGGTTGTCGTCATCGTCGCTGTCGGGCATGAGGACGCCGGCGATGAGGCGGTCGAGGGCGTAGGTGTAGGTGTAGCGGTGGTCGTGGTCGTCGGGGTGCAGGGTTTGTTGCAGGTGTTCGCTGTCGAAGCCGCGTTTGTAGCCGGCCTGGATGAGGGCGGCGGTGATGCGCTGGATGTGTTCGTGGTCGCTGCCGAGGCTTTGTGCGGTGTCGTCGTTGTGCAGCCAGTCGGTGATGGTGGGGGCGTCGTAGCGGCCACTCAGGTGGGTGTAGTGGCCGGCGAGGCTGTGCCAGAGGCTGGTGGTGCCGGTGTCGGGGGTGCCGACGATGCGCGCGGGCAGGCGGTAGCCGTCGTAGTCGCCGCTGCTGGGGAAGACGGCGCGCAGGATGCTTTGCGCGGCGATGGGGTCGGGCAGGAGGATAAGGATGTCGGAGAGGCGGCGCGTCGGGTCGGCGTTCAGCCAGGCGATGATGTCGCCGCGCAGGGTTTCGGCCTGGCGCAGGGTACCGTGGCAGGCGTGGATGCGCAGGCTGTCGTCGTGGGCATCGTGCGGAGCGGCGGCGGTGTGGGTTTCGTTCTGGCTGCGGATGTCGGCCTGCACAGCACTGAGGAGGTTGCTGACGGTGATGGTGGGGGCGTCGTGCTGGGTGGTGTTGTCGTCGGTGCTGTAGGCGTGCAGGAGGCGGGCGCGGTCGCGCTGTTGTTTGCCGTAGCGTGAGAGCAGGGTGTTGCCGTGGTCGTAGTGTTGGGCCTCGGCCCGTGCCGGGTCGCGCAGTTTGAGGCGGCGCAGCCAGCGGCTGTCCACGATGTCGCTGTATTCGCCGTCGGCGGCGGTGAGGTGGTAGAGGCGGACTTCGCTGTATGCGCCGAGGCGGATGAGAGTGCACAGGGTGGTGTCGGTGAGGTTGGTCGGCGCATAGAGCGGGATGTAGGGCGGGAGTTTGTCGCGCGCGGCGTCGTCGTGCGCGAGTTTGTGCCAGAAGGTACGGATGCGTTCGGCGCGGGCGGCGTAGGTGGCGGCGAGGGTCGCGTGCCAGAGGCGGTGTTGTTGTTGGTAGTGCTCGCGGTAGTGTGCGGCCAGCCAGGCGGGTTTGTGTTTTAAGCCGTCGCCCCGGAGGAGGTCGTCCAGCGCGGGCGGCGGGTCTTGCCGCCAGGCGTCGAGCCAGTCGGGGCGCAGATTGAGGTACTGGCTGTAAAGGTTGGCGAGCTGGCCGGTGTAGTGCCAGAGGCCGCGCGTCATGTCGGCGGTGAGGCGGGTGGCGTCCGGCCAGTATTGGTGCAGGTGCGGGTGGAGCGGGTGCGCGGGGTCGGCGAGGATGGCATCGCCGTGGCGGTAGAGGTAGGTGTAGAGGTGCCAGCGGATGGCGGTGTTGTTGAGCGGGGTCTGTTCGCCGCGTGGGGTGTGTCCGGTGATGTGTTCGACGAGGTGCCAGTAGAAGCTGGTCCAGTAGCGCGGGCGGACGCCGCTCGCGATGCCGCGTGCGTCCGCCAGTTTTTGCAGGAGGATGTCGCCTTCGGGCAGAGTGCTGATGATGAGGTCGTATTCGCTGAAGACGCCGCCGCTGTATTGGTCATGGTCGGCGAGGTAGGCGGCAAAGAGGGTGTCGTAGTCGGCGCTTTCGATGAGTTTGTACATGGCGGGACGGGAGGCGGTGCGGTCTGCCGGGGGTCAGGTGTGCCGCCCGCTGTGTTGCGGCATGAGCGGTTTTTGCAGGTGTTCGTAGCGGTGGCCGCTCAGGATGCGGCTGCCGACGGGCAGGTAACCGTGGCGCAGGTAGAGGCGGCGCGCGGCGGGGTTGGCTTCATCCACGTTCAGGCCGATGCGGTTTTTCCCGGCGGCGCGGGCTTGGGCAGGCAGGGCGTCCAGGAGGGCCGCGCCGATGCTGCGCCCGCGCCAGGCGGGGGCGACGGCGATGGTGTCGAGATACCATTCGTCGGGGTAGCTTTCGGCGTCGGTGAAGAGGCGCTGCGCGGGGTCGAGGCGGTGTTGTTGCAGGACGGCGGCGAAGGGGAGGTCAACCCGCGCCTCCGCTTCGGCGGGGTAACCGAAGGCTGCACCGGCGATGTCGCCGTCAATGGTTTTGACGATGCCGCGCGCGTAGCCGTAGCGGTATTCCGCCGCCCGGATGGCGGCGGTGAGGAGTTGGCGCGTGGTTTCGATGCCGTGGGCGGCGAGGAAGGGCAGTTCCATCGCTTGCAGGACGTGCAGGATGAGCGGGGCGAGGGCGGCGGCGTCTTCCGCGCGGGCGGGGCGGATCATTGCGGGTTCTGTTTGGCGGCTTGGGCGGCGCGCAGTTTTTGCGGGGTGACGTCGTTGCCTTCGCTGTCAACGATGCGGGTGACGAGCAGGTTGTTATCGACCTGGCCGCGTATGGCGGCAAGGTATTCGCGCCGCAGCCCGTCGCGCTCGGCGAGTTCGTCGGCGGTGAGGGCGCGGGTTTTGGCGATGGCGGCGAGTTCGTTGATGCGGGTCAGGGCGGGGATGGTCATGGGGTGTCCTCTTGGTTAGGCGGGTTGGCTGTGGTTATGGTGGCGGGGGCAGGTTTTGCAAGGTGAATGCCGCCGGGCGGGCGGCACATTGGCATCCAGCCGTTTGGGTGTCGGCGCAAGAGGCGGTGTTTCAGGAGGTGAGGGCGCGCTGCATGGCGATGAAATAGTTGTGCAGGGCGTCTTCACCGATGCCGCCGCCGTAGGCGAGAAAAGGCGGGTTGGTGGTGGCACGGTTGCCGTAGCTGCCGGGCAGGTTGCCATAGTAACGCAGGCCGCCGCCCGCTTCGTGCAACAGGATGTCGCCGGCAGCGGTGTCCCATTGGCTGGTGGTCGGCGAGAGTTTGGGGTAGATGTCGGCGCAGCCGTCGGCGATGGCGCAGAATTTGAGGGCGCTGCCGCAGCAGATGTGGCGGTAGCCGCCGAAGTTGGCACCGAGGTAGTCGCGCATGAGGCGGCCGAGGCGCGGGCGGGCGGTGATGATGGTCGGCGGCTGCGGCATGGGGCGACAGTGCAGGCGGGTGTCGCCGTGTTCGTCGTGTTTGTAGGCGCCTTTGTCGCGCAGGGCGTACCAATAGATGCCGCCGACCGGGGCATAAATGAAACCGAGGGTGGGGCGGCCATGCTCGATGCGGGCGATGGCGATGCAGAACTCACCGCTGCGCTCGATAAATTCGCGGGTGCCGTCGATGGGGTCTATCAGCCAGTAGTCGTCAGGCGGGTGGCGGTGCACGGCGGCATCGGATTCTTCGCTGAGGCAGGGCAGGTCAAGGATGTGCGGCAGGTTGCGGATGAGGAGGTTGTGGGCGGCAAGGTCTGCTTCGGTGAGCGGGGTATGGTTGTCTTTGACCCGGATGTGGTAGCTGTCGGGGTGGTCGTAATATGACAAAATCGCCGCCCCCGTCTGTGCGGCAAGGGCGGCGATGGCGGCAATGAGGCGCTGGTCGTCAGCGTTCAGCATATGCCGGTCATGCGTTGTTCTTTTTGGCGTCAAGTTTTTCGGTGATACGCGCTGCCTTGCCTTCGAGTTTGCGCAGGTAGTAGAGCTTGGCGCGGCGCACGTCGCCACGGCGCTTGACGGTGATGGATGCAACCAGCGGGCTGTGGGTCTGGAATACACGCTCGACACCTTCGCCATGCGAGATTTTGCGCACGGTAAAGGAGGAACCGATGCCACGGTTGCGTTTGGCGATGCAGACGCCTTCGAAGGCTTGCAGACGCTCGCGATTGCCTTCGATAACTTTAACTTGCACGACCAAAGTGTCGCCGGGGTTGAATTGCGGCAGATCCTGCTTGAATTGTTCTTGTTCCAGGGTGTCAATGATGTTGCTCATGACGGCTCTCCAAATTGCTGTTCGGTTAAAAATTCGTTGAGTAATTTTTGCTGCGCGTCGCTGAGATCAAGTTGACAGAAGATGTCGGGACGGTGCAAAAAAGTTCTGCCCAACGCCTGTTTCATGCGCCACTGTGCGATGTACGCATGATTGCCGCTGAGCAGAATTTCAGGGGCGCGGATTTTAGCAGTATTTTCCGGGCGCGTATAGTGCGGATGGTCCAGCAGTTTTTGCTGGAAAGAGTCTTCCTGTGCGGACTGTTCGTCGCCCAGGACGCCCGGGACAAGACGAAGGATGGCATCGATAATGATGGCGGCGGCGATTTCCCCGCCGGAGAGGACGAAGTCGCCGATGGATATTTCCGCATCGATGTGTTCGTCGAGAAAGCGCTGGTCAATGCCTTCGTAGCGCCCGCACCACAGGGCGATGCGCGTTTTGCGCGCGAGTACGGCGGCGAGTTCGTGGTTGAAGGTGCTGCCCTGCGGGCTGAGGTAGATGTGCAACGGCCTGTCGCCGTCGGCATTGATGGCGTCGGCCACGCGTGCCAGCGGCGTGTATTGCATGACCATGCCGGGGCCGCCGCCGAAAGGGCGATCGTCAACGCGCCGGTGGCGGTCATCGCTGTAATCGCGCGGGTTCCAGTAATGCAGGACGGCGGGCGTATTGTCGCTTTTGTTCAGGGCGCGCCCGATGACACCCCGGCTGAACCAGTGGCGAACGAGTTCGGGAAAGATGCTGATGATGTCGATGCGCACGGTTTCAGTGATCGTCAGTGGTCATTTGTGACCATGCCTGTTCCCAGTCCACCTGTATTACACCGGCGGCAAGATCAATGTTCTCGATGTAGTGCGGGCGGATGTAGGGGATGAGGATTTCTTGGTCATCGTTGGCGCGAACAACCAGTACGTCGTTTGCGCCTGTTTCGAAGAGTTCGGCAATTTGACCGAGGGTGATGCCCTGACGGTTTTCCACGCGCAGGCCGATGAGATCCGCCCAGTAGTATTCGCCGTTTGCTGCGGGCGGCAGTTGGTCGCGGCGGATGTACAGGGTGTAGCCGCAGAGTGTCATTGCCCGATCGCGGTCGGCAATATCGGCAAAGGCGGCAACGAGGCCTTTGCCGTTTGACTGCCCGCGCAGCAGGCGCAAGTGCAGGTCGGGGCGGCCTCCTTGTCTGGCAGTAAAGTGGCGGTACTGAAAAAGTGATTCGCGGGGGCGACAGTCCGAGTGGACTTTCACCTGCCCGCGAATACCATGTACGCCGACTATCCGCCCGACGACGATGTCTGCGGCGTCGTGTGGCACGAAATCAGGCCTGCTGTTTGAACTGTTTGACCAGAGATTTGACGCGATCGCTGGCCTGACCACCAACGCCAACCCAGTATTCATAGCGTTCCACATTGACGTTGAGCGGTATTTCCTGACCTTTGGCGATCGGGTTGAAGAAACCGAGGCGCTCAATGAAACGTCCGTCACGCGCGTTGCGGCTGTTGGTGGCAACGATGTGGTAGAAGGGACGTTTTTTTGAACCGCCACGGGCGAGTCGAATTGCTAACATTATGGTTCCTCTTGCTAAGGGGCTATAAAAAGAGGGCATATTGTACGGATTCGCCTGCAAAAGGGAAGCGGAAAAACCCCGCTGCGGACGCCGGACAAAAGAAAGGCACCTTGCGGTGCCTTTGTGAACGATACGTTCGGCAGTTGCTTACTTGTATTGTTTGCCACGGAAAGAGCGGTTGATTTTTTCGCTGTTTTCCTGGGCTTGTTGACGTGCAATCATCGCATTTTCGTTGGCTTGCATGGCGATGGATTTGACTTCGGCGATATCGGCGCGCAGCGCGGCGATTTCGGAAGCGTGCGGATCTTCTTTTGGTTGGCTGGCGCAACCGGCAGCGATCATGACGATGGCGGCCATAGAAGCAATTTTCAAAGATTTCATATATGAACTCCTAAAAGTTGTTAACGTCAAAATGACGAGCGTTAATATACACAATCTTTAACAACCCTTACAAACCTTAACCGTTAAAAATTTTTTAACATACGGATGTACCAGCTCGCCGACATTGCCGCCAAGCCGCGCCGTTTCGCGAATCAGGCCGGATGACACGAAGCTGTAGCGGTCGGCGGTGATGAGGAAAACGGTCTCAACCGCAGGTAAAAGATGGCGGTTCATGCTCGACAACTGATGTTCGTATTCGTAATCGGCGACGCTGCGGATGCCGCGAATAATGATCGTCGCGCCGTATTGCCGGCAGGCATCGACCAGCAGGCCATCAAACGCGACCGGCACCACCTCGCAGTTTCCGCGCACATCGGCACAGACGACGCGCATCAAATCCAGGCGCTCGTCTTGCGAAAACAGCGTCTGCTTGTGGTGCCCGCGCGCGACGGCGACGTACAACCGGTCACACAGCACCCCCGCGCGGCGGATGATGTCCTCGTGTCCACGCGTGACGGGATCGAAGGTTCCCGGATAAATCCCGACCCGCATCATGCCGCCGCCCCGCGTCGCAGCAGACCGAAAAAGACGCGCCCCGCCTTGCCCTGCCTGTGCCAGACCCAACCGGCGGGCAACGGCAAATCCTCATGTGTACACGACATTTCCACATACGCCTTGCCATGCGGTTTCAGCCAGCCGTCATGCAGAAAATGTGCGAGCGCCTGCCCGTGCAGCTTATCGGCAAACGGCGGATCGAGAAAAATCAGGTCATAACGCGCAGACGGCGCAAGGCGCAGCGCGTCGCCCTGCTGCACGCGGGCATGCGCCTCCTGCCAATCGGCAAGCACGGCGCGTAGACGCGCTGCTGCCGCCGCCTCGCGTTCGACGAACAGCACGCTCGCCGCGCCGCGCGACAATGCTTCCAGCCCCAGCGCGCCGCTGCCGGCGAAGGCATCCAACACATGTGCGCCGCCGATTTCCCACTGCAACCAGTTGAACAGCGTCTCGCGCACGCGGTCGGGCGTCGGGCGCAAACCCTCTCCTTCCGGCACGACCAGCCGCCGCCCGCGATGCTTGCCGCCGATAATGCGGATTTTGCTTTCCACAGCCTTCATTGCTTCTCCCGTTGCCATCAAAGGCGCACATCATACGCTGCGCGCTTGCCGGATGCCGCCGGGCGGCGCAACCGCCCGCTTTCTCACCGCACCGCCATTCACCACGGCTGCTTCATCCCCATCAGCGTGAATTGCGCCTGTTGATGTCCGCCGCGCGCTGCCGCCTGCAAGGCCGCGATAGCGGCCGCTTCATCATGCGCCATGCCCCAGCCGTTCAAGAGGCGCAAGCCCCGCCAATAATCCGCGAACACCCGCGCATCGGCATTGCCCGCATCCGCGCGCTGCTGCACGCCGGCCAGGATCTGTTCGCCCGCCGCCGTCTCGCCCGTTTTGAAATAAAACAGCGCCAATGCATCCAGCGCGTACAGATCCTGCGCATCCGCCTGCTGCAACAGCGTGCGGGCCTGCGCCATATCCCCTTCGTCGGCGAGTATCCGTGCCAGGCCAAGACGGGCGGCGGCATTACCCGCATCCAGCGCCGCCTGCCAATGCTGCTTCGCCTGCGCCTGCCACTGTGCCTTGCGCTCCGGTGCAAGCAGCATCTGCCGCTCATACCACTGCGCCAGTCCCGCATGACCCGCTGCCGGTGCATCTTTGAGCACATCATCAAACAGCGTCGCCGGGCTGTCCGGCTGCAACGCCGCCATGGATGCCAGCACGGCGCGCGCCGGATGATAACCCGCATCCGCCGCCGCCCGATAAGCGCCGAGCGCCAACTGCTCCATGCCCTTGTCCGCCAGTTGTCCGGCCGCAGCGGGCGATTCCGCCGCCGTCATCCGGCGCAAGCTCTTCTCCTGCAAGAAATCGCGCAGGATGTTGCCCGCCTGGAAGGAATAACGCGGGTCTTTGCCGGCGGCAAAAGCGCGCTGGCAGGCCTCCACATCGGCCTTCATCGTCGCCGTATCCGCATAAAGCGGGTGGAAATAACGGAACGGCACACCGGCCGGGCGCATCGGGTCGTACGCCTCTGCGCCTGCCAGGTCGCAACGCCGCGCGTCATCATCGGCGGCATACGCCACCCCACCGGCCAGCAGGCCGAGCAACAGTAATTTACGCATGGAAACACCTCGTACCGGGTTGATGGGAAGGGATAAATCGCGGAGACAGTCTAACAAAAGCGGGCGATGCGGCACGTGACGGGCGGTTTACGTTTATGGAACGGACAAGCGGGCGCATCCGCCACGCGGTTTGCAGGAAGGCCCTGCAAAAAGCCCGCCGGACGGCGGGTTTTTCAACCGGGAAGCCTGACAGCTACACCTGCCAGTTGATCGGCGTTTCGCCGCGTGATTCGAGAATCTGGTTGGCGCTGGCGAAGTGCGAGCAGCCGATGAAGCCGTTGCCCGCCAGCGGCGAGGGGTGTACGGCGGTGAGGATGTAGTGTTTGTCGGCATCGATCAGGCGGATTTTGTCCTTGGCGTAGTTGCCCCAGAGCATGAAGATGATGTCGCTACGTTCGTTGGAGAGTTTTTCGATGACGGCATCGGTGAAGGTCTGCCAGCCGATGCGGCTGTGGCTGCCCGCCTTGCCGCGTTCGACGGTGAGACTGGCGTTGAGCAGCAGCACGCCCTGATCCGCCCAGGCGCTGAGGTCGCCGTGGTTGGGGGGGACGAAGCCGGGGATGCTGCGTTCGAGTTCTTTATAGATATTGAGCAGCGAGGGCGGCACGCGCACGCCCTGCGGCACGGAGAAGGACAGCCCCATCGCCTGACCGGGCTGGTGGTAGGGATCCTGGCCAAGGATGACCACGCGCACTTTGTCGTACGGGGTGCGGTTGAAGGCGTTGAAGATGAGGCTGCCCGGCGGATAGATGGGGATGTGCGCTTCTTTGGCATCCATCAGGATTTGTTTGATGCGGGCAAAGTAGGGTTTGCCGAATTCGTCGTAAAGGGCGGTCTTCCAGCCGCTTTCGATTTGTACGTCGTTGGGGTTTATCGTGATTTCGCTCGTCATATTTGTCTTATCTGCAATGTTAGGAAATGGCGGGCGAAATTGTGCCACAGCAGGGGAAGGCGGGCAAAGGGCGGCTCATAACCGCGCGGTACGTTCGCGGTTGGCCGCGCCCGCGCCGCGTGTGCCGGCAATGGCAATTACCGGCACACGCGGCGTAGTGGCTATAAATGCCGGAGATGCGTGCGGCGCCGAGTGGCGCCGACGCATAGCCCAAGTCATTCGCCGCGCCTGCACGCAGCGGTATTCCGCTTGCGGCAGCGCTTCCCGGCGGGCAGCCGGGGCAATCACGATTTTCACAGGAATATTTTGCTGAGCAGCCACACCCAGATAATCCCGCTCACACCCTGAATAGCGGTGGCGGCGGTCTGCGTGCGGTAGCCCTGGCCGACGCTCATGCGGCTGAACTGGGTGACGACCCAGAAGAAACTGTCGTTGGCGTGCGATACCGTCATCGCTCCCGCGCCGATGGCCATCACGCAGAGTACGCGCCCCATTTCGCTGTCCAGCCCCATTTGCGCCAGCAGCGGTTCGACGATGGCGGCGGTGGTAATCAGCGCCACCGTGGTCGAGCCCTGCGCCGATTTCAGCGCGGCGGCGACGATGAACGGCATGAAGAGGCCGACACCGCTCGTACTCAACGTCTTGCCGACGTAGTCGGCAACCGGCGTTGCCTTCAACACCTCGCCAAACGCGCCGCCTGCGCCGGTAATCAGCAGAATCGGCGCGCAGGCGGCGATGCCGTCGCCGATAATCGTGCCGATATGCGCCGCCTTATCGCCGCGCAGCAGCAGAAAGGAGAGGAACAGGCCGATCAGCAGCGCGTTCAGCGGCGTGCCGAAGAAAGTAAAGAACGTCAGCGCCGTGCCGTCGCCAAAGGGATGCGTCGGAAAAGCGGCAATGGAACCGAGGCAAATCAGCACGATGGGCACGACAATCGGCATAAAGGCCGCGGCAGGCGAGGGCAGTGTGCCGTAGCCGTCGCGGATGGCTTGTGCCTTGTCGGCAGCGGCAGCATCCGCAGCGGCGGCACCATCCGGCGCTTCATGCAAGAAGTGGTTTGCCCACCACCAGCCGGCGACGATCGGCACCAGCGAAACCAAAAGCCCCATACCGATGACCATTCCCAACTGGTTTTCCAGCCCAAGCTTGCCGGCGGCGGCAATCGGCCCCGGCGTCGGCGGCACGAACGTGTGCGTGGCATAGAGGCCCGTGGCAAGCGCGACGCTCATCGCCACAGATGACACCTTCATCCGCTTCGCCAGCGATTCCTTCAACGAATGGAGGATGACGAAGCCGGAATCACAAAACACCGGAATGGAAACAATCGCGCCGACCACCGACATGGCGAGCGTCGGGAAACGCGGGCCGATGACCTTCACCACCGCTTCCGCCATGACCAGCGCCGCACCCGTCTTTTCCAGCACCAGGCCGATGATCGTCCCCAGGGTGATGACGAGGCCGATCGAGCCGAGAATATTGCCGAAGCCCGTGCCGATGACGGCGGCGATGCCCGTCTTGCCGGTCAGCGGCAGTTGATAGCAGAACGCCGTCAAAAAACAGGCAAGCAGCAGGACGAGGAAGGGATGCCATTTCAACTTGGCCGTCGCCAGCACGATAAAGACGATGACCAGAACCAACCACCAGACAATCATAAACACCTCACGGTTGAACAACTGCTCGCATTATCCGCAAAGAAACCACGATTAACAACAATAAAATCACGCATAAAAACAGGAAAACACCATGCGCCGCAAGCGGGAAGAAACCCCTTTCAGGCGTTATACTTGCGCGTCATTTTTTACAACGAGACCAGAGCAATGCGCATCCTCCCCGCACTTCTTCCCGCTGTGCTTGCGGCGACGCTTCACGCCGCGCCCAATCCGGTAGTCACCACCCCCGACCTGCACGCGCCGGACGAAAAACTGCCGGCGGCTGCCGAGAAAGTGGCGGCGGACACGCAAAAAGACCGGCAGCAGCAGGCGCAAGTGATGGAAGTGACCGAAGAACAGCTGCTGGCCGATCCCGCCCTGCTCGCCAACGCCCTCGACAGCGCCATCATCAACGGCGATGCCGATGCGGTCGCCATGCTGCTGCCCATCTACCGCAAACTGCCCGCCGACAAGCAGGACAAAATGCTGCTGCGCTTCGGCGAAGCAATGCAGGCGCGCAGCACCGGCGATCTCTCGCTCGCCATCGCCCGCTTCCGCGAAATGATTGCCGAAGACCCCAGCCTGCAACCGGTGCGCCTGCATCTGGCGATGGCGCTGATGGCCGATCACCAGGACGAAGCGGCGCGCGCCCAGCTCGAAAAACTGCGCGCCGAACAACTGCCGGACGACATCCGCCACATCATCGAACAGGCGCTCACCACCCTGCGCGAGCGGCGCAGCTGGACCTTCAACATCGGCGGCTACTATCGCAACGAGAACAACATCAACGGCGCGCCGCGCGAACGCGAGCGTCAGGCCGGGCGCGGCACCTGGACCTTCCCCGCGCCAAAAAAAGCGCACGGCATCCACCTCGACCTCTCCGCCGAACGGCGGATGCCTGCCGCGAACGGCTGGTATGCCCAATTCGAGAGCAGCATGAACAGCGACTGGTACTGGGACGCGCACGACTACGACGACTTCCGCTTCCGCCTCGGCATGGGCGGCGGCTGGCAGAACGCCCGCTGGGATGCGAGCCTCATCCCCTTCGTGCAGCGCCGTATCTATTCCGGCCAGGGCTACTCGACCAACCTCGGCGCCGATGCCAACGTCTCCTACTGGCTGACCCCGAAATGGCGCCTGAGCGCTGCCGCCCAGGCCATGCACAAACAGCACGACCGCCGCGAATGGCTGGACGGCAACCAGTACTACGGCGGCCTGAGCGCCCTCTACGCGCCGAACGCGCGCCAGTACTGGTTTGGCGGAGCTAACGCCATCCGCAGCAAGGCGCAGGACAGCTCGGACGCCTTCAAGCGTTTCGGCGTCAACCTCGGCTGGGGGCAGGAATGGGGACTCGGCATGTCCACCCGCCTCGTCGGCACCTACGCGCGGCGCAATTACGACGGCCCCGACTTCTTCGGCATCAAGCGCAAGGACAACGAATACGGCGTCTCGCTCAGCCTCTGGAACCGCAATCTCTACTTCTGGGGCATCACCCCGCGCCTGACCTTCAGCTGGGACCGCACCGCCAGCAACCACTTCTACTATGACGACCACGATCAGGACATCTATCTCGAACTGAGCAAATCCTTCTGAACCCCGCCCACAACCCACCGGAGAAAACCATGACAAACCAACCCGCCCGTTCCCTGCTGCTGCCGCTTGCCGGCGCCTTTCTCGCCCCCATCGTCCTCGTGCTGGGCTGCTATTTCGTCATCGGCGGCACCGGCGGTGCCGTGACAGCCACCGATGACGGACAGGACCGCCGCCTGGCCCCCGTCGGCCAACTGACGGCGCCGCCACCCGCCGCTGCCGCCGAAACTACCGCCGCGCAACCCGCTGCTGTCGCCGAAAGCACCGCCGCACAGCCCGCCGCTGCTGCCGAAAGCACTGCCGCGCAACCCGCCACCGCCGAAAGCGCTGCCGCACAACCCGCCGCTGCCGCCGAAAACGCCACCGCGCAGCCCGACGCTGCCGCTGAAAGCACCGCAGCGCAACCCGACGCTGCCGCCGAAAGCACCGCAGCGCAACCCGCCGCTGCCGCCGAAAATACCGCCGAAACTACCGCCGCGCAACCCGCAGTTGCCGCCGAAAGCACCGCCGCACAACCCGCCGCTGCCGCCGAAACGACCGCCGAGCAACCCGCCGCTACCGCCGAAAGCACCGCCGCACAACCCGCTGCTGCTGAAAGCGCCGCCGCACAACCCGCCGCTGCTGCTGAAAGCGCCGCCGCACAACCCGCCGCTGCTGCTGAAAGCACCGCCGAGCAACCCGCCGCTGCCGCCGAAACTACCGCCGCACAACCCGCCACCGCCGAAAGCGCTGCCGCACAGCCTGCCGCTGCCGCTGAAAGCACCGCCGCGCAGCCCGCTGCTGCCGCCGAAAGCACTGCCGCACAACCCGCCGCTGCCGCCGAAAGCGCTGCCGCACAACCTGCCGCTGCCGCCGAAAGCGCTGCCGCACAACCTGCCGCTGCCGCCGAAACTACCACCGCGCCACCCGCCGCCGCCGAAAGCACCGCCGCACAACCTGCCGCCGAACCGGCGGCAACGGGCGGCAAATAACCCCGGCAACCCCGCTGCCGACAAGTGCCTCCCCAAGCGGCTTCTCGTGCAGAAACAGTAACAACAAAAAGAAACAGGGCGGGTTGAAACCCGCCCTGCGCCGTTATTCCCAGCCTTCGTTACGGCAATATTTCTTTATGATGGCTTTCCCATGTGGTCTTCCCCTTACGTCGTTGCGCGACACCTTCCCCCGCAAGCGGCGCATAAGTATCTGCCTATCCGGGCAGGCGTAATTCTTTAATAACAAAAGATAAATTCCCTTCCCCGCTTGCGGGGGAGGGTAGGGTGGGGCTCGTCCGCAGGGAGAATCGGGCCAAGTAAGGCAAGCAGGCGTCTTTTGCCCCCTTCCGCCCTCCGGGCACCTTCCCCCGCATGCGGGGGAAGGATGAACCACGGTCGTTAAAAAGATTTTCTCGTTGCGGGATAGGCGGATACCTATGCAGCGGAGGAAGGGTTTTTCTTCATGGAAATCCCCTTTATTCCGGGGCGTTATGGTCGTTTCAACTAGAACTGATACGGTGTTGGCTTGCCTCGCCGTACTATCTGTACTGTCTTCGGCTCACCGCCTTGTCTCAGCCCTATTTGAAACGACTATATTTTTGTCGTGCGCGAAGGTGGCAGCCACAAGCAACCGGGCGGCTCGGCCGCCCGGTTGCCGCCGTCGCCCCGCCCGGCCGCTTTCCTTTCGCCCATGTCCCGGTGATTTACACCATATGCACGGCGATATACAGCAAAAAACGGTCATCGGTATGGTCGATGTCCAGGCAGGTCAGTGCGAAAATCTTGCGCAAGCGGTATTCCAGCGTGTTGCGGTGAACAAACAGCGCCTGCGCGATCGGCGTTGCCTCATGTTGTGCGCGAACCACGCGCGCGGGGTTTTGAGCAGCAAGCCGTTTTTGTCGGCGCGTTTGAGTTTGTCGAGCGTCCGCGCCAGTTCGCGGGACTGCCAGCCGTCTTTGCGCGGGTTGAGCAATACCGGCAGCATCAGTTCCTGGTAATGGTAAATCCGCCGGTTGGGGAAACGGTTTTTGCCGACTTCCAGCGCCGCTTGCGCGGTTTGACAGGAAAGGGCGATGGCGTTTTGTCCTGCATGGCCGGTAAAGTAATGCCCCAGCGCGATGCGGACAGTCAGCGAAGTCTGTTCGCTCATGCGCGCTACCAGCGCATCAATGCGTGCTATATGGTTTTGCAGATTCCAGTGTCCGTGGGGATTCAATGCGGGTTTCAGCACGACCAGCCGCGTCAGCGACAATACGGCGACCAGGTTGTCGCGTTCGGGATAGTGCAGCAGCTTTTGCAGGGTGCGCATTTCCTCGTTGATTTCTGCCACGCCCAAATGCCCGGTATCCACTTCGATAATGCAGGCCACGCGCGGCATGCGCAAATCCACGCCGAGGCGGTTTGCCCGGCTTTCTATGGCGGGCGTGATTTTTTCGGCCGACACCAGATTCAGGATCAGTTCTTCTTTCAGCCGCGCATCCTGCGCCAGCATCTCGAACAAACGCGCCTGTTCCAGCATCATCTCCGCCGTCATGCCGACCAGGCGGGCAAATTCCTGCGAATGGCCGGGGTTGCCGGTCAGGCCGATAACGCCGATGATTTCGCCGTCCAGCCGCAGGGGCATATTCAGACCCGGCTTGACGCCGTGCAGCGGGCTGTCTTCATCGATACCGACCGTCCTGCCCTGTGCCAAAGCCAGCAATGCGCCGTCGTGTTTCTGCCCGATACGCTGCGCGTCGCCGCTGGCAATGATGACGCCGTCTGCATCCATGATGTTGATATTGCAGCCGATGATTGCCATGGTGCGCGCGACGATTTTCTGCGCCATGCCGGGGGTGAGTTCGTGCATATCACTGTCCTGCCACAATAAAAAACCCATTATGGTTTTTCTCTGTCAAATAGCAGCAAGGAATCTGGAACGGGATCATGCTTTTAGTGGCATTGCACAAAGACTTTTCCGCCCCGCTTCTGCATAATCCCACCTGTGACAAGCCCCTCCTCTTCTTTACCTTCCGGAGAAAGTGCATGGTTTCCGCTTCCGCATCGGGTGCAATCGTTGCGCCGGTTATTGCCACCGGACGGGTTTCGCCCGCATACGGCAGACCGGCAGATACGCTGATGGCGCCGGGTGCGGGCACGGGGCATCAAGGCGGGCAACCTGATGCCGCTTCTGAATGCCGCCGCAGGCCCGGACGGCGTACCCCCCTTCCCCCACATATATGCAGGAGACTGATATGAAAATCGTCATAGCCCCCGATTCGTTCAAAGAAAGCCTGTCGGCAATGGAAGTTGCCGAAGCCATCGAAACCGGGCTGAAAAAAGTGTTGCCCGATGCCGAATACGTCAAGGTGCCGATGGCGGACGGCGGCGAAGGCACGGTCCAGTCCTTGATTGACGCCTCGCAAGGCTGCCTCAAAACCGTGGAAGTAACTGCCCCGCTGGGCAACAAGGTGCAAGCCCAATTCGGCATTTCCGGCAACGGCAAAACTGCCATCATCGAAATGGCAGCGGCTTCGGGGCTGCATCTGGTGCCGCCGGAACGGCGCAATCCGCTGCTGACCACCAGCTTTGGCACCGGCGAACTGATTCTGTCGGCACTGGATGAAGGCGTGCAAAAAATCATCCTCGGCATCGGCGGCAGCGCGACCAACGACGGCGGCGCAGGCATGCTGCAAGCCCTGGGCGCACGTTTTGCAGACGGCAGCGGCCATCCGCTCGGCTTTGGCGGCGGTGCGCTCGCGCACATCGAACAGGCCGATTTCAGCGGGCTGGATTCGCGCCTGCGCGATGTGGATTTTGAAGTCGCCTGCGACGTCGATAACCCCTTGTGCGGTGAAAAAGGGGCGTCTGCCGTGTTCGGCCCGCAGAAGGGCGCGACGGCGGCAATGGTGGCGGAACTGGATGCCGCACTCGCCCGCTTCGCCGCCAAAGTCCGGGCCGCCACCGGCAAAAACATCAAAGACCATGCGGGTGCGGGCGCGGCAGGCGGCATGGGCGGCGGTTTGCTCACCCTGCCCAACGTGCACCTGAGGGCAGGCGCGCAAATCGTGCTGGAAACTGTCGGTCTGGCAAGGTATGTCAAAGATGCCGACCTGGTCATCACCGGCGAAGGCCGCATGGACTCGCAAAGTGCACACGGCAAGACCCCCATCGGCGTGGCACAGGTGGCCAAGCAATACGGCAAACCCGTCATCGCCATTGTCGGCTGTCTGCGTGAAGATTACGAAGTCGTCTATGCGCACGGTATCGACGCCGTCTTCCCGATTATCCGCCAGCTCGGTTCGCTGGAAACCGTGCTGGCCAACGCGCGGGACAACCTGATTTCGACCGCGCAGAATGTTGCCAGGCTGTACCGGCTGGGCAGGTAAACCTGCACGGCGCCTGGTGCGCCGGCACGAAGGCAAAATGCGCGGCATAAAAAATCAGGCGGCCAATGGCCGCCTGATTGCCGTCATCATCCTGCTTGCACCGGTTTGCCTTCCTTGCGCTGCGCGCGCAGACGGGCACGGGTGGTGCGAAAAAAAGCGATGCGCCGTTTGCGCCGCCACAGGTAGTAAACGATGAAGGCGGCGAGGCAGACGAACAGCGTTACGGTCAGGTATTTGAATTCGTGCATTTTCCTCATCATCCATTCGCTGTTTTCCGCGCCGTAGAAGCCGATATAGACGAAGAAGGGCACGGAGAGCAGCGCGGCGATGCCGTCCATGAGGGTGAACTGCCAGAAGCTGATGCGGCGGGTGATGCCGGTCATGACGTAAATCGGCGCGCGCAGGCCGGGCAGGAAGCGGGCGATAAAGACGAGGCGGTTGCCGTAGCGCAGGAAGAGGGTTTCTGTTTGCAGCATCCGCTTCGGGGTGAGCAGTTTGGAAAACCAGCGCGATTTGCGCAGGTGCGGGCCGAATTTCCAGCCGATGAGGTACATCATCCAGTCGCCCGCGAGCACGCCGAGATAGGCGACCGCCAGCATGATGTGCACATTTTTGTCGCCGAGGGCGGAGATGATGCCGGCGGTGACGAGGGTGATGTCTTCCGGCAGGGGCAGGCCCATGCCGCAGAGGACGAGTACGCTGAAGACGGCGTAATAGCCGTATTCGAAAAAAAAGCTTTGCAGGAAGGACATTTAGAGTCTCAAACGGGTGCGGGTGAAAGGCGCGCATCATATCAAAGCGGCGGGTGCTTTGCGCGCCCGCCGCTGGTGGGGAAGTCCATGAATTTAGTGATTTTGTTGTTGTTTTTTGACGGCCTGCACGCCCGGGTTGGCATCAATGCGTGCGTAGTAATCGCCGAGGCGGTCGAAACCGTCGAGGCCGATTTGCAGCGTGTGCGCCCAGCGCAGGGTGGTGTACACATAGATGTCGGCGATGCTGAGGCTGCCGGCAAGATAGTTTTGCCCGTGCAGGGCGTCGTTGACGATGCCGTAAAGATGCAGGATGGCGGCGCGTCCGCCTGCCGCGAGCGCCTGTTGCGCCGCTTCGTCCTCGACGTAGCGCGCCGGGCCGAAGACCAGGCTGAAGCGGCGGTGCAGGTCGCTGTTGGCAAAAGCCAGCCACTGCCGCGCTTTCGCCGTGGTGCGCACATCGCCGTGGCCGAAGATGCCCGCTTTGGGGGCGAGATCGTGAATGTAGCCGACAATGGCGACATTCTGCGTCAGCGTCCAGTCGCCGTCTTCCAGAAGCGGCACCTGCCCGAGCGGGTTGAGCTTGAGATAAGCGGGCGTCTTGATGCTGTCGCGGGTTTCCGCGACAGCCTCGTAAGGCAGGCCGGACCATTGCAGGGCGACATGCGGCACGAAGGCGCAACTGCCCGGGAAATAATGCAGTTTCAACATGATAATTTCCTCAAAAAGCACCGATTGTGCGGGTGGTTTATAACAAAAAGCAGAGCCAATAGCAGATCTATACCAGGATGAAAATGTTTTAACCATAACGTAATATACTCATGTTTTCACAATATTTTGAGGATGCTCTAGTTATGAAGAAAATTCTTTGTTCTTCGCTGCTTATGGCTTTTGGTGTGGCACTGGTGGGCTGCGCACCCGTTGCAAAGGAAATGGTGGCAACGGGCGGCAGCAAGGCTGATGGTGTCATTGAACTCAGTTATGACTATATGGAAATGGAAACTCCAACGGTAAATAAATTGCAAGGGCTAAAAACGGCAGAAAAGCGTTGCCAGGCATGGGGATATAAACGCGCTGAAGCCTTTGGTGGCGAAAAAACCACTTGCACACAAAGCCCTGGGGTATGGACAACCTGCCGCAAATACACCACCACCGTGCAATATCAGTGCATGGATGAATAAGGCGCGAAATAGCCACTTTTTAACTTTACGACCAAGCGAGCCTCTTTATGTACGACTTTATTATGGAAGATAACCCCGGTCGCGTCCGCGTGATCGACATCGACCGCAGCGGTGTGCAGACCATCCCCGCCCGGGCGGATGAGGATTACGACATCCGGGGCACGGGTGCGGTGGAAACCGTGCAGCAGGGACAGGATTTGTGGATTTATCAGGATGGCGAACTGCGCGCCGTGGTGCAGGATTACTATGCCTACCACAGCAGCGCCCCGGCCATTGCTTACGCGGCCATGCCGGACTACGCCCCGCCGCCCGTGCCCGATAACGCGCCGTCCCTGCCGCACACCACCGCCACCACCGCACACAGCGGCAACACGCCGGGGGCGCTGCCCTTCGTCATCGGCGGGCTTGCCCTGGTTGGCGGCGGCGTGGCGCTGGCGGCAGGCGGGGGCGGCAGTGATAAAGGCAGCGGCGGCGGCAACACGCCCACCCCCGCCAACCGCCCGACGCTTCCCGCAGACGATCCGGCGCAGCACAACGGCAGCGTCAGCGTCAGCGACAGCCGCTTCGCCGGCGACCGCTCGACCAACAGCTACTACTTCATTCAGGCGTTAAACAGCGACGACAACGACGGCCACCTCGCCGGACACGTCATGGGCCAACCGCTGACCGTGCGCTACCACTTCGCGACCGACGCCTACGACCGCATCGGCGGCTTCTACCTGAGCGGCTTCCGCGTCTTCAGCGAAGCGCAGAAAGCCGACATCCGCGCGGCGATGGCGGACATCAGCCGCTACACCAACATCCGCTTCGTCGAAACAGGGGCGGATGATGCCACCCTGCATTACTACCTTGACGACCTCAGCATCGCCCAGGAAGGACACAGCGAAGACAGCATCGTTACCGGTTACGCGCGCTATGGCGGCGATGTCCACCTCAACGCCAAAGGCTTTGCCGCCGACGACGCCTTCCGCCACGGCAAACAGTACGTCATCAACGGCGAAGGCCAATTCTTCCCCTCCGGCTGGGCGACCCTTATCCACGAAATCGGGCACAGCATCGGCCTGACCCACCCTTTCGGCGACCAGAACAGCGTCAGTCTGCCCGGTGTCGAAAACCGCGACGACCTCACCCTGATGTCCTACACCTCCGCCGAGCATGCCGGGCGGCTCACCTTCAGTTTGAACGGCGAGCAGTACTACATCGACAACCCGCCGCTCTCGCCCACCAAACAGGGCATCTACGACCTCATCGCCCTGCATTACCGCTACGGCGTCAACCCCGACTACAACAGCGGCGACGACACCTACCATTTCGGCCGCTTCAATGCCGACACCCTCGGCAACGGCATCTACATCTTCGATGGTGGCGGGCAGGACATGCTTGATGCCTCCGACCAGACGCAAAACCTCTTCCTCGACCTCACGCCGGGCAGCTGGAACTACGCGGGCAGCAAGAGTGACAACCTCGTGCTCAACGGCTACGGCCAGCCGAACAGCGGCCAGCTCTTCATCGGCTACGGCACACAAATCGAAAATGCCAAAGGCGGCACGGGCCACGACACCATCAAGGGCAACAGCGCCGCCAACTACCTCTTCGGCTACGACGGCAACGACCGCATCGACGGCGGCGCGGGCGACGACCGCCTCGAAGGCGGACGCGGCGGCGACACCCTCACCGGCGGACGCGGCGCGGACACCTTCCGCTTCGCCAGCCCGCTTGACGGCAGCCACGACACCATCACCGACTTCAACCTGAAAGAAGGCGACCTGCTCGAACTCGACCACCGCATCTACACCGCCCTGCAAGAAAGTGGCACCCTGCGCGCCGCACAATTCACCAAAGGCAGCGCCGCACAAGACGCGGACGACCGCATCATCTACAACCCGACGACAGGCGAACTCGCCTACGACCCGGACGGCAACGGCACCGCAGCGGCCACGCTCATCGCCAACATCGGCCGCGACCTCGAACTGAGCGCCAGCCATATCCACATCATCTGATGTTCCGGTACGGCAAAATCGGCCGCTTGCGACCGTAGGGCGGGCCTCGGCCCGCCCCCGCGCGGCACCGCCCTCTTCCCCGGCCTCGCCCTCCTCCACATCGCCCGCGCCCGCACAGACAGCGTCTGGTACAGCGCCTCCAAAGAGCCCTGCCATACCGGATAAACCAAAGAACGCCCGCCAGGCGGGACAAACACCGGGCCCGCGTAGGGTGGGCAACTGGTTGCCCACGCGGGTTGCGGAAAGAGAAAACAGCCGCCAAGCGGCGCAAACACCGGGCTCACCGCCGGGCGGGACAAAAAGTCCGGCACGCAGGCGGCGGGAAATGGCCTTGATGTGGCGCGTAAAATGGCGCGGTGTTTTATCCATATGAGGGAGTACGCCGATGTTTTACCTGTTGGTTGCGGTCAAACTGATTCTCGGATTTCTGGCGCTGGTGCTGGTCATCAACCTGACCGGCAAGGGCAATCTCGCGCCCGCCTCGGCCAGCGATCAGGTACAGAACTACGTGTTGGGCGGGATTGTCGGCGGGGTGATCTACAACCCCGATATCACCATCCTTGAATTCCTGCTGATCCTGGTGATCTGGTTCGCGCTGGCGCTGTCGCTGCGCTGGTTGAAAAAACACAATAGTCTGGTCAAGCGGATAGTGGACGGACAGCCGGTGCTGCTGATTTCGCGCGGCAAGATTGATGTGGAAGCGGTGCGGCGGGTCGGCATGTCGGCACATGAGCTCGCCTTCAAACTGCGCACCCAGGGCGCGTACGCAGTGAAAGACGTCAAACAGGTCATCCTCGAACAGGACGGACGGCTCATCATCACGCAGATGGGCGAGGAAAAACCGAAATATCCGCTGATTACCGACGGCGTCATCCAGCAGGCGACGCTGGATATGATTGACAAGGACGAAGACTGGCTGCAAGCAGAATTGCAGGCGCAGGGCTATACGGACGCGAGCGCGGTGTTCCTCGCGGAATACGAACATGGTCAGATAACAATAACGGGATATTGATGCTCTTCCTGCGCGACGCATCCGCTGCGGTCATCCAAACCGCCGGGCGCATCACGCTGCCGCGTCGGCGGTACGGGAAAGGGCAGGGCAGGGGCGCACGGCGGCACCGCCGGAAATACCGCTGGTGCGGCTGACGACGGTGAGTGCGGGCTACCGCCCCAGTTTGCTTTCCACTTGCGCGCCTTCGCTGTCGCCGGCGCTTTTCAGGCGGTCGAGCAGCTCCTGCCAGTCAATTTTGCGGGTGTGGCCGATGATGTCGAGGTGCGGCAGGCCGCGCCCTTTGACGAGGTAATAGCCGCCGCTGCCGTCTTGGGCGGGGGCGATGCCGTCCAGGGTGAGCACGCCGTTTTCGAGGTGGGCGGTGAAGCCGAGGCGCTCGTAGGGGAAGCGGTTCAAGACGCGGATGAACTGGTTGAGCATGAGGTTGCCGCCGCCCGCGCGGGCGAGGTAGGCCACCGCTTCGTGGCTGATGCGGCGGTGTCCGGGGTTGTGCGGCGGGGTGTAGAGGCGGGCGCGGAAGTGCTGCGGGCGCCAGTTGGTGAGGATGACGTCGGTCGCCTCGCCTTCGATGCGGCCTTCGATTTCGCCGATGCCGAAGGTGTGAGTCAGTGGTTGCAGATCGAGGTTGTGCAGGCGCAGGGCGAAACCGGCGTAGGGCGCGTCGCTGAAAAAGCGGCGGATGTGCAGGTGGTCGATGTGGATGGTGCCGCCGAAGGTGCTGAGGTTGACGGGTTGTTGCAGTTGCAGGCCGTCCCTGTTCAGGCGGATGTCGGGCAGGGTGCCGCCGAGGCTGCCGGGGAAGCGGATGGTGTCGAGCGCGTCGCCGAGCCGGGCGAGGCTGATGGGGGCGATACGGGCGCTGAGGGTGTAGCCGTCCTGCTGCGGTTCGAGGCGCTCCACGGTGATGCCGCCGTCGAGGATGGGGATGTGCAGCGGTTTTTCGAGGGTGATGCCGCGCGCGTCCCAACGGTAGTCGGCGCGGATGGTGCCGACGGGCAGTTTGTGCCAGCGCCCGCCCGCGAGGGTGAGGCGCGAGGGGCTGCCGTCGTCGCCGGTCTGGCCGTCGAGGTCGCGCAGTTGGTAGCGGCCTTGCCGGTCGGTGATGTGGAGGTGGTGGAAGACGGCGGCGAGGTCGCGCATTTGCCCGTCGCGGTAGCTGCCGCGCAGGTAGAGGCTGCCTTTGAGCGCGGCGTCGCCGAAGAGGCCGTCGCCGAGGTAGGGTTGGAGGTAGCGGCGGTAGAGGTGGTCGGCGTCGCCCGTGAGGTGGTGCAGGCTGAGGGCGGTGAGGCGATTGGCGCGGCGGTCCCAGTCGAGGTCGGCGCGGGCGCCGGCGTGGGCGTCTGCCACGGTGAGGTCGCGGACGCGCAGGCGGTCGGGGCGGTAGTCGAGGTGGAGGCGGGCGGTGAGCGGTGCGCCGTCGTGCCGGTAGTAGTAGGGGGTGAGGAGGATTTCGCCCGCGCGCAGGGTGAGGGCGATGTCGCCCTGCCAGCGCTTGCCGCCGCCGTGCAGGTCGAGGCGGATGCTGCCGCGCAGGTGTTCCGCCGCGCGCAGGCTGTCGGCGCTGTTGTAGCGGGCGTCGTGCAGGGTAATCCCGCCGCTGACGTGGTAATCCGCCCCGGTGCGGCGGATGGTGAGGGCGGGGCGGATGTCGCCGCCGAGCTGTTGCTGTTTGAGCAGCGGTTCGAGCAGGGCGAGCGGCAGGTCGGCGCGGATGGCGGCGCTGCCGTCCGCGTAGGCGAGGGTGGTGTGCAGGCGGTGTGTGCCCGCGCGCAGGGTGAGGCGGCTTTCCGGCGGCAGGCGCAGTTCGCCGCGCAGGATGTTCGCGAGGATGAGGCGGTCGCTGTGCAGGTGCAGCGCGGTGCCGCCAAGGGTGCCGCGCAGGTTGAGGTCTTCAAGGGTGAGGCTGTCGCGCGCGCGGCGCAGGCGGGCGTCGAGGCGGGTGTTGTCGAGCGGGCTGCCCGCGAGACGGGTTGCGGGCAGGCTGCCGCTGATGCGCCAGTCGCTGCCGTCGGTGCTTTCGGCGCGCAGGTGCAGGTTGTTGACGGGCACGCCGCCGATTTTGCCGCTTGCGATGTCGAGTTCGACGGTGAGGGCGGCTGCGGCGGTGGCGGCGAGGGCGAGAATGGCGATGATGGGGCGCAGGTTCATGGCGGCATTATGCCGCCTCCGCCGCCGCAGTTTGGTGAATGTGGCGGGCGGCGTTGCGGTTTTCTCGCCGGCAGCCTTGTTTTTTGCCGCATTGTCCCGCATTGTTGCGGCGGGCTGCCGCCCGTTTTCTTTCCGCTACTTGTTTTTAAGGATTTTTATGACTTCTCTTCTCTCTTCTGCATTTGTCTATTTGGGGGCAGCGGTGCTGATCGTGCCGGTGTCAAAGCGGCTTGGTCTCGGCTCGGTGCTGGGTTATCTGCTGGCAGGCATCCTCATCGGCCCGGTATTTCATTTCGTCGGCGCAGAAACGCACGATGTGCAGCACATTGCCGAATTTGGCGTGGTCATCATGCTGTTCCTTATCGGGCTCGAACTGGAACCGGCCATGCTGTGGAAACTGCGCGCCAAATTGTTCGGCCTCGGCGGTTTGCAGGTCGTCCTGACGATACTCGTGATTGCCGCGCTTGCCATGCTGCTGGGGCAGCCGTGGCAGGTGGCGGTCGCCGCCGGTTGCGTGCTGGCGCTCTCATCCACCGCGATTGTCTTGCAGACGCTCGGCGAGAAGGGCTTGCTGAACAGTCCGGGCGGGCAGTCGGCGTTTTCGGTGCTGCTCTTTCAGGATATTGCCGTCATCCCGATGCTGGCGCTCCTGCCGCTCCTCGCCCTGCCGGAACTCGCCGCGCAGGCGGGCGGCGGGCATACGGCGGCGACGCTGCTTGACGGCATGCCCGCCTGGCAGAAAGCGGCGCTGATTGTCGCGGTCATCGGCGGTATCGTCGGCGGCGCCCACTTCCTCACCCGCCCGTTTTTCCGCTACATCGCCCGCTCGCACCTGCGCGAGATGTACACGGCGACGGCGCTGGCGCTGATAATCGGCATTGCCGCGCTGATGAGCCTGATCGGCCTCTCGCCTGCACTGGGCGCCTTCGTCGCCGGAGTGGTGCTGGCGGACAGCGAATACCGGCACGAACTGGAAAGCACACTGGAACCCTTCAAGGGCCTCCTGCTCGGCCTCTTCTTCATCACCGTCGGCGCGGGTATCGATTTCAACCTGCTCTTTAACGAATTTGGCACCATCCTCTGCCTGACGCTGGCGGTGATGCTGGTCAAAGCGGCGGTGCTGCACGTCCTCGGCAAACTCTTCCGCCAGCGCGGCCTGAACAACCGTCTCTTCGCCCTCAGCCTTGCCCAGGCGGGGGAGTTCGGCTTCGTGCTGCTGTCCTTTGTGGTGCAAAACGCCGTGATGCCGCAAGCCGTGGCGGATCGCCTGCTGCTCGTGGTGGCGCTCTCCATGCTGTTCACGCCGCTGCTCTTCATCGTGTACGAAAAATTCCCGCGCGCAGCCGCTGTCGGACAAGACCCGCGTCAGGCCGATACCATCGCCGAAGAAAACCCCATCATCATCCTCGGCCACGGCCGTTTCGGGCAGGCAATCGACGGCCTGCTCGAATCCTGCGGCTACCACACCACCGTCATCGACTACGACGTGGAAACCGTGGAAGGCCTGGCCAAATACGGCATCAAAACCTACTTCGGCGACGCCTCCCGCCCGGAACTGCTGGAAGCAGCGGGCATTGCCAAGGCACAACTGCTGGTGGTCGCCATCGACAACGCCGAACAGGCCACCGCCATCGTCGAAGAAGCGCGCAAACGCTACCCACAGCTGCCCATCCTTGCCCGCGCCTACGACCGTCGGCACGTTTACGCACTCTACCGCGCAGGCGCACAGGAAATCGTCCGCGAAACCTTCGACGCGGCGATGCGCAGCGGGCGGATTGCCCTGGAAATGCTCGGCATGGATATCGCGCTGGCGCAGAAAATCAGCGACTTCTACTATCACCGCGACCGCCACAGCGTGCGCCTGATGGCGGATGCCTACGACCCCGACCTGCCCCGCTTCGGCAACGAACGCATGGCGATGATTGCCAAAGCCGACGACGCCGAAACAGAGGCGATGATTGCGGCGCT
>NZ_CALIZP010000063.1 GCF_938028825.1 uncultured Cardiobacterium sp. | reverse complement strand
AAGTTTGGCATGGTGTGCGTCTTCGTAAAACTTGCACTTTGCTATATCTTTCAGCGGGTTTCATTTTTTTGTCGTGTACGAAGGCCGTGCACAAAGGAAACAACTATAAAATAGAGTTCGTAGGGCGGGCTTCAGCCCGCCATTAGCATGGTTACGGCGGACTGAAGCCTGCCCTGCGGCAGATTATTTTTAGTTTTGGCATCACCAGATCCAGGAGGTTTCGCCGCTACGGCGTAGTGCTTCCGGGGTGCGATGCACGGCGGCAATTTTCTTTGCTTTGTAGAAGTGGGGGATGCTGCGCCAGATGCAGTTGTGCCGTAGTGGTGCGTTTCCGCTTCCGTGTCGGCGGTGTTCCGGTTCTGGTAGAGGCCGATGGTCAGACCGGTGCGGTCTTCGCCGTGGTAGCAATGCATCGGCACGCTACCGGGATTATCACTTCGCTTGATGGCGTACAGCACTTGCGCCATTTTTTCTGCTTCGATATTCCAGGTGAGCAGCGGGATATTGATGATGTGGATGCCGGTATGGGCGGGGTGTTGATTGATCGTCGTCGCGGTCAAAGCAGCGCAGATTGATGATGGTGCGGATGTTCAGCGCTTGCAGCAGGGTGGTGTCGCTGTCATTCGGTTGTTCGCTGCGGTACAGGGTCGGCGTGATTTCGTGCAGGCGGTGGTTGTCGCGAGAATTGCCGCGCGTTCTTGTGCTATCACGGCAGAGGGAGGATCGTCTTTACTGTGAGTAAAGTCGTTTCAAATAGGAATGAGACAAGGCAGCGAGCCGAAGACAGTACAGATAGTATGGCAAGGCGAGCCAATACCGTATCATTTCTATTTGAAACGACTATAACGGTGCTGCCCGTCGACAAGTAGAGCAAGCACCGTAAGGATGGTGGAAGTCTGTCTAGTTTTTTGCACGACGGATGGCAGCGAGTTGTGCCATGGTTTGTGCCAGTTCGGCTTGCGCACGCGCCAGTTCGAGTTTGCTGCTGGCTTTGTCGCGCATTTTTTCTTCGGCGCGACGGCGCGCTTCGCGGACGCGTTCTTCGTCAAGTTGTTCGGCGCGCTCGGCATCGTCAGCGAGGATGATGGTTTGCCCTTGCTGGACTTCGATAAAGCCGCCGGAGATGTAGATGACTTCTTCTTTGCCGTCCGGCAGGGTCAGGCGTACTTGCCCCGCTTTGAGGACAGACAGGAATGGTGCGTGACCGGCGAGGATGCCGAGTTCGCCACGTTCGGCGGTCGCGACAAGGCGCTCCGCTTCCCCGCTGTATAGCTGGCGGTCGGCGCTGACCATGTTGACGTGAAAAGTGTTCGCCATGTCGGTTCCCCCGTGCGTTTTATTTGACGGTCTCGGCTTTGGCCAGCACTTCGTCAATGGTACCGACCATGTAGAAGGCCTGTTCCGGGATGTGATCGTATTCGCCGTCCACGATGCCCTTGAAGCCACGGATGGTTTCTTTGAGCGGGACGTATTTGCCCGCCGAACCGGTGAAAACTTCGGCGACGAAGAAGGGTTGGGAGAGGAAACGCTGGATTTTCCGCGCACGATAGACGACTTGTTTGTCTTCTTCGGATAATTCGTCCATACCGAGGATGGCGATGATGTCGCGCAGTTCTTTGTAGCGTTGCAGTACGCCCTGAACGCGGCGCGCGGTTTCGTAGTGTTCGTCACCGATGATGAGCGGATCAAGCTGGCGCGAGGTGGAATCCAGCGGGTCAACGGCCGGATAGATGCCGAGTTCGGCGATTTGCCGCGAGAGGACGACGGTGGCATCCAGGTGGGCGAAGGTGGTCGCGGGCGAGGGGTCGGTGAGGTCGTCCGCCGGAACGTACACGGCCTGGATCGAGGTGATGGAGCCGGTTTTGGTCGAGGTGATGCGTTCTTGCAGTTTGCCCATTTCTTCCGCCAGTGTCGGCTGGTAGCCTACCGCCGACGGCATCCGGCCGAGCAGGGCAGATACTTCGGTACCGGCCAGGGTGAAGCGGTAGATGTTGTCCACGAAGAAGAGAACGTCGCGGCCTTCATCGCGGAAGTACTCGGCGATGGTGAGTCCGGTCAGGGCGACACGGAAGCGGTTCCCCGCCGGTTCGTTCATTTGTCCGTACACCAGTGAGACTTTGTCAAGAACGTTCGACTCTTTCATTTCGTAGTAGAAGTCGTTGCCTTCACGGGTTCGCTCACCAACCCCGGCGAAAACGGAGTAGCCGCTGTGTTCGATGGCGATATTGCGGATGAGTTCCATCATGTTGACGGTTTTGCCGACACCCGCGCCACCGAAGAGTCCGACTTTGCCGCCTTTGGCAAAGGGGCAGAGCAGGTCAATAACTTTGATGCCGGTTTCCAGCAGTTCGGTCGAGTTGGACAGTTCGTCGTAAGCGGGGGCTTTGCGGTGGATGCCCCAGCGGGCTTCGGCGTCAATCGCCGAACCGTGGTCAATGGCTTCGCCGAGGACATTCATGATGCGCCCCAGGGTGGCTTTGCCGACCGGGACGGTGATCGGGCCACCGGTGTTTTTGACTTCCATACCGCGCGTGAGCCCTTCCGAGGAACCCATAGTAATGGTGCGCACGACGCCATCACCCAATTGTTGTTGCACTTCAAATACGGTGCCGCCTTTGGCTGCGATCAGTGCGTCGTTGATGTTCGGCACTGCGTCTTCGGGGAATTCGATATCGACGACTGCGCCGATGACCTGTACGATTTTTCCGGTACTCATCTTCACCTCTTTTATTTCAATCCGTTCGTATCAGACGGCGGCCGCGCCGCCGATGATTTCCGTCAGTTCCTGCGTAATCGCGGCCTGACGGGCTTTGTTGTATTGCAGTTCCAGCTCGCCAATCAGGTTGGCGGCGTTGTCGGATGCACTCTTCATGGCGACCATCCGTGCCGACATTTCGCAGGCAATGTTTTCCGCTACCGCCTGTTTGACGACGGATTCAAGATAACGCACCGCCAGTTTGTCGAGAATTTGTGCGGCATCGGGCTCGTATTCGTAGGTCCAGGCATGATTGGGAGCATATTTGTCGTCTGCCAAGACGGTGGCCGGCAGAAACTGGACGATATGCGGCTCTTGCGTCATGGTGTTGACGAAGCGGTTGCCGACCAGATAGACGCGGTCAATATCACCTGCGCGGTAGGCATCAATCATGGCGGTGATGCCGCCGATCAGTTCGCGCAGCGGTGGGTTGTCGCCATAGGCATCAACACTGGTCATGATGTGGCCGTTGATGCGGTTGATGAAGGCAATGCCTTTGCGGCCAAACACGCTGAATTCGATGTCGCAGCCCTTGTCATGCCATTCTTCTATATGGGTCAGCAGCTTTTTGAACAGGTTGATGTTCAGGCCACCGCAGAGGCCGCGATCGGTGCTGACAACGATATAGCCGACTTTTTTGATGGTGTTGCGTGTTTCGTTGAAAAACGGGTGGGCAACTTCGCTGTTGGCTTTCATCAAGTGGGCTATGACGCGCAGGATATTTTCAACATAAGGGCGTCCTTCGAGCATCGCATCCTGCGAACGCCGCATTTTTGAGGCCGCCACCATTTGCATGGCCTTGGTAATTTTCTGCGTGCTTTTGATGCTTTTTATCTGCGAGCGGATGTCCTTGGCATTAGACATGGCGGATTCCTCACCAGACGCCTTTGTCTTTGAAGGCGCTTAATGCGGCTGCGAATGCCTGCTGGATGTCGTCGTCATACGCGCCGTGTTCGTTGACTTTGTCCAGCAATTCCTGATGGTCGCTGTGCATATATTGCAGCAGCGCCTGTTCGTAGGCCTGAATCTTTTCTACCGGAATGTCATCGAGGAAACCGTTTTCTGCGGCGAAGAGCGAGACGCCCATTTCGGCGACGCTGAGCGGTGAAAACTGTTTCTGTTTCATCAGCTCGGTAACGCGCTGACCGCGTTCAAGCTGTTTGCGGGTCGCTTCGTCAAGGTCTGAGGCGAATTGCGCGAATGCTGCCAGTTCGCGGTACTGCGCGAGGGCAAGGCGCACACCGCCGCCCAGTTTTTTGATGACCTTGGTTTGTGCGGCGCCACCGACGCGGGACACGGAAAGACCGGCATTGATGGCGGGACGGATACCGGCATTGAAGAGGTCGGTTTCGAGGAAGATTTGTCCGTCGGTGATGGAAATGACGTTGGTCGGGACGAAGGCGGATACGTCGCCGGCCTGGGTTTCGATAATCGGCAAGGCGGTCAGCGAGCCGGTTTTGCCTTTGACTTCACCCTTGGTCAGGCGTTCGACTTCATCGGCATTAATGCGGGCGGCACGTTCGAGCAGGCGGGAGTGCAGGTAGAAGACATCGCCCGGATAGGCTTCACGACCCGGCGGACGTTTCAGCAGGAGGGAGAGTTGCCGGTAGGCCCACGCCTGTTTGGTCAGATCGTCATAGACGATCAGCGCATCTTCGCCACGGTCACGGAAGTATTCGCCCATCGCGCAGCCGGCATAGGGAGCAATGTATTGCATTGCAGCGGAGTCGGACGCGGTTGCGGCAACGATAATGGTGTTTTGCAGTGCACCGTGTTCTTCCAGTTTACGCACGACGGAAGCGATAGATGAAGCTTTTTGGCCGATGGCAACGTAGATACATTTCACGCCGGTATTGCGCTGGTTGATGATGGCGTCAACAGCGATGGCGGTTTTGCCGGTCTGGCGGTCGCCGATAATCAGCTCGCGCTGTCCGCGTCCGATCGGCACCATGGAGTCAATGGATTTCAGACCGGTTTGCAGGGGTTGTTCAACGGATTGTCGCTCGATAACGCCGGGGGCGATTTTTTCGATGGGCGAGGTTTCGCGGGTTTTGATGTCGCCCTTGCCGTCAATCGGCTGACCCAATGCATTGACGACGCGCCCCAAGAGTTCGCGACCTACCGGAACTTCGAGAATCCTGCCGGTGCAGGTAACTTTGTCGCCTTCCGAGAGGTGTTCGTATGCACCGAGGATAACGATACCGACGCTGTCGCGTTCAAGGTTGAGTGCAAGGCCGTACACACCGCCGGGGAAGGCAATCATTTCCCCCAACATTGCTTGGCGCAATCCCTGTACGCGGGCGACACCGTCGTAAAGGCTGATAATCGTCCCTTCGGCTTTGCTTTCAACCTTGTTGTCGTAATCGGCTATTTTTTCCTGGATAAAGCCGCTGATTTCAGCAGGATTAAGTTGCATTATTCGTTTCCCCTAGTCATCGAGTTTCTGGGCAAATTCAGCCATTCTGCCCCGCAGTGTCTGGTCAATCACCAGCCCGTCGTATTCTATTATCACCCCGGCTATCAGCGCGGCGTCTTCGTGAATGTCCAGCACTACGTCGCGTCCGGTTTTCTTCTGCATCAATGCCTGCAAGGTTTTTTCTTCAGCAGGCGAAAGTGCTTGTGCGGTGGTGATATGCACCATACAGACATCGCTCTTGGCGTAGAACAGTTCGTCGTAAACGTCGGCTATTTCCGGCAGTACGGCGATGCGGTCGTGTTCTTCCAAGAGGCGCAACAGGTTGTTTTCTTCGGCATAAAGTCCGTGTTTGCGCTGTTTTTTCAGCAGTTGTTCCAACCAGCTTTGCAGTTGGGGCAAGAACCCCGGCAATGCCAGGTGTTCCGGCACTTCCGGTGCCTGCATGACGGCTTTGGCCGTATGCAGGAATTGCCGCCATTGTTGTTGCGCCTTGTCATCGCCTGCGTTGGCGAGGATGGCTTTGGCATAAGGACGGGCGACGGTTTTTGACTCGGCCATGATTTACAGTTTCTCGCTCAGTTCATGCAGCAGGCGTTTGTGGTCATCGGCTTTGACTTCACGGCCAATGACTTTTTCGGCACCCTGAATTACCAGTTCGGCGACCTGCCCGCGCAGGGCTTCGCGCGCTTTGCGTTTTTCCTGTTCGAAACTGTCGCGTACTGCCGCGATTTCGCGCTCGCCCGCAGTTTTGGCTTCGGTGCGGGCATCCACAACCAGTTGTTCTGCCTGTTTTTGCGCACGTCCAACGATTTCGGTTGCCTGTGTTTTGGCCTGCGCGATGAGGCGCGCGGTTTCTTCTTCGGCGGCTGCCACGCTGTGTTTTGCCTTGTCCGCCATGCTCAGGCCTTCGGCAATTTTCTGGCGGCGTTTTTCCGTCGCTTCGGCGAAGAGCGGCCAAATGTATTTGTGGGTAAACCACCACAGGACGAGGAATGTGCCGATCTGGCCAATCAGCGTCAGGTTGAGATTCATGTTGCAGACACCTTCCGGCAGTTCGCCGTGATTAGCCGTTCAACGCACTCAGCAGCGGGCTACCGAAGACCAGGATCAGGGCGACGACCACGCCAATCATGGAAACGGCATCCAAAAGACCGGCGATGATGAAGAATTTGACTTGCAGCGGGTTCATCATTTCCGGCTGGCGGGCGCTGCTTTCGATGTATTTGCCACCGAGCAGGCCGAAGCCGAGGGCCGTGCCCAAGGCGGCAAGGCTGAGGATGATCGCGGCAGCGATGACGGTTGCGCCTTGCAGTTGGGCAATAGCGGCGAGTTTTTCCATGGGAACCTCCAGGTTGGTTAAGTGAAAGAAAAAACGAGAATCAGTGGTGCGGTTCGGTCATTGACAGATAGACGACCGACAGCACCATGGCGACATAGGCTTGCAGCACCACAATCAGGATGTGGAAGATGATCCAGACGCCGCCGGGGATAAATTGCACGAACCACGGCAGGAAGGCAATCAGGATGAAGACCAGTTCGCCGGCGAAGAGGTTGCCGAACAGCCGCAGCGAGAGCGAGATGACTTTGGCAAGGTCTTCAACGATTTTCAGGGCGAGGTTGATGGGGTAAAGGACCAGTTGGCCGAGAATGCTTTTGGCTTCAAACGGGTGACCACCCAAGGCTTTGATGAAGCCGAGCGGCTTGTGGTTTTTGAAGAGATAAATGTAGGTCAGGGTGATGACGGTGATTGAAAGCGCAAAGGTGGCATTGGCATCGGTGGATGGGACGATTTTCAGGTGATGGATGCCGAATTGGGCAGCGACGCCGGGCAGGAGGTCAACCGGCATCATGTCCATGACGTTCCAGAGCAGTACCCAGCAGAAAATGGTGAAGGCAAGGGAGCCGATGTCGGCGCGCGATTTGCCGAAAAAGTCCTTGATGGTGCCGTCGATGAACTCGAAGATCATTTCGGCGACGTTGGCACCGAATGACGGTGCTTCGTTGTTTTCGACGTGTTGCAGCGAACGCAGTGCCATCCTGTGCATCCACCAGCAGAACAGGCCGCCGAGCAGGATGGAAAAGAAGAGGGTATCGATATGCAGGGAATAGAAACCTTCGCCAATGCTCAGGTTGGTCATATGGTGATTGATGATTTCCGCAGCGGTTTGTCCGGCCATATGTTCCTCTATTTTTTCAAAATCGCCCAAAAATAGGCGGCGGTGTAGGTTGTGGCGAAGCCCATGAAGACTGCCAGCGGCTGTCCGCATTGTACGAATACGGCACCCAGCACGGCGACCATCAGCCATTTCCGTATTTCTGCCTGCCTGACGGCTTGCAGGAAGCGTTGCGCGGGCAGGACCTCAGGCAAGCGCCAAAATATCAGCAGTGCCTGGGCGGTGGTCAGTAAACAAAGCACACCGCCCAACAGAGCGGATGTTGCTGTTGCCCGCCACGGGCTGAGGAAAATGCAAATCAGCAAAATCGTCAAGATAATGCTCTGTATTTTCAGCAGATATTTCAGGATTTCCTTCATGGGTAGGGCGCGGATTATAAGAGCTTGCCTGACAAGGGTCAACGGATTTCCATATTTCGGTAATATATCCGAAATTTTCTTTTTTATTCTCTGATGTTGATGAATGTGGTTTTCTGTGCGCGATGGGAAAGCACGTGATTATCCTGTCCGGCGGCATTTCAGGATGGCTTGAAGCCCCATTTGGCGAGGATGCCGTCGAGTTCGTCGAGGTTGTTGTATTTGAGGGTCACGCTGCCGCGCCCTTTGTTGTTGTGGCGGATGGCGACTGGGTAGCCAAGGAAGCCGCTCAGGCGGTCTTCCAGTGTGTCAATATTGATATCGCGCGGAGGCGGGCTGGGGGATGCATCCGGGTTTTTCTGTAACTGCCGGACGCGTGCCTCGATTTGCCGCACGCTGTAGCCGCGTTCCAGGGTTTCTGCCAGCAGGCGTTTTTGCTGGGGCGCTGCTAAAGTCAGCATGGCACGAGCATGGCCCATTTCGATATCGTTGTTGTAGAGCGCTTCTTTGACCGGTTCGCTCAATTCAAGCAGACGCAGGATGTTGGTCACCGCTGAGCGCGAGCGGCCGACGAGTTCGGCCGCTTTTTCGTGGGTGAGTTTGAAGTCCTGCACGAGTTGTTGCAGGGCGGTGGCAACTTCCAGGATGTTAAGGTCGCTGCGTTGCAGGTTTTCGATTAGGGCGACGGCGAGTGCCTGCTGGTCGGTGTAGTTTTTGACGACGCAGGGGATTTTGGTGAGGCCGGCGATGCGGCTGGCGCGGAAGCGGCGTTCGCCGGCGATGATTTCGTATTGGCCGTCGCTGATGGGACGCACAACGAGTGGTTGCAGGATACCGTGCTCGGCGATGGATTGGGCAAGTTCTTGCAGGGCGGCGTCGTGGAAGACTTTGCGCGGCTGGTACACGCCAGCGCGGATTTTGGCGGCGTCAATTTGTTTCAGGGCTTCGAATTCGGGCTGGGCGATAACGTCTCGGGCGGCTTCGCCCAAGAGGGATTCGAAGCCGCGTCCGAGGCCGCCGCGTTTGGGTTTTTGCATGGTTTTTCCTTATTGTCCGAGGCGTTGTTGGAGTTCGGCGGCAATTTCGCGGTAGGCGACGGCGCCTTTGGCATTGGTGTCGTATTGCACGATGGGCAGGCCGTAGCTGGGCGCTTCTGCGAGGCGCACGTTGCGCGGCACCACGGTCGTGAACATCAGGCCTTTCAGGTAGGATTCGAGGCTGTCCGAGACGTCGCGGGTGAGGCGCGAGCGGTTGTCATACATGGTGCGGATGAAGCCGGCGACACGCAGGTCGGGGTTGACGGTTTGGCGCAGTTGGCCGACGGTGTCGAGCAGGGCGCTGACGCCTTCGAGCGCAAAGTATTCGCACTGGATGGGGACAAGGACGTAGTGCGCGGCAACGAGCGCGTTCACGGTAAGCAGGTTCAGGGTTGGCGGGCAGTCGATGAACACCCAGTCGAAGCGTTCCGCCCAGCCGTGGATGTGTTTTTTCAGCAGGGCGTGGCGCATGTTTTCGCGGAAGAGCGCTTCGTCTGAGCCGGTCAGGTCGGCGTTGGCAGGCATCAGCCAGATGCGCGAGTTGTCGCAATAGAGGCAGGTGTCTTCGACGCCGCGTGTGCCGAGCATGACGTCCATCACGCCGTGCTCGACGCCGCGCCGGTCTACGCCGCAGGCGACGGTGGCATTGGCCTGCGGATCCATGTCAATCAGCAGCACGTCCGCGCCGCTTTCGGCAAAGACGGCAGCGAGGCTGACGGCAGTAGTGGTTTTGCCGACGCCGCCTTTCTGGTTGGTGATGGCGATGATGCGGCTCATGCGTTCCCCCGCCGGATGTCAAGCAGTACCCGTTCGGCATCAAGATAGGGCACTTGCAGCGGATGGGCGGCATGCAGCGTGAAGCCTGCGGCCTCGACGTTTTCTGCTTCGCGCCCTTTCATCAGTAACCAGCGGCTGTGTGCGCCGCCGAAGTGCGCGGTCATTTGCACAAAGGCAGTTGCCGAGGTGAGGGCGCGGCTGATGATGACGTCTTGCGGTGCGCCTCGCCAGTCTTCTGCCCGCTGGGCAGCGACCTGCACATTTGGCAACTGTAATGCTGTCGCCGCCTGACGGATGAAGGCGGCTTTTTTACCGTTGCTTTCGACCGCCAGCACGGCAAGCTGCGGCCGCATCACCGCCAGCAGCAGCGCGGGCAGTCCGGCGCCAGAACCAATGTCGGCCAGTGTGTGCGCATCTTCGAGATAGGGAACGACGGCGAGGCAATCCAGCACATGACGCGGCACTTGTTGCAGCGGGTCGCGCACGGCGGTGAGGTTATGCACGGCGTTCCAGCGGTTAAGCAGGGTCAGGTATTGCGCGAGTTGCGCCCGCTGTTCAGGCGAGACGGCAAACGGCAGTGCGTCCAGCCCGCGTTCCAGCAGTTCCAGGGCAGCTTGTGGCAGCATCAAGCGACCTTGTTGCGGAAAAATTCCAGCAGTAGGCCGACGGGGCGACCGGTGCCACCTTTCGGCGTGCTGCCCTTGAAGGCACTGCCGGCGATATCAAGATGCGCCCAGGGATAATCCACGAAGGCCGAGAGGAAAGCAGCGGCTGTGACCGCGCCTGCTTCGCGCGAGCCGGAAATGTTCGGCAAGTCGGCAAACGGGCTTTTCAGCATGTCGCGGTAAGCGGGGTCAAGCGGCATTTTCCATGCCAAATCGCGCGCGGCTTCGCCAGCGGCAAAGAGCGCATCGGCAAGCGCGTCATCGTTCGCGAAGAGGCCGCTGCGCACACCGCCGAGGGCGACCACAATCGCGCCGGTCAAGGTCGCCATATCAATCACCGCCTGCGGTTTGTAACGCGCGGCATAGGTTAGGGCGTCGCATAAAATCAGGCGGCCTTCGGCGTCGGTATTGAGCACTTCCACCGTCTTGCCGGACATCGACGTCAGAATGTCGCCGGGGCGGATAGCGTTGCCGTCCGGCATATTTTCGACAGCGGCAACCAGGCCGACCACATACAGCGGCAACTCCGCCTCGCACAGGGCTTTCAGCGCGCCAAACACCGCTGCTGCGCCACCCATGTCGCCTTTCATCTCGTCCATGGCCGCCGACGGCTTGATCGAAATCCCGCCGGTGTCGAAAGTCACGCCCTTGCCAACCAGCACAAACGGCTGCGCGTTCTGCGCATTGGCGGGGCGGTATTCAAAGACGATAAAACGCGGCTCGTTGGCGCTACCCTGTGCCACACCGAGTAACGCCCCCATACCAAGCGCCTCAATCTCCTTACGTTTCAGCACTTTTGCCGACAGTGGCGCATATGCCTTGGCCAGCGCCTTGGCCTGATCGCCCAGCCATGCCGGGGTGCAGACATTCGGCGGCGTGTTGACCAGATCACGGGTAAACGCGGTACCCAGCGCCCAGGCATGGGCGAGTTCCAGCGTTGCCTGCACCTCAGCCTTTTCCAGACGGTCGCAGACAAACAACCATTCATGTTTACGCGCTTTGCCTGCATCCGACTTGAACGCATCGAAGCGATACGCCGTGTACGCTGCCGCGCGCGCCATCACATCCGCTGCGTGCGCACCATCGCCGAGCAGCAACCCGACCTTGCCCCAGCCGGACTCATCTGCCAGTGCCTGCACGGCTGCCGTTGCGCGTTCCAGCGCCGCATCCGAACCGTCATGACGCACCACGATCACACGCGCTGCCGCCACATTGGGCACGTTTACAAACAGACGCGACGTTCCGTCCTTGGGCGGGAAATTACCCGCATCACGCTGCGCGGCAAAAAAACCGCCTGACACCGCATCCAGTGCGGCGAGGCGGGCAGAAAACGCACCATCGGCAGCCACGGACACCGCCAACACATCCGCCGCCAACTCGGCAGGCGCACACACCTTCAAAGAAAATTTCATCAACGGAAACCTCGATAATTCGGCTAAACTGCGCGGAAAACGCGCCAAAAAGAGGCGTGAAGCATAGCACAAACCCCGCTCACCATGCCGATACTCTACCGCTACCTCATCCGCGAAACCCTCGCCGTATTCCTCGCTACCAACCTCATCCTCCTCGCCATCCTCCTCAGCTTCCGCCTTTCCACCCTGCTCGCCGCCGCCGCCGGCGGCAACATGGCGTTCAGCGCCGTGTGGCAACTCGTCGGCCTGCAAGCGGTGCGCTTCCTCGTCGTCCTCATGCCCATCGCCTTCATCCTCGCCGCCGTGATGACCCTCGGCCGCCTCTACCGCGACCAGGAAATCAGCGCCATCCTCGCCTGCGGCATCGCCCCCCACCACCAGACCCGCGCCCTCCTCCTCTGCGCCGTGCCCATCTGCCTGCTGCTGCTCGCCCTCAGCCTTGCCCTCCTGCCCGCCGTCTATCGCGGTCAGGAAGGCTTGCGCCAGCAGGCCCAGCAAGAAGCGGGCATGATCCTCTTCACCCCCAACACCTTCCGCCGCCTCGATGACGGCACCATCGTCCACACCGGCGCCATCGAAAATGGCGAACTGCGCGACTTCTTCATCGCCCGTCAGGAACCCGACGGACACAGCATCATCCTTGCCGACAGCGGCCGACTCGGCGGCAGCGAACAAGAACGCCACCTCTACCTTGAACATGGCCGCCGCCTCGCCTGGACGGATAACCACGATCCCACCCGCACCACCCTCTTCACCTTCGACAACGCCGACCTGCGCCTGCCCGGTGCCAACGCCCTCCCCGGCGAAAACACCCGCTTGCGCAACGTCCCGACCAGCGAACTTGGCGCCAGCCCTGAACACCTCAGCGAGTGGCAGACGCGCAGCAACCCCGCGCTCGCTCTCATCATCTACACCCTCTGCCTGCCGCTCCTCGCGCGCAGCCAGCCGCGCCAGGGCCGCTATCAGAAAATCCTGCCCGCCTTCATCGGCTTTGCCCTCTACATCAACCTGCTTGACCTCGCGACCGTCGCCATCCGCAAACACCAACTCGCGCCGCTACCCGGCAGCTACTGGCTGCACGGCGCCGTCCTCGCCCTCATCCTCATCGCCTGGTACCGCCACACAAGGAGAGCCTGATGCTGACCCGCTTCGACCGCTACCTGCTGCGCACCATCCTCATCACCACCCTCATCACCCTCGTCTTCCTCCTCAGCGTTGACCTCATTATCCAAATCTCGGCCGAAGCGGACGACCTGGGTCGCGGCCACTACACCCTGCGCGTCCTCCTCATCCAGCAACTCCTCGTTTTATCGGAAAAACTCATCCTCTTCACCCCGGCCGCCGTCCTTGTCGGCACCATCATGGGCCTCGGCCAACTCGCCGCGCAGAACGAAATCGCCGTCGTCCGTGCAGCGGGTATCTCGCGCCTGCGTCTCGCCCGCGCCGGACTGCTGCTCGCCTTCACCATCGGCGTGCTCAACATCGTCAACGGCGAAACCCTCGCCCCGCAACTCGCCGCCAAAAGCCGCCTCATCCACCACCTCGCCCTCGGCGAAGGCGCAGAAACCACCACCGCCCAGGGCATCTGGCTCAAACAGCGCGACACCATCATCCACATCGGCGCCCTGAACCCCGACGGCAGCCTGCAACACCTGCGTTACTACCAGGCCGATGCCGACCACATCACCATCACCGAAGCCGAGCGCGCTACCTACGTCGCCCCCGACTGGCAGCACGACAACCCGCGTCGCTATCGCACCAGTGCAGAAAACACAGAAACCCTGCCAGCGCCTGCGCGCTGGGAAAACGGCGCGACCCCGGCAGACCTCAAAAGCCTTGCCGCCATCGGTTCGGCGGAAACCCTGCGCGAACTGCACACCCTGACCCGCTTCATGGCGGCAAACGGCCTGAACCACCGCCAAGAAAGCCTCAAATACTGGCAACGCCTGCTCACCCCGCTGACCACAGCGGCAATGGTGCTCCTGGCACTGCCCTTCGCCTTCGGCAGCAACCGCAGCGGCCAACAGGGCACCCGTCTCGTCATCGGTATTCTCCTCGGCGTCGCTTACTACGTCACAAGCGGTGTCATCGCCAACCTTGCCCTGCTGCTCCACTGGCCGCCGCTGCTCGGCGCCACCTTGCCCATCCTCCTCTTTACCGTGCCGGCCTTTATCGTGCTGGCGCGACAATAACGCCCCATCCTGACCGCCTATGAAATCTCTCTCCCTCACCGCCCTCACGCTCAGTCTTGCCGCCCATGCCGATCACGTCTGGCTGCACGACGGCGAAGCCATCATCCGTGCCGAAATTGCCGCCGATGACGCCGCCCGCGCGCGCGGCCTGATGTACCGCCCCTGGCTGGCGCCGGGAACAGGGATGCTTTTCCTCTTCGACCCGCCGCAGCCTGTTTCCTTCTGGATGAAAAACACCCTGATCCCGCTGGACATCCGCTACTACGACGCGGCGGGCAACCTCACCGCCTACCACCTCGCCACCCCCTGCCGGCGTGAACCCTGCGCCCTTTACCCCGGACGCGGCAATGTCGCCTACGTCCTCGAAACCCGCGCCCGCTACCGCCTCACCCCGCCGATACAGCCACTGCGCCTGGCTGCCATCCCGCCCGAGCGGTGATAAACAGGACTGCGGCATGAAAGGCCGCATGGACCGCCTGCGAAACGGCGCATACGCAGGATATGGGCATTGGCCTGGGGATGATGACCTTCATGCCGGCGGCTGCGGCACCGCGTTCCGCCGTCCCTGCCGGTCGTTAAAAAACCCCGCCTGCGCGGGGTTTTTCATTACTGCAACCGCTTCCGCATCAGGAACAGCACCGCCGCGTACAGCGCGAGCAGGGTGAAAATAATCGTGTTGCCGAGGCGGGCGTAGGGCGTCAGCCCCGCATATGGCTGCACTTCGCCGCTGAGTACCGCCCGCTCGAAGCGCGGCAGGCGCGCTTTGATGCGTCCCGTGGCATCGAGCAGCACCGTGTAGCCGTCGTTGGTCGCCCGCGCCATCTCCCGCCCCATTTCGCGGCTGCGCATCTGGTTCATCTGCAAATGCTGGTCGGCGGCGATGGAATCTTTGAACCACGCATCGTTGCTGACGTTAATCAGGTAATCCGCCTGCGGCAGGGCGTGGCGGATGTCGCGCCCGAACGCCGCTTCATAGCAAATCGACACCCCGGCGCGGTATTGGCCGGTGAAAAGCGGCGGCTGCACCGCTTCGCCGCGCGCGAAGTTGCTGTACGGAATATCCACATATTTCTCGAAGACGCTCAACCAGTTGCGCAGCGGGATGTATTCGCCGAAGGGCAGCAGGTGGTGCTTGTAGTAGTGCCCTTTGCCGTCGCCGAGCGCGAGAACCGCGTTGTAGAAAATGTCTTTGGATAAGTCGCCCGCCGGGATGCCCGTGACCAGCGTCTGCCCGCGTTCCTTGAAATAGCGGTCGAGCTGGTCGAGATCCGCGCGCAGCTGCTCCTCCATGAAGGTGAACGCCGTCTCCGGCAGCACCACCACGCTCTCCTCGCGGTCGATGGCGAGGGCGATGTAATCCTGCAAATGCCGCTCCATCATCCCCGGCGCGAATTTGGTGGACTGCTCGATGTTGCCCTGCACCAGCGCGACGGAAAACGGCGTGCCCACCGGCGCGACAAAAGAAAAAAGACCGGTCGCGCTTGCCGCCGCATAAAGGGCAACCGCCGCCGCCGCCACCCGCCACGAACGCGACAAGCAGGCGCGCGCCAGGAGCGAGGCGATGAGCATCAACAGCAGCGACAGCACGAAGACCCCGCCGAGCGGCGCGAGGCCGTCCAACGGTGTGTGCAGCGCCGTGTAGCCGACCGACAGCCACGGAAAACCGGTCAGGACATAGGCGCGCAACAATTCCGCCGCCACCCAGAGCAGCGGAATCAGCAGCACCCGCCGCCAGCCGCCCGGCGCGCTGAGACGGCGCAGCAGCCAGCCGGCGGCGAGACCGTAAAGCGACATGAACAGCACCAGCAGCACATTGGCGAGGATGGCGAACGGCAGCGGCGCGCTGCCGTAGTAATAAAGGCTGATATAGACCCAATAGAGGCCGCTGGCGAAAAAACCGAGGGCGAACAGCCAGCCGTACAGGAGCGGGCGCTGCCGCGTCGGCTGCTGCCACAAGTAGCAAAGCGCGGTGAGCGGCACGAGCGCCGCCCAGCCAAGCGGGAACGGCGCGAAAGCAAAGGTGAGAAGCACGCCGGCAAGCGGCGCAAGCAGCAGATACCACATAGGGAAGCCCCGGAAAAAGAAAGGCGCGCATTATAAGGGGGCTTTGCACGGGCAACCGCGAGGCGGTGCCTCCCGCTTCCCGCCAGGCGGGGCAAATACCGGGACGCCGGCAGGCGGCGGGAGGGAAGAGCCGCCTGCGCGGCGTCATTTCCGGGTTGTCGTGTGCGCAGTCCTTTGCCGGTTGAGCGGTTTTGACTTGCTATGGGACCGGCGGCGTTTCAGCGGTAAAACAAGCCCGCATCCGGCACCTTGCCGCCGGTGATTTTCGCGTTCAGTGCGTGTAATTCGGTGTAGAAGTTGAGCAGTTCGCTGTCGATACTCGCGGCGGGGATAGCGGCGAAGCGCGAATACGGAATGGCGGCGGCGAGCGCATCCTGCGGGAAGGGCAAGTATTTCGCCGCGAGTTCGGCGGTCTCCTGCGGATGCGCCTTGCTCCAGGCAACGGCGGCGGTAAGGTCGTCATTAAGAACGGCGATGAAGTCTTTGTTCTTGCTGATGAAATCATCGGTAAAAAGCAGCCCGGCGATAGGCACACGCGGCGCGATGGCGAAAGCCTCGCCCCACAGCTGCTGCACGTCCAGCGCACGGGCGAACGTTTTGCCTTTTTCCTTGCCCTTGATTTGCGCGAGGCTCAAAAGCGGTTCGGGCAGCATGGCGCAGTCCACTTTGCCGCCGAGCAGCATCACCAGCGCTTCCGGCGGGGTTGCGGTGTAGTGAATATTGGCAAATGCGAGTCCCGCTTTTTTGTAGAGGATTTGCAAAAGCAGGTCGGGCATGTCGTTCTTGAAGGGGATGACGACGCTGTGCCCGGCGAGGTCGGCAAGGCTTGTTATCAGCGGTTTGCCGTCCGTGACCGGTGCGGCGATATAGTTCAGCCCTTCGCTCATGATGTTGAACAGCTTGACCTTTTTGCCCTGATTGTAGAGGTTGGCGGCGACATAGCTCGGCACGATGGACGCGGCAATGTCACCGTTGAGCAATCCGGCGCGGAGCTGATCGGGGCTGCGCCAGACCTGCACGTCAAACGGGCGGATGTCTTTCGCCTTGCCGTCACGCGCGGCGATGGCCAGCAGCACGCTCGGCGTGACCGGCGGCCCCCACAGGGTGAGCTTGTCGGCTGTTTGCGCACGCAACGGCAGGGACAGGGCAGCAAGCGCGCCGGTTGTGGCACTGATGAATTGTCGTCTTTTCAGCATGTTATCGTCTCCGGTGTTGTTGAGAATGTTTATTGTATGACAATAGCCGCGTTTTTTTGTTACCCCGTGAGGTTTGCCATGAATACCGAACTGTGTCTGGTGCTGACGACGGTTGCCACGCGCGATGAGGCCGAACGGCTGGCGGATGCCCTCTTGACGGCGCACCTTGCCGCCTGCGTGCAGTTTGAAACAATAGAAAGCCGCTATTGGTGGCAGGGCGAGCTGTGCCGCGATGATGAGGTGCGGCTGGTGATCAAGACGGCGCGGCACCGCTATGCGGCGGTGGAGGCGCTGCTCCTGGCGCAGCATCCCTATGATTGCCCGCAGATTGTCTGCGTGCATGCCGATGCCGCCGGCGCCGCTTATTTGGCGTGGGCGGAAGCAGTACTGCACACGGCGACATAGCAGCCGCCGGTGGAAAACCGGTAGCCGAATCGCCGAAAAAATAATGACACGACCCGCCGAAATAGGGTTAATAGCGGGCAGAAGCCTGCCTTACTTCTTCTTGTTGTTACTGTTTTGGACGCTTTAACTATTAAAGGCTTCTGCCGCAATTTGTACATTGGCCATTTCCAGTAATACGGCAGCACCGGGTACTTTGGCTTGTTTTTCTTCTGACATTTCCTAATCTCCTTGTTTGGGTTTGATAACTTGGTCAACAAAAAAACGTATATCATGCCCCTTTCTATCAGGGCAAGATATTGCTTCCAGCCAAGGCATACGTTGTCCACCAAGGCCGAATCCTGTTTCAAAGGCATACCATGTTTTGCTTGCCATAAGCACATCCGTTTCCATGTCGTAAATATTGATGGTCGCACCTGCTATCCATTCTTCCCTATCCTTGAGGTCAATAATGGGAACGTATTCCACCGCGTAACGCGATGGTTTCCCTTTTACGGGACTTCTCAATATAACCCTTGGGTCTTCACGCACCGCATCGTCCGGATACCAATATCTGCGATAACGGCCATAGGGCTGCTTCACATCCACATAGCGATAGCCGGAAAAGATTTCTTCATCCGGGGCAAGATCAAAGGCATGTCCCCAATAGCGCTTTTCCGCTGTGTGCCTGCCGGGGCGCGTATCATAGATGAACAGTCTCCCCCGTTTGTCTGAGCCTTTTTCCTTCACTTCCCACATTAAGTAATCTTTTATATAGTCCATTTCAGATGATTCCCATGCTAAAGCGGCTCTTTCCCACATGGGATCGAAGAAGTCAAGATCAGATGATTCTGGAACCACATTCAGCAATGTGATGCCTTCAACGTTTTCCGCCGTGTGGTAAATTTTCTCGCCGGCGGTTTTACAGCGCTCGTCAAAAATAGCGCGCGCTTTTGCGTAGCGTGTTTCGTAGGCGGTTTGTTCTTCTTTGACTTTTTCATCTTCTTCAAAGAGCGGCAGGATAAAAAATGTCGGGGTTGCGATGCAGGCACAGAAGATGGCGACAAACCGGTAACCACCCGCAGGGATGAGCTTGCAGATGGCAAAGATGATGATGGCAAGCAGCACCAGCATCCCGCCCCAGTAACTCCAATAGATGAATTGCATGATGTCGTAGATGGTGATCATCCTGTCTCTCCTTCACTGCGCGGATACAACAAAGCACCACCGCCCACAGCGCCGCTGTGTGTGATGGTGCTTGGTTGCCGGGTCATCGTGGATGACCGCTGCCGTCGTAGCCGGGTCATGTTGCCTCCTTGTGAAGCAGTTGACGATGGCGGAACGGTAGCATTGCGGTCAAGCAGATGTAAAGTCTTGCCAAGATTTTATCGTTGTGTTGTTCTTGTTTTTCGTTGCATACGGAAATTCCTATGCGGCTTCGGGGCAAATCATGGCAAACATGCATAGGCATCTATACTTCTCGCTGCGAGACGGGTAGATACCTATTGCGGGGAGGGGTAGTTAGGATAGGACGACCATTTGAATCACGCACACACGGTCTGGCGAAGCTATCTCGCTCAAAGAGACGGTGCCAGCGGTATTTTGTTAATCAGGTTGCTATCGTTCGGGCTGATCGGGTTATTTGCATTGATACCGCGTTGATCAAATGTACTCATAGCCTGCACCAGGTTCTGCGCATGATGCAAGGCCGTTTGGTCAACAGCATCCGTCGATATACCAACCGGGGTGGTGCTGTTTGCCATCAGTTGGTTATATTTTCCCCCGGAAAAATCGGCAACATTTACCGCCACGCTGTTCATACCGTTATTTCTGCTGTTAACCCCACGATTTTCCTGCGCGACGAAGCGGTCAATATCGCTGTCGCTATGCACGGTGCCATCGGCAAATTGCACTTCATTGATACGGTAATGGTGGTAAGCAGGGTCGTCGGTATAGAAAAAGTTCTGCACGGTAATGCTGTCCGTGCCGTTTTTATGGCGGATCAGCAAGTCCTTACCTTGGCGCAGATAGTGAATATCTTCTGCTGTGATGCCGGAGCCGAAGCGCAGGACATCCCAAGAGGCTCTAAGGTAGATGGTACTTTTCATTGCCTCGCGCTCAATAATGGTGTCATGTCCATCGCCCGGAGAGAATTCATAGATTTCGTTCTCAAAAGAGCCGTAGATGGTGTCATTACCCTTGCCGCCATGTAAGGTGATCACGGATTCTCCTCTTGGCGGTGCAACTGCACCTACACCATCGCCATAATGATGAAATCCGGTGCTGCCAAATACACTCAGCGTGTCATCACCATCGCCACCATCGCCATACAGCGGGTAGGCTGCATCCACCATTGTGTTGCACAATATCATTAAATTATCGTTACCGCTGCCTCCATAGAGTTTGCCCATGCCTTTCAACGTGTCATTCCCATCACCGCCGTATAATTCGCCGTCACCGCTGAGCGAATCATCGCCCGCATCACCGTAGAGACGATTATTTATTCCGTTTTTTGCCCTGATGATGTCATTACCACCACCACCGTGGATGGTAATGTTTGGAATACTGGTTTCGATGGTATCGGCACCATTCGTTGTTACTATCAGTATGGCAGATAATTTCTTGCGATCCCATTCGCTGTCATCAGCGAATATGATTTTACTGATGGGAGAACCTTCGCTGAACTGCGAAGAGACGCGGATAGAATCGTTACTGCCCTTGCGGGTGAGGAGCATGTCGCCATCCTGCTCGCGCATTGTGATTTCATCAGGGGTAACATCTGTAAAGCGGATTACGTCATTACTTAAATCCCTAGTCCATCTGCCCCAAATATAATCCTGCCCCCAGCCTTTGGCAAAAACAAACACGTCATCACCGTCGCCGCCCGTCATCGTGTCATTTCCACTGCCGCCGATAAGGGTGTCATTGCCTTCACCTCCGTCAATTCTGTCATCACCGCTGCCGCCGTCAATCATGTCGTCACCGTCGCCGGCATCAATTGTGTCGTTACCATCACCGCCATTGATCGTGTCATCTCCCGCACCGCTGGTGATAGTGTCGTTGCCGGCATAACCATCAATCCTGATACCCTGATCGCTCGTATTCACCAGTACATCATCATATTCGCTGCCTTGCGTCATGAGGGGTGCCAAAAAGACATCATCCAATTTCATGGTTTGCCCATCACCCAATCGGATGGATTCCACGCCACAATAAGGCTGGTCTTTGGAGAATCGATTGATGACCGTGACGGAAGCGCGATTATCTTTGGTGGCAACAACCAAATTGTTTTCCAATTTGCGGAAGCTCAATTTATCAAGGCTTGTGATGTTTTTGAACCACAACGTATCAACATTGCCTTTGGTTTCATCACGATCGATAATCGTGTCATGCCCGAAAGCTCCGGAGAAAATATAAGTGTCATTGCCCAAACCGGGTGAAGGTGTCGAAGAATACTTGTCGGATCCGAATGGTTGATCCGCATGTTTGCTGTCCCGATATTGATAGTACCCTTTATAGATACTGTCCGGCGTATTCCAGTACAGGCTGTAATAACCGCCGGAAAGAATATCATCCCCCGTGCCACCTTCCAGGGAATCATCGCCTTCGCCGCCTTGCAGGATGTCATTGCCCGCACCGCCGCGCAGATAATCATTGCCGGCAAAGCCGCGAATTACATCATTCCCATCCGTTTGCGCGACATCCAGTTGGCGTTGCAGCAACTCGGAGATGCTCATCTTGCTGCCGTCCTTGAAGGCAAGTGTGACTTCGCCATAGTAGTTTCCGCTTAAGCCATTGTCAATCGTCAACTGTCCCGCATCGCCAAAATTCAAGAGCAGGTCATTTGAAATACCCGGCTTGGGCGTAATGGTAAAATAATGTTTGTTTACCGTATCAAATTTCAAATAGTATTGATCCTGTCTTGCCCATTGAGAAAAAGCATCCCTGAAAGGAATACGGTCATCCACATTCAAAACAAAAGCCCTGTCTTTTGGCAACATCCCATTTTGGTCATCCCGAAGAGAGCCGACAAGATAATCCCCTCCTTTTTCAAGAGAAGGAAGATGAGCCGACAACATATAGCGGATTTCACTGAATGTATCTTTCAGCTTTCCGTGTGGCGTGGAAAGAAGCATTTCCGGATCAAAGAGAGAATAATCATCAACGCCTGTAACCGTATCATCAAAATCTTTGCGGACAACCTGCACCTGATCCGGAGTAACAGGTATATCCATTTGAATGGTGACATTTTTCAGAGGCGTATATGTACCATCGGCTATACGCAGATGATCGGAACCCATATTTTCACCAAGAATAACCGTATCGTTATCGCCGACAATATAGGTATCATCACCTGTGCCGCCGGCAAGAATATCGGCACCATCACCGCCATTCAGCGTATCGTTGCCATCGCCGCCGTCCAGCCGGTCATTACCTTCGCCGCCATCCAATGTGTCATTGCCATTATCGCCGTTCAGCCGGTCATCACCTCCGCCTCCATTAAGCAGATCGTCGCCATTACCACCCGCTATTTCGTCATTTCCGTCATTGCCATACATTCTGTCATTTCCGGCTCTGCCCGCCATAATATTGTCGTAGGCATCGCCTTCCATCACATCATCACCATCCGTTCCTTGATGCAGCAGTTTGTTGACCTCTGCGGATGACAATACACGGCCATCAGCAAATTCCCATTGCGTAATGGAGCGCGCATCCAATACACCTTCTCCGGAAAACTGATCTTTAATTAGAATTTCATTTTCTGTGCCCAATTTACGCATCAGTAAATCCCTGCCGTTTATTCTAGAAAAGCGGATATCTTCTAAAGAGCAGTCCTCCAAGCGAATGCGGTTTTCCGACTGATTATCATAAATCGTGTCTTTACCCCAACTGCCTTTGAAGACATAAATATCTGCGCCGTCCTCACCTCTGAGGACATCGTCATCTTCACCACCATACACGGTGTCATTACCTTCACCACCGTCAAGATAATCATTGCCTTCACCACCATATAGCGTATCGTCGCCAAGGCCACCATACGCCTTGTCATTACCGCTGCCTGTATTAATGGTGTCATTACCAGCCATACCCTTAACTTGATCATCCCCCCCATAAGTGGCAATATAGTTATCTTCATCATTTCCAGTAATTATATCGTTATCATGCATCACTACTTTAAGTAATGAATTCATTTTTGCATCTGGTAACATTTTTGCATCATTTATAATACTTTGCTTAATGTCATATAGTAAAGTTCCATTATCGATAATAGAGCCACTAACCGTATTAATTAGAAAATCATGAATTTCTTCTGCCGACATCATACCGCTGGTAAAAGCTTGCAATAATTGCTGATTTACTTTGGCCATATCTGCCCGCCATACATTTTCATCCTGATAAAAATCTACCGCACCATAAAGCGCTTTATAGTGTGTCTGGCTGGCGAGTTGGCGATAAACCATATTATGCAACTGTTTGTAAGCCGTTTTTATCCAGTCACCATTACGCCAGTTCAGCTCTCTCTCATCAGCAACCGAACCCCAGAAAGCTTCCAAGATGGCTAATCGACCGGCATCCGCATACACGCCACGGCTACCAGGAGTTACATTTTCTTTTCCCGTCCAGCGCGCCATGATTTGATCCGTCAGCACATGACGGGTAGCGGGATCCTTTTCCTGCACAAATTGTGTGACCAGCTTTTGCAGCGTTCCCGTTTTATCCAGCGCCATCGCATAGCGCAACGGATAGACATTGCCGAATCCTTTGGCATCGGGCAAGGCAGAGATTTCTGCCGGGATTTCCACATCCCTCCCTTGCTGGTTCTCCACAGGTACGCTGTGGACCGGGTCGTTGTCAAACCATAACGTATGGATATCACCAGGTGTGCCGTCTGCGCGGGTGAAATGCCCGATTTCACGGTGCCTGATGTTGTTCCCATCCCAAAAACCATTTTGATAATCCAGATGGATTTCCGCAATACCGTGCGCTTACAGAGTATTCAATTCCCCGATATTAACGACACCATTGCTATTCTTATCCTGCCAAATGCGCAGGCGATGATAAATCGCGTCTTCAGCAGTGATTTTACCGTCAGCATTGCTATCCCATTCCGCTAATGCCTCAAAACCATTTTCGGCAACCTTACCGTTGTTCAGCGTCGTTTCCGAACCGAAGAGTTCTGCGCCGCCATCAATATGGCCGTTATTGTTACGATCCAGCACAAGGAAACCGTCACCGGGTGCAAGCCAAGCCGTCTGCTCGGCAAAGCCGCTGTTATCCAAATCAAAGTGCACACCAACTCTGCGCGGCAGAGTATTGACTTGGCCATCCCCATCCAGATCCAAAGAAAGGGAATCTTTGAAAGGGGGCGAGGCTGGTGGCGGTTCTGGTGGGGGAACTTCTTCTTGTTCGACTTCTAGCGTAATCCCTAAATCACCGTTTTTCCTATAATCAATAATAGTCAGCTTTCCGTTAATTGTCAGATTACTGCTAATTATTCCATTGCCCGGCCATTCGTAAGTATTTCCATATTGATCTCTAAATACATTATCGCCTTTCTTCAATATAGCTTTAGACAATAATTTTCCATTGAGAAAAACTCTGCCTTTACCATCCGAGTCCAATATGGTGTCTTCTTCATCCACTTCATATGTATCATAGCCGTCACCCCCATTTAATGAGTCTCTGCCACCATTACCTACCAAAGTATCGTTATCGTCCTCCCTATATAATTCATCATTACCATCATCACCATAAAGATGATCATCACCCTTGCCACCTTTCAGGATATTTTTAGCATCATCATCTTTGCCTTGTTCATCATAGCCACCATAGAGGTAATCGTCACCGGCGCCGCCAAAGAGATAGTCTTTCCCCCTGCCACCATAAAGATAATCTGTGCTAGTATCATCTTCACCCTTTTCATCATCAGCGCCGTATAAATAGTCAATACTGGTATCACCATAAATCGTGTCGCTACCTTTGCCGCCATATGCAGAGTTAGTTGACGATATGTCTCCTACATACCCATAATCCATTATCCCTACATACTCTTTAGGACGCATATAGCCCGTGTATAGGACATCATTGCCGGCACCACCATACAAGGTATCATTACTACCTGCGCCTACCAGCAAATCTTCCTTATCACCACCGATAAAATTATCGGCATCTTTCTCACCAAGCATAAGCTGTGTTTTAGCTGAATCCAGAGGTTTTGCAGATGTGTTATTTACATTATCTGCTGAAACTGTCCATTGTTCCTTTTCATAAAAAACATTAAGATCTACTCCTTTGAAATCTTTTCTACCAACCAGATCCTCTCCTTCGATTCCTTCAAAATTCTCTTTATTTTGAGCACCTGCGCGGGAATATTTTGTTAGCCAAAGATCGGAATAATGACGTGATCTTTCTGTTACATCAGGCAGCCCTGTATGTTTGGCTAATGTATATTGCAGAGCATTAGAGTTTTCTTTATTCTTAAAGAAATATCCCGTTTCTTCTTTAAACTTGTAATCTAAAGTTTGGTAGTAATACCACTCAATCATTTGGGCAAAAACAGCGTTTTTCTTAAGCAGATTATCATTGAGCGTCGTTATCTTATTCATATCAGATGCTAAATGCTCTAAAATGGGATAAGAACGAATAAAAGTGCCATAATTTGAATTATAACCACCAGCATCTTGTTTAACAACAATAGTCATGAAATCCGGGTTATCATTGAATTCAGGCGACTCAGATGCAAAAAGTTTTGTGGATGTAAAAAATTCTAATGAATTTGGTAACTTGCTGACAGCTTGTCTAAAGTTTTCATTTCGCAGAAGTGCTTGTAATAAAATTATTGAGTGCCTACCAAGTTTATCTAGAGTTTGATTACCAACCGTTATTTTTGTATCTCCTCCTGAAATGTTTTCAGCAAATGGGCGCAACGGTCTTATAAGATTCAGTATCTCTCCATCTAAGTACCAATGCTTAATATTATGCTCTCGCGCCAATTGATTCTTTATAAGGATGGATTTTAATTCTTCTATCTTGTCATCTTTTTTAGTGGGATCTTCACGCCGCTCTAGTTCATACTTTGCAATTTCCTGAGTAGATATATATGAATAATTAGCGTATTCTTCAAAATCAGAATTATGTTCATTATTATCTTTTATATATTTATATAATCCCATTATTACATAGACGTCTATAGCACTATATCTAAATGGTGCCATGTCGAATGTATAAGCAGGCTTATTAAACAAGATTGCCATAATAGAAGCCAAACCACCTCCTAATGAATGGCCTGTAAAAGACAATTCAGCCTTAGGATATTTCTTTATGGTTTCTAAAGTCAATTTAAATGCCTGACTGATCTGCTCAGAGCCTATCCCAAGCCCGGCAGGGATATTTGCCTCTATAAAATCTTTCAATAAGTCTTCGTTAGCACCGGCAAAAGATATAACTATTTTATTATCTTTTTTATAAACACCTGCTGAAAATCCCGTTACTGAATCATCGTCTAACCATTCTAGTTCTTCAAATCCTTCAGGTATGAACATTCTATTTTGAGGCTTTCTATCATAAGCACGTGCAGCTAACTGCGCGTATTCATTAACTTTTTCTTTATTAGCCATAATTAAGACCCCTCTGTAATAAGCAAAAAATCAACATTCAGAAAGATAACCTTGATCTATTATAATCTTGCGGTGTTTAATAAGTGTGAGATCTCCTTTTCTGTTTTTAGAAATTTTATCTTGTAATTTAAGAAGAATAGGCATAGATGACAATTTGATTTTCCATTCAAGATTAGCGGATCTCCCGTTTAGTGATGAATCAAATTCCACCAACTCCCATGAATTGTTTATTACTTTATATTGGCGATAAGGAAAACTACTGTTCCAGTCAAAGCAATAAATGGGATAAACAATAATAAACCAATCGCCATGAGCATCCTGATCCAAAATCATCGGAAACCACTTGCTTTCCCAAACAGGCAGCTTGCTTAAGCCTTTGCTGTCAATCACCTCAACACGATCGTTTTGCGGCTTGAAATCGGCATATCCCGCCTGAATATTCGGTTTGCCTGTAATAGTACGGCGTATGGTAATAACCGTGCCGTTACTGAGTTGCACTTCCTCCATCCAACTAGCACCGGTAGGGTGTTTTTTACAGGCAATTAACACGCAACCAAATATTATAAGCAGGAGGAAATGTCGGGCAGATAATTGCGCATACTCTTTTATAGTAATCATTATTAAATACCCCTATAGTTTGATTTCATTTGATCTGTCACAATCAATAGAAAGATATTCATCTAATACAACCTTACGATAACTCTTTGGTGATCTAAAAACACTATTTTTAGAAAAAGGTTTATCCTGTAACCTTAGCAGAGGTGGAACGCTTTTTAGCTTTATAGTCCAATCAAAATTGGCTTTCCGACCCTCCAATGTTCTGTCAAACTTAACCTGCTGCCATCGTCCATTATTGACTTTATATAAGCTATAAGGAAAAGAACTTAGTTCGTTACATCCTAAATAAGACATTACCACTATATACCATACGCCTTGTGCATCCTGATCAAGAATCAGGGGACGCCATTTATTCTCCCACACAGGTGGTATTGTCAAACCTTTACTATCAACCACTTCTACATTATCGCTGGTAGGTCTGAATTCATAGCCGTTCCCTTGGTAATACGGCTTCCCGGCAACGGTGCGGCGCACGGTAATCACCTTGCCGTTGCTGAGTTGTATTTCTTCCAGCCATGTTGCGCCTGTGGGGAAATTTTGTCTTTTACAACCAATCAGTATGCTGCTAAATAATGCAAGCGAGATAAGCAAAAATCCCAAGCGGAACTGATGGGGAAGATGCAAAAAAGCACCATAGCTCACAGCGCTGCTGTACGTGATGGTGCTCTTTGTTGCTTGGTTATCGTGGACGACCGCTGCCGTCGTTGCCGGGTCATGCTGCCTCCTTGCGAAGCGGTTGACGATGGCAGGATAGTAGCATTCGGTCAGGCAGATGCAAGATTTTGTTTGGATTTTATCGTTGTGTTGTTCTTGGTTTTCGTTGGATACTGATATTTATACGGTTTTTTCTACGGATTCGGGGCGGGTTATGCCAAGCAAGCGTCTTTTTGCCTTACTTACGTCCTTCGGGTATCCGGCAAGCGGGTGGAGGGAGTTGGTGCCCGCTTGGTGAGCCCGGTAACCACGCCGTTTGACGTCGCTCTTGTCGAGAACGCAAAAAGCAGGCTGCGCCTGCTCGGGGGCTAAAGCCCACCCTTGTATTAGAGAAATGCCCCCGCAGGGTGATAACCTCAACGGGGGCGAGTCGGAACAGAGTTGTGCCCGCCCTACGCGGGCTCGGTGTTTATGCTGCTTGGCAGGTTATGGTGGGCTAAAGCCCACCTACGCGCCCCTGACATTTACGCCGCTTGGCGGGCTGAAGCTTGCCGAAATCCTGTGGATGGTGGCTAAAGTCCACCTTACGAATGTTGTTTTGTTTCGGGTTCAGGCGGTCTCGCCGTTTTCTTCGCCTTTGATCTGGTAGCGGCGCCAGGCTTCCATGCAGGCTTTGACTACGGTGGCGAGCGGGATGGCGAAGAAGATGCCCCAGAAGCCCCACAGGCCGCCGAAGATGAGCACGGCGATGATGATGCCGATGGGGTGGATGTTCACCGCCTCTGAAAAGATGAGCGGCACGATGATGTTGCCATCCAGGATTTGCACCACGAAGTAGAGCGCCGTGACCCAGTAGAAGTCGGAGGTGAGGCCGTATTGTGCGTAGGCGACGACGAGCACGGGGATGGTGACGATGGTTGCGCCGATGTAGGGGATGAGCACGGAGATGCCGACCATGAAGCTGAGGAGCAGGCCGTATTGCAGGTTGAAGATGTGGAAGGGGATGTAGGTGAGGAGCCAGACGACGAGGATTTCGCTGAATTTGCCCCGGATGTAGTTGCCGATCTGGATGTCCACTTCCGCCCAGACGTCGCGGATGATTTGCCCGTGTTTGGGCAGGAAGCGCCCCAGCCAGCGCAGGATGAGCGCTTTGTCTTTGAGAAAGAAGAAGATGAGCAGCGGCACGAGGATGATGTACACCAGCGCCTTGATGACGACGAAGAGGGAGTTGAAGATTTTGCCGGAGAGCGCCTTGCTGTAATTGCCGATTTCGCCGTTGATGCTGTCGAGCAGGTTTTTGATGTCGGTCTCGCTGAAAGCGTTCGGGAATTTTTGCGGCAGCAGCAGCAGTTTTTCCTGGGCGAGGCGGAAGTAGTCGGGCAGGGCGGTGATGAGCAGTTTGGCCTGGGCGACGATGTCCGGGATGAGGATGATGGTGAGGTAGAGAATGGCGGCGATGAAGAGGGTATAGACGAAGGTGACAGCAAACATGCGGCGCATGCCCCAGCGTTCGAGTTTGCCGATGATGCCTTCGAGCAGGTAGGCGAGGGCGACGGAGACGATGACGGGGAAGAGCCATTCGCCGAGGAAGTAGAAGATGGCGATGAGGCTGATGCCGAAGGCGACGAGGGCGACGAGCGGCGGGTTGTTGAGGAAACGGAGGAAGGGGGCCCAGAGGGTGGTGGGGGTGGTTTGCATGGTGTTTTGGCGGGTGGGCGGCAGGAAAAGGGGAAGCGGGGCAGGTTAGCGTCGCCGCCGTTCCGGATAGGGATAGCGGCTGCCGTCCGGACGGTTTTTGTAGCGGCGGTGCAGCCAGTAGTACTGTTCGGGGTAGCGGCGGATTTCCGCTTCGTAGGCGGCGTTGACGCGGCGCATGACATCGGTATCCGTCTCGCCTTCTTCCGGTTTGATTTCGGCGGCGACGCGCACGATGTAGCGGTTTCCTTCGCGCCACATGTACACCGGCACCCAGTGCGCGCCGGTACGTTCGCGCAGTTTCGGCAGGATGTTGACGCTGGCCGCGTCCAGCCCGAAGAATGGCGCGAAGACGCTGACGCGCGGCCCCATGTCCTGATCGAGCGCGTACCAGAGGTTGCCGCCCGCGTGCAGGAAGCGCAAGGTGTGGCGCATGTCTTTGTAGTGGATGAGTTCGGTGGCGGCGCGGGCGCGGTGGTGGCGGATCCAGTGGTGGAAGAAGGGGTCGTTCAGCGGGCGGTACATGCCGCCGGCTTCGACGTAGAGGCCGAGCAGGCGTACGCCGAGTTCCATCAGGGTGCTGTGCGAGCCGACGAGGACGACCGGTGTGTGCGGGTCGCGCAGGAGGGCAAGCGCGGCGGGGTCGGCTTCAAAGCGCGACAGGGCGAGGAGGCGTTTTTCGCTGAGAAACCACGCCATGCCGGTTTCGATGATGCCGCGCCCGACGCTTTCGGCGTGGGCGGTGAGCAGTTTTTGCCGCGCGGCGGTGTCGAGTTCGGGGAAGGCGATGGCGAGGTTGGCGGCGCTGATGGCGCGGCGGTAGGGGGTGAGGCGGAAGAAGAGGCGGCCGAGCCAGCCGCCAGTGGTCATGCGCGCCGCCTGCGGCAGTTGCACGATGAGCCACAAGAGGCCGCAGAGCAGCCAGTGGCCGAGGTAGCGCGGCCGGGCGAGGGGCGGAGTGTGTTCTTCTTGCAAAGGGCTTCCTTTATGATGTGTTAGTCGTTCCAAATGGAACTGATACGGTGTTGGCGGGCCTCGCCGGGCACCCATAAAAATCGCTGCACGGTTTTATCGGAAACCCGCGCCGTATTAAACATACTGTCTCCGGCTCGCCGCCTTGTCTCAGTCCCATTGGAAACAACTCGTGTTTTTTGGAGGTTTTATGCAGTTGCTTTTAGCGAGTACGTCGCCGTTTCGCGCGGCTATTTTACAGACTTTGCGTTTGCCCTTTGCGACGGCGCGGCCGGAGGTGGATGAATCGCCGCTGCCCGGCGAAGCGCCCGCGCAGTTGGTCGAACGGCTGGCTGTCGCGAAGGCGCAGGCGGCCGCTGCTGACGCGGGGACGTTTGTGATTGGTTCGGATCAGGTGGCGACGCTGGACGGCGATATTCTCGGCAAGCCGCACACGGTCGAGCGCGCGGTGGCGCAGCTGTTGCGTTTCAGCGGGCGGCGCGTGCTGTTTTTGACGGGGCTGTGCCTGCGCCGGGGCGCGGTGGTGCACAGCGTGGTGGAGCGTTTCGAGGTGCAGTTCCGCCCGCTCAGCGAGGCGGCGGTGCGCGCGTATGTGGCGCTGGAATCGCCGCTTGACTGCGCGGGCAGTTTCAAGTCGGAAGGGTTGGGCATTCTGCTTTTCGACGCGTTGCTGGGGCGTGATCCGAATGCCCTGGTTGGTTTGCCGCTGATTGCGCTGCGCGGGTTATTTGAGCTGCATGGGGTTGACCTGCTCGCTGAAATCGAGCGCGCGGCGCAGGCCGGCTGAGGTTTCGCTGCCCACGTCGCGCATCAGGCGCTCGAAGGCGTTGCGGTCACGCTTGTATTCGATCATTTTCAGGTCTTTGTATTTGGCGTCGCGCAGGGTGTTTTTGTCGCCGAGGGCGTCAATGAGGCCGAGCGGCAATGCCTGTTCGCCCGTCCAGAAAAGGCCGCTGAACATTTCCGGCGTTTCTTTCAGGCGGCTGCCGCGTCCGTCGCGCACCGCCTTGATGAATTGTTGGTGAATGTTATCTAGGAGTCCCTGCATATGCGCGACTTCTTCGGGCTTGAGCGGCTGGTCGCCGGCGAGGAAGTTTTTGTGTTCCCCGGCGGTGAAGGTGCGCGGGTCGAGGCCGAGCTTGCCGAGTAGTTCGCGATAGCCGAAGTTTTGGCTGATGACGCCGATGGAGCCGACGATGCTGGCTGGGTCGGCGTAGATTTCATCCGCTGAAGCGGCGATAAAGTACGCGCCTGAGGCACCGGCATCGGCAATCACGGCATAGACGGGCAGTTTGCGTTCTCCTTTGAGGCGCTTCACCGCGCGGTAAATCTCGCCGGATTGCACGGGTGAGCCGCCGCCGGAGTTGATGTCAAGGAAGACGGCCTCGGTGTGCGGGTTCTTGAAGGCTTTTTCCAGACTGCGGATGGTGTCATCGGCGTTGGCGTCGCTGTCGGCGGCAATCAGTCCCTGAATCGGCACCACGGCGATGTGCCTGACGCCGGGGCCGCTCGCCGCGTTGTCGCGGTCGCCCCCGCCCAGGCTGAGGAGAATCAGCAGCATCAGGAGGAAATACCCCATCCAGAAGAAGCGGAAAAAGATTTGCCAGCGGCGGCGGCGGCGGGTCTCGACGATGGCCTCGTGGGCGACGATGGCAAGGGCGCGTTCTTCATCAAAATTCATACAGATTCCTTATCAAGAGTGGATAACAGGCGGGCGGCCGCCGCAGGCAGCGGCGCGCTGACCGCAATGGGGCAGTCATCATAAACGAAACGGATGGAGGCCGCGTGCAGAAACATCCCCTTGAAACCGAGGCGGCGGATGGTGCGGTTGAACTCGCGCTTGCCGTATTTGTCGTCGCCGGCGATACCGTGCCCGCGCGACTGCACCGCGACGCGGATCTGATGCGTGCGCCCGGTATCCAGGCGCGCTTCCAGGAGCGTCGCCCCGGCAAAACGCCGCCCGATGCGGAACAGCGTGCGCGCCTCCTGCCCATGTTCCGTGCTGACCACCATGCGCTCGCCGCCGCGCAACTGCCCCTTCGCCATGCGCAGCCGCACCTCGCGCACCTGGTCGTCCCAGACGCCATCCACCAGACAGCAATAGCGCTTCTCCACGCCGCCCGCCTGCATCAGCGCCTGAAAGCCCGCCAGCGCCTGCCGGTGCTTGCCCAGCACCAGCACGCCGGATGTGTCGCGGTCGAGGCGGTGCGCCAGTTCGGCATAACCTGCGCCCCACAGCTGCCGCACCGCATCAATCAGGCCGAAATCCTGCCCGCTGCCGCCATGCACCGGCAATCCGGCGGGTTTGTTCACCACCAGAAAATCCTCATCCTCAAACAGCACCGCCGCCTGCACCCGCTCGCACCAGAACCCCGGCACCGTCTGCGCGGCGCGCTGCCCGGCGGCAACCGGCGGCAGACGCAGTGTATCGCCCGCGCCGATGCGCGCCTCCGGCTTGATCCGCCCACCGTTCAGACGCACCTCGCCCCGGCGCAGCATCTGGTAAATGCGGCTCTTTGGCAGCGCCGGATACAGCCTGCGCAGAAAATTATCGAGCCGCTGGCCGCTATCCGCCGCCGATACCGTTACAAAATGCACCTTTGACGCGTCTGCCATCACAAACCCCCTCGCAGAAAAAGCGCGAAGTATAGGCGACAAGCGAAAAAACCGTAACAAACATACAGATAAACGCATGCGGCGGCATACGGCGCTTCTATAAAATAAAGATGGCGCGGCTTGCCGCAGCAGCAAAAAACACACGACAAGGAACCCATCATGACGCAAAACATCCCGCAACAGACCAAATTTATCATGGTCATCCTAGCGCTCTTCATGCCCGCCTTCTTCATCCTGCCGCTGGTCATCTGGGGCGGCGGCAGCACGCCGCCCGCCATCAACAAAAACCTGCAAGCGGCGCGCCTCGCCCCCGTCGGCGTGCTGACCGTCGGTGCCATCACCACTGCCGACGACAGCGGGTTGGCGGGCGCCGCCGGTGCCCCTGCCGCCTTCGACACCCGGGCCGAGTACGACAAAATCTGCGCCGCCTGCCACGGCAGCGGCCTCTTGAACGCGCCGAAACTGGGCGATACCGCCGCCTGGCAGGCACACCTCGACAAGGCAGGCGGCCTCGATGCCCTGGTCAAAAGCGGCATTCAGGGCATCGGCGGCATGCCGGCCAAAGGCGGCTCCGCCATCAGCGACGAACAATTTCACGACATGGTCGTCTTCATGCTGGACAAGGCCGGCGTCGCGCACTAGTGTCAACAGACCCTATATACCCGCAGTATAAAAATGAAGCGCGCCCGGCAACCGGGCTTTGCATACCCGCCGGCGCGCGAACGCGCCGCAAAAAACGAATGGTCTTGAACCACAATGAGAAAAGGGCGGATTTCCGCCCTTTTGCACATCCCACCCACCACAGGAACCCACTCATGCGCGACATCCCCCGCTTCTGGCGCAGCCGCAACGCCATCAGCCTCCTGCTCACACCGCTTGCCGCCCTCTTCGCCGCCATCAGCGCCGCCCGCCGCGCGCTTTACCGCTGCGGCATCCTGCCAAGCCGGCGTATGCCCGTACCCGTGGTCATTGTCGGCAACCTCACCGTCGGCGGCAGCGGCAAAACGCCGCTGGTGCTGGCGCTCACCCGTGCCTTGCACGCGCGCGGCATCCCCGTCGGCATCATCAGCCGGGGCTACGGCGGCAGTGCGCGAACAGTTACCGATGTCGCCGCCTGTCCCGATGCCGCCGTGGTCGGCGACGAGCCGCTGCTGTTGTGGCAAACGACCGGCGCCCCCGTCGTCGTCGGCAAAAAACGCGCCGCCGCCGCGCAGAAACTCCTCCGCGACTACCCCGCAACCCGCCTGCTCATCGCCGATGACGGCTTGCAACACTACGCCCTCGCCCGCGACGTGGAAATCGTCGTCATCGCCGCCGACCTCGGTCTCGGCAACAGTTTGCCGCTGCCTGCCGGACCGCTGCGCGAACCGCCCGCCCGTCTGGCGCGTGCCGACTGCGTGCTAAGTGCCGATCCCGCGCGCTATCCGCATCCGCACAGCTACCCGCTGCATTACCGCAGCGGCGGTGTGCGTCCGCTCGGCGGCGGCGGGCTGCGTCCGCTGACGGCGCTTGAACCACCGCTGTACGCGCTGACCGCCATCGCCCGTCCGGAACGTTTTTTTGCCGGCCTGCGCGCACAGGGCGCAACCCTTGCCGCCTGCCGCAGTCTGCCCGATCACGCCGCCCTGCCTGCCGCTGCCGCCGATTTTGCCGTGGGCGGCAGTCTCATCATCAGCGGCAAGGACGCGGTGAAAACCGCCGCCTGGCCGGAGGCGCTCAAAGCGCGCACCTGCGTCGCCGATTATCATGCCGAGCTGCCGTCCGCACTGCTGCCGCTGCTTTTGCGCCGTCTGGGGCTTGCCACGCAGCCGGAAGGCGCAGCGGCACCGGATTACTCTCCGCCTGCATGACGGGCAGGGGGCAGAGGCTTTGGCGCGCACCTGCTCCTGCTGCTGTTCCGCCGCCCCGTCACCCGGCGCCTGCCAGACGCCCTCATCGCGATGGTCGTGTGGGGCATCGCCTGCGGGCTGTTGCGTTACGGCATCAGCCTGATGGAGCAGACGGGCGACAGCGCCTGCGGCCGATGTAGGTCAGCACCATGCCGCCGACGGCCACCGCGCCGCCGCCGATGAGCGACAGGTGCAGATGCTCGCCCAGCCACAGCGCGGCGAAGAGGACGCCGAAGACGGGTTCCAGGGTGAGATAGCCTGCCGCGTTGCCTGCGCCGAGCGCGCGGATGCCGTCGAAATACCAGGCATAGGCGAGCACGGTCGAGCCGAAGGTCAGCGCCAGCAACGCGCCCCAGGTTGCCGGGGTGGCGTGCAGCAGCGCCGCCCAGCCCGCCGTGCCGTCCAGCGCGAGGCTGAGCGGCAGGAGCAGCAACGCGCCGAGGAAGAGGGTAATGACTGTGGTCGTCAGCGCGTCCATGCCGGAGAGCATCTTGCGCCCGATCAGGGTGTAACCCGTCCACAGGAAAATACTGATGAAAATCAGCCATTCGCCGGTGCCGATGTGGCCGTGCAGCAGCGCCAGCGGGTTGCCGCGCGCGATGACGATGGCCGAGCCCGTAACCGCGAGCAGTATGCCCGCCACAATCAGCAGGTTGAGCTTTTCGCGGAAGAGCCAGGCGGCGAGGAGCAGGGTCAGCACCGGGCTGAGGGCGAACAGGACCGCCGCCCGTCCGGCATCGATGTAGCGCAGCGCGAACATGAAGCACATGGTGTAGAGCACGATGCCGCTGATGGCGGCAAGCGTCAGCCCCGCCCATTGCCGCGCGGTGAGCGCTAGCAGCAGGCGGGTGCGGCGCAGGTGGTGCAGCCAGATGAAGAGCGCCAGCGCGGCGAGGAAGAAGCGGATGGTGGCGGCGGTAACGGGCGGCACCGTGGCGACCACGGTTTTCGCCCAGGAGTACGACGCGCCCCAGAACATGACCATGCCGAGCAGGCGCAGGTGAACGCCCCAAGCCGGGGCGGAAGAAGAGATGTTGTTCATGGTGCAGGGATTTTGAGTTGCCTTGACTATACCGCCTGCGCCTTGCACAGGCGGATCAGGCCGTAAATCAGGCGAATGGGCCACCACAGGGCGGTAAGCCCCCAGGTGATGAAGGCGGCAAGCAGCAAGTTGAAGGCTGCATCGTCCGCGCCCTGCGTATTGACATCTTGCAGTACCGGCAGCACCGGGACGATGCCGGGGAATGTGCCGGAAATCATGCCCCAGAAGGTGGCGATGAGATAGCGCAGATGCGTGCCGTACATCGTGCCTGCCGTCTCGCGCCGCATGGCGCAGGCCATGATGATGCCGGTGAGCGACATGACGCCGTCGGCGGGGAAGAGGATGTATATCGCCAGGGTTGGGTTTTGACGCGGGTCTGCTGTTGCCGTCATGACGCTATCCCGCCGCCTGTTCCTGCGCCACAGCTTCTCCCTGCATTTTCCCCGGCAGGCGCGGCGGCTTTGTCTGTTGCCGCTTGCGGTGGTTCTTCCGCTTGCGGCGGTTCTTCCGGTTTTGGCGGCATTTTCACCGCCAGCCATTTCATGTAGCCGCGTTCGTCGAGTTCCTTGATGGTGATTTCGCAGCCGTTCAGATCGAGGCGGTCGCCCGCAACCGGCACATCGCCGAAGCGCTCGCGGAAGAGTTCCCCCAGGGTGCGGTTGTCGTTGCCTTCGCCGATGTCGATGCCGTGCGCCGTCGCCAGTTCGCCCATGCGCACGTAGGGCTTGACTTCGATTTCCCCGTAAAACGCCTGTTCGTCCGCGCTTTGCTGGTGTCCGGAGAACTGTTCGGCAAATTCGCTGCCCCGGTCTTCGGGGAAGACGTACCAGGCGATGTCGCCTTTTTTCATCTGCGTGTTCATGCCGACTTTCATGATGGCGTTGTCGCGGATAAGCGCGAAGAGGCGGGCGTTGGCGAATTGTTTCAGGCGGGTCAGCGCGTAGGGGTGGCTGCGCTCGGCCTTGGAATGTTCAGCCACCTTGAAGGATTGCAGCTGCATGGTGAGCTTGTCGGTGAGCCAGATTTCCTTGCTGTCCAGCGGTTCGGGTTGCGGCGGCAACACGACTTTCAGCTTGCGCGCCATGTAGCCGATGGTCGTACCCTGGATGAGCAGCGAGAGGATGACCACGGCGCAGATGATGTCGAAGATGAAGCGCGCTTCCGGCACGCCCGCCATCAGCGGCATCATGGCGAGGGTAATCGGCACCGCGCCGCGCAGCCCGACCCAGCTGATGTAGGCGGTTTCACGCTTGCTGTATGAAGGGAACCAGACAAGACCGGTAACCACGGCAAACGGGCGGGCGGCGAGGATGAGGAAGCCGGCGATGATGAGCGCGGAAAAGCCGGTTTCCAGCAGGCGGCTGGGGGTAACGAGCAGCCCCAGCATGAGGAACAGCGACGCCTGCGCCAGCCAGGCGAAGCCGTCCATGACGTTGAAGATGTGTTCGTTGGCGGGGTTGCGCGAGTTGCCGATGAGGATGCCGGCGACATAGACGGCGAGGAAGCCGCTGCCGCCAAAAAGGTTGGTGAAGGCAAAGAGCATCAGCCCGCCTGAGGCGACGAGCAGGGCGTAGAGCCCTTCGGCGAGCGGGATGCGGTGCAGCAGCCAGGCGAGGCCGCGTCCGGCCAGCACGCCGAAGAGCAGGCCGAGCGCCATCTGCTGGAAGAGGATCAGCAGGAAGGACCACACACTCGCCTGCTGCGTCGTGTCAAAGAGGGAAATCATCGCGGTCACGAGGAAGATGGCGGTTGGGTCGTTCGCGCCGCTTTCCAGCTCCAGCGTGGAAATCACCCGCGAATTGAGGCGCACACCGCTGCTGCGCAGGAGCGAGAACACCGCTGCCGCGTCCGTCGAGCCGACAATCGCCGCCATCAGGAAACCCATCTGCCAGCTCACTTTCAGGAAGAAGGTGATGAACAGCCCCAGTACCAGCACCGTGCCGATAACGCCCCAGCTCGCCAGAACGATGGCGGGTTTGAGCGAAATGCGGAAACTGGCAACACTGGTACGCAAACCACCGTCGAGCAGGATGATGGCGAGCGCGAGCTGGCCGATGAGATTCGCCACGAGGAAATTGCCGAACTGAATGCCGCCGATGCCCTGTTCGCCCGCGAGCATGCCGACGCCGAGGAAGACCAGCAAGAGCGGCATCCCCATATGCGCCGAGAGGCGGGTGGCTATCACACTGATAAAAAACAAAAAGGCAAAAATCAGGAAATACAGGTTCATGCTTTCCATACGCGGCACTCCTCTCTGGCTACGGAAAAAACGGGGGAAACGGGCGGCTATTGTAAAAGGAAACACTCCCGCTTGCGGGGGAAAGCGCCCGCCCGGCGACACATTCATGCCGGTGTTGCCGCGCTTGCCGCCTGCCGCCGCGTACTGCAATCCCGATTGACAAGGGTTATCATTGCGGCGTGGCAACCGGTGCCACATACAACGGAGGATAACCATGAGCGACATACTCAAAAACATCGCAAAAGCCGAAGTGCTGACCCTCGCCGCCCTCGTCGATTACAGCGCAGGACAAGTGGTCAGCAAAACCCTGGTGCAAAACAAGGGTGTCGGCCTAACCCTCTTTGCCTTTGCCAAAGGCGAAGGCATCAGCACGCACGAATCCAAAGGCGATGCCCTCGTTACCGTTCTTGACGGCGAAGGCGAATTTACCATCGACGGCGTGCCCTACCTGCTGCACAGCGGCGAATCCATCGTGATGCCCGCCAATCACCCCCACGCCGTCTATGGCAAAGAAAACTTCAAAATGCTGCTGAGCGTCATCTTCCCGGAAAGCTGAAACCATGCAGCCATAAACGAAAGAAGGATAGGCAACTATCCTTCTTTTTTTGCCCGCCGTTTCGTGCACGACAAAAGAAGAAACCCGGAATGAAGCCGGTAGCATAAAGAAAAACCGTCCCTCGCTTGCGGAGGACCGCTTCCCACAAAAACGCGAACGTTTTTGTGAGGGCCCGGAAGGGGGATAGAGCCGGCAATAAACGGACTTTGGCGCGCGCGGAAGTTCCGCCGTTTCCAGGCGACGGTAAATGACGCTTGCCCGTCTATCATGCAGGCCGCAAACAGAGGATAAAACCATGACACCCACCCACGCCGACATCACCATCACCGTCGCCGACATCACCACCCTGCCCGTCGATGCCATCGTTAATGCCGCCAATCCGACCCTGCTCGGCGGTGGCGGGGTGGACGGCGCCATCCACCGCGCTGCCGGGCCGGAACTGCTCGCCGAATGCCGCAAACTGGGCGGCTGCGCGACGGGCGAAGCCAAAATCACCGCCGCTTACCGCCTGCCCGCCCGCTACATCATCCACACCGTCGGCCCCGTCTGGCACGGCGGCGGGCGGGGCGAAGCGGCATTGCTCGCCGCCGCCTACATCCATTCTCTGCGCCTCGCCGACGCCCACCAAGTACGCAGCATCGCCTTTCCCTGCATCAGCACCGGCGTGTACGGCTATCCCGGCAAAGCGGCGGCAACAATCGCGCTGCACACCGTACGCGATACCCTGCCGCAATGCCCGCAAATAGAAAAAGTGATTTTCTGCTGTTTCAGTGAGGGGGATGCGGGGATTTATAGAGCCATCATGTAATTGGCATGTTTTTTGCTTAATTGCTCAATAGTATTTTAATAATGCAGGATGATGACAAACAGCCTGTCTTTAAAATATTGCTAATTGTTCCAAACCGGGAGAAAAAAATGTATCTGGAAAAATCATCTAACCGAAGATTGTTTACTTATAAAGTGGCTTATGACAAAGGGGTAGCCCCCAATCCTTATTGCGGTGTATGCACTCTGGCAATATGCAAGCCCAAGATTAGGTCAGCAGCTAAAAAAGAAGATATTATTGTGGGTTTTGGCTGTGGTAAAGACTCTGGCCGTATTGTGTACTGCATGGTTGTAGATAAAAAATTATCCTGGCATGAGTATACTGAACTATGTAAAAGCGATGCAATGCTGCGCGGCAAAATTCCCAATAATGAATTTGAACCAGGAGATTGTATCTGGATAAGCGATGAAAATGGCGGATATAAGTGTCTGCCTTCCTGGTCAGGACATGGAGAGGATGCGTACCAACGCGATGTACTGGATGGAAAAAATGTCTTGCTTGGCGGGAAATTCTGGTATTTTGGTCGGGGAGATCAGTATGAAATTATACTTCCTCCAGAATTAAAAAGGATTACGCCAAGGAAACAAGGGCACCGTTCCAACAGTAATAATCCGTTTATAAGCGATTTCATCGATTTCTTTAACCGTGTTTTGCACGAAAAAGATATAAGCGTGGGCGGAAAACTGGGCGAGCCTGCCGAACCGGCATCCCGCCAAACCGCAACCATTTCTTCAAGCAAAAAATGTTCATAAGAAGGAGTAACAATATGAAAGTTATCATTTCCCGCAAGGGTTTTGACAGCAGTAATGGCGGTGGCGCAAGCCCTATCCTGCCTGATGGCAGGATGCTGTCTCTGCCGATTCCGGCAGAAAAAGGCAAATATACTTTTGACGATGTATGGCTGGAAGGCGTCGATGTCGGCAAGATGGTTGCCGAGCTGACCGGTAAAACCATTGACTACCGTGTTCATCTCGATCCGGATTTGAACCGCCCGCCTACCAAACGTCCTGCCGGTTGGCGTCCTGCTTTTGGTCAGGTGAATGCAGCACAAACTTATCTAGCCAACCGCAAGGTCGGCAAGGATGATGTTTTCCTCTTTTTCGGCTGGTTCCGCAGAGTGGAAGAATACGAAGGTAAGTGGCGTTATGTACCGGATGCTCCCGATCTGCATATGCTCTATGGCTGGCTGGAGATAGAAGAGGTATTACCCGTAGATGACGGCAGGAACAAAGCGGCGTATGCCTGGTTGCAGGAACATCCGCATTTTCACTTTGTACAAGGCGAACATAAAAACAATACTGTCTATATTGCCAAGCAGAAATCGGCATTTTCCTCTTCGGCACCCTTTGGTGGCGGCATATTCCCGTATTATTCTCCGGCCTTGCAACTCACACAAGACGGTAAATCCCGTTCAGATTGGTTATTACCCCGCTGGTTCTATCCAAAAGACGGTAAAAACGCATTGAGTTCACACGGAGATCTCACCCGCTGGACTCTGGATGATACCATACCGGAAGATAAAGTCGCTTTGCGTATTCTTTCTCAGGGACAAGAATTTGTTATTGATGGCGCAGAATATCCGGAATTGGCCAGTTGGGTTGCCGACATCGTTGTCCGGAATGCGTAATACCGATCCCAAGAAATAAAACAGGGTTCGTAGGGTGGGCTTTAGCCCACCATCAATATCGCTGCGGCGGGCTAAAGCCCGCCCTACGGTACATTAGTTGCTGACTTTGATTACTGCGGATAATTTCAAGATAAAAACAGCACCAAATGGTGCTGTTTTTATCTCCGGCATGATTACCCCGCACTGATCTCTTCCAGCGTCCGTCCTTTGGTTTCTTCGCCGAGGACGACGATGACCACGACCACCGTCGCAAGCACGGCGGCGAACATCACGAATATCCGCGCAAAGCCGGCACTGCTGCCGCTCATCGCCGCCACTACCAGCGGTGCGATGATGCCGCCGATGCGGCCGATAGCACCCGCCCAGCCGGAGCCGAAGGCGCGGCAGCGCACCGGGTAGAGTTCCGGCGTGTAGGTGTAGAGCACGCCCCAGGCGCCGAGGTTGAAGAAGGACATCAGGCTGCCCCAAATCATGATTTCTTCCGTGGTCGTGCTGTGGCCGAAGCAGTAGGCGCAGATGGCGCAGGCGGCGAGGAAGCCCGCCAGCGTCGCCTTGCGCCCGATGACTTCGACCAGCACGGCGGCGGCGAAGTAGCCGGGCAGTTGCGCGAGGATCATCCCCAGCATGTAGCGGAAGGTTTTGACTACGGCAAAGCCCTGTTCTGCCAGCAGTTTCGGCAGCCAGGTGAAGATGCCGTAGTAGGAAAAGACGATACCGAACCAGATGAGCCACAGCATCAGGGTACGTTTGGCAAAGGGCGTCTGCCACAGTTCGATGAGGCGGTTGCGTGTTTTTTCCGGCACCGGCGGGGCGATGGCGGTCGCGGCGGGCGTGAGCCCCGCCTGCTGTTCCAGGCGGCAGAGCAGGGCGTGGGCGTCATCAAGGCGGTTTGCCGCGAGCAGGTAAGGCACGGATTCCGGCAGGTGTTTCCATACGGCGAAGGCGTAGAGCAGCGGCACGGCACCGATAGCGAAGGCGCTGCGCCAGCCGTATTGCGGGATGAGGTAGTAGGAAACGAGGGCGGCGACGAGCCAGCCCAGTCCCCAGAAGCTTTCCAGAAGGACGATGAAACGGCCGCGCAGGCGGGGCGGCGCATATTCACTTACCAGCGATACCGCCACCGGCAACTGTCCGCCGAGGCCGAAGCCGACCCAGAAGCGGCTGACGAGCAAAAACGGCAGGTTGGGCGCGAGCGCGCAAAGCCCCGTCGCCGCGCCGTAGAGCACCATCGTGGCGGCGAAGACGTTGCGCCGCCCGAAGCGGTCGGCCGCCCAGCCGCTCAATACTGCGCCAAGCGCCATGCCGATGAAGCCGACGCTGACGATCCAGCCGGATTGCTGCTTGTCAAGCTGCCACTCGCCGGTGAGGGTAACAAGGACGAAGGACACCATGCCGGTATCCATCGCATCGAACATCCAGCCCAGCCCGATAAGGCCGAGCAGGTGGAAATGGAAGCGGGACAGCGGCAAGGCGTGCATGCGGGTGAGAATATCCATGGGGAACTCCTGAGGGTTGATGTGGTTTTTAGTGATAAGCCATGCGTATTATAACGCAGGCTGCGTATCATGGACGCGGTGCAGACGGGGTGAAGCAAGGTGCCGCCGGTCGCCCAGGGAGCAGGGAAGGGCGGAAGGCTGTGCGCACGGGGCGGGTAGCCGGCAAGCGCAAGAATTGGTGCGGCGCGCGCAGGTGTCGCACATGCGGCTGTGGCGTCAGTGTGGGTCGATGGGCTGGTTGTCAGGAGGGGCGGGCAGGGCACGTTAGTGCTCTGCGACGCAGCAGATGACGGATTGCAGGCGGTGGCGGCAGGCGGTGTTCATGGCTCGTTGTGCGCGCGCAGGTAGGTGGCGAAGCGGGGCGTGCCTTTTTTGGTGTAGCCCCGATAGCGGTAGGTGATGGTGCTGCCGATGGCGGGCGGGTGTTCGCGTTCGGCGTCGCTGAAGCCGGAGCCGATGCGGAAGCTGCCGTGGGCGTTTTCGCAGGTGAGCGCGCCGAGGCGATGGGCGTTGCGGCCCGTGCCGGGGTGGTGGGCGGTAACGGTGCATTCGGCGTCGTGCGCGCTTTTGTGTTTGAGCAGATACGGGCTGCGGCCGCCGTGGTAGGGGCGGGCGGGGTCGCGCAGCATGACGCCTTCGCCGCCTGCCGCTTCGATGGCGTGCAGGGCGGTATCGACTTCGGCGGTATCGCGGATGGGGATTTGCGGGATGAGGCGGATGCGTGCTTGCGGGTGATCCCGCAGCCAGGCGGCGAGGGTGGCGAGGCGCCGGTAGAGGGTGCTTTCTGCCTGCGGCACGTCGAAGACGTGCAGGTGGATGCCCGCCCAGTCGGCGTCAGCGCTGCGGACGGCGGCGGAGATACGCTCGAAATCGCCGCGCGTGCTGTACAGTTCGCCGTCCAGCGGCCAGGGCGGGTAGTCGGCGAGGAAGCCGTCAGGCGGGTGGAAAGGGTGGCCGGCGCGGCTGATGAGTTGGTGTCCGTCCCAATAGGCGCGCACGCCGTCGAGTTTTTCGCTCATCGCCCAGCCGCGCACGTCCTGCCCGCTGTATTCGCCGGCGAGGATGAGGTCGGGCGCGGCGGCGCGGGCGGCCATCATGAGGCAGGCGAGGCAGAGGGCGGGGAGGCGGGGCATGGTGCGGGAAGTGCGTTTTCAGTGCTGGTGTTTGGCGCTTCTGCTGTAAAAGCGGCGCAGTTCTTCGGCAAAGGCCGGAGCGCGCCAAGTGTTGCTGGCGGTGATATGCGCAGCGTGCGGGATAATCCACAAATCGGCATCGGGGATGGTGTGATACATCTCGCAGGCGTCCGTCAGCGGGGCGATGGGGTCGCGGTCGCCGGTAATGATGAGGACGGGGCAGGTGATGGCGGCAAGGTCGTGCAGGCGGTGCGCGTGTTCGCTGCCGGTGGCGTGCAGGGCGTCGCCGACGCGGGCAATGACTTGTTTCCACGCATCCGCCCCGCCTTGCGGACTGTGCAGCTTTGATAGCCAGGCGGCGAGTCCGAAGTTTTCCCAGTAGCCGGGGTCGGCCATGCTGTTCACTTGTGCGTGGATGTCGGTATTGCTGCGGTAGCTGATGCGGTAGAGGGCGAGGCGTTTGACGCGTTCGGGGTGTTTCAGGGTCAGCCACAGGGCGACGGCGCCGCCCATGCTGGAGCCGCAGAAGTTGGCTTCGCGGATGCCTTCGGCATTAAGCATTTCGAGGACGGCGTCGGCCATGAGGCTGATGGTGAGGCGTTCGCTGTCAAGCGGGCTTTTGCCGTGCCCGGGCAGGTCGGGCACGAGAATGCGGTAACGCTGTGCGAGGGCGGGGATTTGCGGCTGCCATTCTTCGCCGGCCATGCCGCCGCTGTGCAGGAGGACGACGGCCTGGGAGGCACTGTGGCCGTAGGTTTGGTAGTAGATCATGGGTCGAGTTTTTTCAGCAGGTAGTTCATGAGGTGGGAGATGGGTTTGTCGCGGCCGTGCGTGGCGTAGTAGAGCTCGTGTTCGTCGCGCGCGGCGCGCTGCATCCGCCAGCCGGTTTCTTCGCGGTGGTAGAGGATGAGCACTTGGTCGCCCGCTTGCAGCGAGGTGGCGGCGTTGGGCAGGATGATGTCCTGCTGGTTGCGCAGCAGCAGCAGCGGGATGGCGTCGTTGGCGGTTTGCGGTTCGTTCGGCAGCATCCACAGGCTTTGCAGGCGCAGCAGGTGGCCGCTCCGGATTTCCCGCATGACGGCGGGGGCGCGCCGGGCGTCAACTTTGAGGACATAGTGGTGCGGGTTGTGTTCGCCGGTGAGCAGGGTGATGCGTTGCAGGAGGCGCTGGCCCCAGGCGTCGTCCTGGTGCCAGAGGACTTTCATGAAGCGGCTGAGCAGGGATTGGGCGATGCGCGGGAAGACTTCGCTGACAATGAGGTCGGCTTCGGCCATGACGCGGTCGAAACCGGCGACGGCAAAGAGGCGCTGGTCGGCGCTGTGGTTCTGTTTGCCGACGACGAAGAGCGAGGGGTGCATGGCCTTGGCGGTAACGGCGATGGAGAGGTTGTCGGAGTCGGATTTGTAGGCGGCGACGATGGCGTGGGCGCGGTCAATGCGCGCTTCGCGCAGGGTGACGGCTTCGGTGCCGAGGCCGCGCACTTGTCCCGGCGCGCTTTGCAGGGCGGGGTCGATCATGGTGCAGTCCACGCCTTCGTAGTCGAGGAAGCGTTTCAGGGTCTTGCCGAGGGCGTCGTTGCCGCAGATGATCCAGTGGCCGACGGGTGGCTGCGGCGGCGATTCGTGCCGTTCGCCGGGGCGGCCTTGCAGGCGGGCGACGAGTTCGGCGATTGCCGGGCGGCGCAGTGCGGTAATCAGGCGCAGGGCAAAAATCTGGTTGGTATTGATGACGGCGTCGGTATTGAAGGATTTGGCATTGGCGCTGCCGGCGCGGGTGTAGGTGCGGCAGATAATCTGGAACCGTGTCTGGTCGGTGGTGAGCAGGCGGGCGGCGAGCGCGACTTTGATGTTCACCGCCTCGGAATCGGTAATGGCGATGACGGCGCGGCAGTACGGCGATTGCACCCCGGATTTGAGCAGGATGTCCACGCTGAAAGCGTCGCCGCTGATGGCGAGGACGCTGTGCATGACGGGGTCGAGCGCCATGCGGCTGATACGCACCGGATCTTTGTCGATAACCACGCACTGGTAGCCCGCGTTCAGCAGCAGGTGGACGAGGCGTTGCCCCGATTCGCCAAAGCCGCAGACGATGCAGAATTTGTGCCGCTGTCTCGCGACCTGGCGGGCGAAGCGGCTCTCGCTGAGGGCATGCTGGAAAGTGGGGTCCTGCAACAGGGCGATGACCTTCCCGATGGCGTAGAACCACGCCGGCACCGTGTAGTAAATACTGAGCGCCACCCACATCCGCTGCCATTCGGAAAAGGGCAGCGGCAGCTCGCCGTAGCCGATGGTGGTCGCGGTATAGCTGACCCAGTAAAAAGCCTGAAAGAGAGTGAGATACGAAGGCTCGCCCTCGCTGTTTATCGTTGGAATCAACGAGATGCCGAGCATGGCGACGGAGTAGGCGACAAGCAGGATCAGCGCCGGGCGGCGCATCTGCCGCAGGATGAGGTAAACGACTTCATTCATTGCGCGTCAGCGGCGCAGGGTGGCGGCTTCGATGACGACCAGCACCACCGAGACGATGTTGGCAATGAGCGCCCCGGCGGTGAAGGAGACGATGGTCGCCATCGTGCTCGATTCGAGCAGCGAGACGGAAAAGGTCCAGGCGCAGACGGCGCAGAAGAGCTGGACATCGGCGACAAGGCTGGCGGCGAGCATGAGCGAACCGAGATGCGAGCGGTCGCCGAATTTCATGATGGTGCAAACCAGGCTGATGATGAAGGCAAAGAACAGTTCGAGCTTGTCGTGGTGTTCGGGGTTGGCGATGTCGCCATAGACGAACCCGAAATTGAGGGTCAGCGCCAGCAGGACGAAAAAGCCGAACCAGACGCGTTCGCTACGCATGAGAACTCCGTAATATAAAGAAAGCGGCGGTATTCTAGCGGCGGGCGGGGTGGTTGGCAAAAGGCGGCAATACTTGGCACAAACCGCCTGAACCGGCAAAGAAAAGCCGTTTGCGTGAGGCAAACAGAGGGTGGCTTTGCAGGCCGGGATTTTCACTCTTCCTCATCCGTGCCTTCGAGATAGACGGCGTGACCGTACTGACGCGCGAGCAGCGCATTGCCTGGATGGCGTGGCACGAATTTGTCCACCGTGGCGCGGACTACTACCGCCAGGTGTGGGGTGGCAAAGAATGGCAGACGACCCTCAGCAAACTGCGGCAGAACAGCGCCCTGCGCCATCTTGCGGAAGCCATACAGGCAGAGCGCAATGCGGCGTATCTCAACAGCGGGCAGGACGTGCGTGTTACGCCGGAACAGGCGATGGAAGAAGCGCTGGCCGAACTGTCTGCCGCCATCGAGCAAGGCAACGCGGACGCGCTGATAGCCCGCTACGGACGCTTCGCCCCGACCACGGGCAGAACCAGATTGCAGGCATTACTGGGGAAAATGGCGGACGTCATCCGCCGTGTACTGGGCAGGATCACGAAACGGCAAATCACCCAGGAAGAACTCAGCGACGCCGACGCCATCGGTCTCTTGCGCGACATCACTGCCTTGCAAGGTGCGGACGACCTCGCCGACGCGCGGGCAAGCGCAGGCGTGGCGGCACGACAAACCCCGCCCGCGCAGGCGGCAGAGCGCGCAGTACAGCGGCAGGAACGCATGCCGCCGGTGGACGCTGCGGCGTATTCGACGGCGCCCAGCGCGGGATCAGGCTTCTATTCCGCCCTTGCCCGCGAAATCAACACCGTGCAGATGAAAAACGGCACGGCGCAGGCGTGGAAAGAACAACTGGCGGGCATGGTATCCAAAGGGAAAGTCAAAGAAGACGAAATCTTCTGGACGGGCATCCGCGAATGGCTGGACGCACAGGACGGCAAAATCAGCCGCGAAGCGGTGCAGGATTACTTGCGCGGCGGGCAAGTCGTCATCGAAGAAGAAGGCCTCAGGCAAAAATGGAGCTTCCGCTCAACCAGCGAGGATGAACGTGTGTATGACAGTGAGGAAGAGGCATGGGATGCCTATAACGAAGAGGAAAACTGGATAGACGACGAAGCGGCAGGGGTGAATGAAGACGACGGTGAATTGACCTTCTGGAATGCAAATGGCGACACCTACACCGTCACACGGGAAGAGACGGAAGTCTGGCAGGATGAATACGGGGACACCGTTGAGCCGGAAACGGCAGTAAATGAAGAATGGGGCGAATACTACGAACAGGATGATGACGGCAATATCACCGTGTACGATGCAGACGGCGATGAAAGAGCCACCTACACCACAGGCACGGCAGAACAATGGGTCGGCGAAGACGGACAAACTTTCGGGAGCCGTGAAGACGCCCTGGAAGAACTCGAAAGGCGGGCGGAGGAAGAAAAAGACTACTACCGCAGCGTCCTGCGCGAACCGGAATTGACGGAACGGGCGGAGGGCAGCACCGTTTACCGCGACTACAGCTTTGCCGGCAAAGGGCAGAACTATCGCGAATTGTTGCTGACCACGGATGGTGGCAAAGTCGAACAATACCAGTCGCCGCACTGGGACAACAATGAAAACGTGCTGGCGCACATCCGCCTGACCGACTTTGACGGCGGGCAAACCCTTTTTGTCGAGGAACTGCAATCAGACTGGGCGCAGGACAGGCGCAAAGGCAAGACGGATGCCGCCGCACCGTTTGTGGACAAAACCGGCAAATGGGTGGATCTGACCCTGAAACGCGTACTGATGGAAGCCGTCAATGGCGGCTACCAGCGGGTGGCCTTTATCAACGGCCAGCAAAGCGCCGACCGCTACGGCTTGGAAACAAAGATTGCCAGCATCGAATACGACGGCAAGCACCTGACCGCCCACCCCAAAGGCAACGGCGCGCCCATCGAGCATGAAGCCGCGCCGCAAGAGCTGGACGACATCATCGGTGAAGAAACCGCACGGAAACTGCTGGCGCAGAAAGAGACGGACGGGGTGCGCCGCCTCGAAGGCGACGAGCTGAAAATGGGCGGCGAAGGGATGAAGGCGTTTTACGACAGCGTCGTCCCCAAAGCGCTGAAAGCCCTCTTGCGCAAAGCCGACAAAGGCATCCGGCTGGAAAACGCCATGCAGGAAGAGACGGGCGCGGAACAGCTTTCCTTCACCGTGACGGACACCATGCGCGAGACATTGGGCGGAGGGATGCCGCTGTTTTCCGTCGCACCCAACCTTGACGAAGCGGCAGATTCCGCCTTTGCACGGGCGGTTGACCGTGTGGCGGCAGGGGAAAACATCGCGGGGTTCGTGCGCCTCGGGACGACGCCTGAAGCGCTGCAACTGGCAGGCTTGCCCGATACGGGAATGTTTATTGCCGGCAGGGTTATCAAGAAAGTAATGAATCGCCGCTTGGGGTTAGATTACGGGCATAACCTGGATGCTGAAACGTTGAAGCGTTTGCCGGAACAATTAAACCGACCCATCGCCATCGTGAAATCCTCACCCAATTCGACCAATCCCAACAGCTATATCGCACTAACCGGACTTATCGAAACCGATTTTATTGACGGGACACAGATGCCAGTCATTGCGACGCTGGCATTGAATGTAACGAAACGGGGTGTGGAACTGATAGACGTTACCAGTGTGTACGGGCGGGAAGCATTCAAGATAGAGAACGACCTGAAACGCAAGGTGTTCTATTGGGATAAAGAAAAAGGTTTGCAATTCAAGAACGCCTTCCGGCTACAATTGCCCTCACAATTGCGTTCAGATGCAAACCTTTCTAGGGCAAATATTAAAACAAACGAAGACCTGACGCAAGAGAAGCAAACCCTGCAACAGGAATTTGCCGCAACCGCGCAACAGTACGGCGGCGAAGCAGCCTACAAACAGGCCAAGGCAGCGGGGCAGACGGAACTCGACTACCGCCAATGGGTGCAGGTGCGCACCCCGTCGTTCAAGGCATGGTTTGGTGACTGGCAGAACGACCCCAAGAATGCCTCAAAGGTAGTGAACCCACGCACGGGCGAGCCGCAGGTGGTCTATCACGGCACCAACGCGCAGTTTGACACCTTCGACACCCCGCTCAACATGCCGCGCATCTTCCTGACCCGCTCACGGGCATTTGCGCAGAAATACGGACGGGACGCCATGCCGCTCTTCGTCAACGCGCGCAACACCTTGAATGTGGACTACGCGGGGCGCGGTGCTTTCGACGAAATCGAAGTGAACGGCGCAACCCTGTACGATATCGAAGAACTCGCCGACCATGCCTGGGAAAACGGCTACGACGGCGTACTGGCCGACAACGTGGTGGACAGCGGCACCCGCGATGCCAAACAGAGCATCAACGATGAAGTCATCGTCACCGACCCTGCGCAAATCAAATCCGCCACCGGCAACGGCGGCGCCTTCAATCCGGCGGACGCCAACATCTACCACAGCACCGCACCGGAAACGGGCGACCAAACCCCGGACGCAAGACAGCAGCGCACCCTGCGCCTTGCCAGCAACCGCATCCTGAACATTGCGCGTGCCATTTGGGACGGCGCAAAAAACATCGGCGGCGAACCCATCGACTTCGGCACAACCCCGCCGGTCTATCAGGCACTGGGGGCGTACGCATTACCGCTGCGCATTGTCGATACACGCAAACTCTTTTCCCTGCTGCGCCCGAAAAGCGAGCAGGGGCAGCGCGGCGACAACACGCACGAACTCACCCCGGAACTGCTGGCGCAGATTCCGCAGGCCTTGCAAAAACCGGTGATGGTGTTCGATACCGAAAAAGGCGGCGGCTTTGTGGCAGTGACGGAACTCACGGACAGCGACGGCGCGCCCGTTGTTGCCGCCATCCACCTGAACCACAAAATGCGCTACTACATGGTGAACAAAGTGGCGAGTATCTACGGCAAGAACAACGCCGAACACGCCTTTGCCAAATGGACGAAAGAAGGCCGCCTGCGTTATGTGGATACGACAAGTCCCCCGCTGCTTACGTCGAACGGTGTCCAATACACCCATGAAAAGTCAGCGAGGGACTATGGCTACACTGTACTCACCGATGCCGATGTTGTCAAGCTGCAACAACAGGCGGCACAGACGGAAGCCGAAACCAAGACGGGGCAGGCGCTTTTCAGCACCGCCTGGCACGGTACACCCTATCGGGGCATCGAAAACGAAGGCTTCGACCTGGGCAGAATCGGCACGGGCGAAGGCGCGCAGGCCTACGGCTGGGGTATCTACTTCGCGGGCGACCGGGACGTTTCCGAAGAATACCGGCGCAGGCTTTCCAACAGTGAAGAGATTGTAAACTTCCGCTTCGGCGACGAACCCTTCATCCGCACCAACGACGGCTGGCGAAGCGACGAACACGGCTGGCAACTGGAAGGTGCGGAAGAAGTGGCGGCCAACGCCATCACCGACGGCACCGATCTGGCAGCCCTGATCGCGGAAGCCGAAGAGGACGAGATGGACGTCATCTGGGACGGCCATATGGAGGTTGACCTCGACACCGCGCGCGAAGCCGCGCAGATGATCGCCAACGGCGACATCGAAGCGGACACGCGGCAGGGGCAGCTGTACAGCGCGGAAATCCCCGAAGACGAAGAACTGCTGGACTGGGATGACGCGTACAGCAAACAGCCGCAGGATGTGCAGGAAAAAATCCGCCGCACCCTTGAAAACGCACCACAACGGGCATTGGAAGACTACGGCGTGGCAAGCGGGCAGGAACTGGCCGACAAAATACTCGGCGACGATCCGACCGGCAGCAACATCTACAACAGCCTGGACGACATTTACGGGAGCGACCGCGAGGCCAGCCTGGCGCTGAACGACAACGGCATCCCCGGCCTGCGCTACCTTGACGGCAACAGCCGCCGCGCCGGTGAAGGCAGCCACAACTTCGTCATCTGGGACGATGCCCTGCTCACCCCCGAAGCGGCGCAAATCGAAGCGATGTACAGCATCCCGCCACAACTGGTGAGCGACCCGCCGACGCAGGAAGGCCTGGCGAAACGCATCATGCAGGCCTTCACCGACCCGACCATTCGCGACCTGTGGTTTGTGACCGGCAGGGCGAACTCGACCGCATCCTGCGCGCCGACCCGGGCGCGAAAGCCGTGCGCAACGCCTTCAAAATGTACAACGCGAGGGTGCAGCACATCCTCGAAGGCGTGCCGCAGACCATGATCCAGGACCTGGGCAAAGCGCTGGCCGCGCACTTCCAAGAAGCGGAAAAGCGCATCCCGGACCTGCAAAACATGAAGGCGAACAAAAAAGTGCGCCAGCAAATGTTCATGGACTGGCTGGACGGCGTCGGTAAATACATCAACACCTTTGTCCGTGACGGCGTGAATGCTGCCCCGCCTTGCGCAACCCCGGTCAACGCGGCATTATCCCCGTCCCCTCTTTATCAACAGGAAACCTCATGAACAAACAACCTTCCCTCCTCGGCGGGGCCTGCATCATCACCGGGGTCTGTGTCGGCGCGGGGATGCTCGCTCTGCCGCTTGCCGGTGCCGGTGCCTGGTCGCTGTGGGCGACTGCCGCCATCGTCCTCACCATGCTGATGATGACGCTCTCCGGCTGGCTCTTGCTCGAAGCCTACCAGCGCTATGATCTGCGCGCGTCGTTCAATACCGTCACCCGCGATGTGCTTGGCGCGCCGGTCAATGTCATCAACAACCTCGCCGTGTATTTCGTCGGCGGCATTCTCCTTTATGCCTACATCACCACGATGGGGCTGATGCTGCACGGCATCAGCGGCGGGTCGCTCGGTACTACCGCCGCCTCCATCCTTGCCTGCGTCATCGGTGGTGCGTTTGTCTGGCACTCGACCCGTGCCGTGGACCGCATTTCAGTGCTGCTCATCGTCTTCATGGTCGCGACGTTTTTGTTCAGCATTTACGGCCTGGTCAGCGGGGTGCGCCTCGATACGCTGCTTAACCGCGACGGCGGCAGCGGTGGTTATGCCCGCTATGTGCTCGCCTTCCTGCCCGTCTGCCTGACTTCCTTCGGCTACCACCATTCCGTCACCTCGATGCGTGCCTATTACGGCGAAGAGAAGAAGGCGGCGCGCGCGATTCTGTATGGCACGCTGCTGGCGATGGGCATTTACCTGCTGTGGACGCTCTCCATTTTCGGCAACCTGCCGCGCGGCGAGCTGGCGCCGATTGCCGCCGCCGACGACAGCGTCAATGTGCTCACCGCCAGACTCGGCGACATCCTGCACAGCCGCTATCTGAAAACCGCCATCGATGCCTTCGCCCTCGGTGCGGTCGTCTCTTCCTTCATCGGCGTCGGCCTCGGCGTCTTCGACTATCTCGCCGACAGTTTCCATTTCGGCAATGACCGCGCAGGGCGCAGCAAAACCTGGCTCGCCACCTTCCTGCCGCCGCTTCTCTGCTCGCTGCTCTGGCCGATGGGCTTCGTCATGGCGATTGGTTACGCGGGCGCGGTGGCGACCATCTGGACGTGCATGGTGCCCGCCGCACTGGTGTGGAAGACGCGCGCGCGCCACGGCACGGCAGGCTACACCGTGCCGGGCGGGCAGGCGCTGCTCGCCGCCGTTTTCCTCTACGGCGTCCTCGTCGCCCTCTTCCACTTCCTCAACATGCTGCACAAACTGCCCGTTTATCAGGGCTGAAACGCGGGGCAGTATCCCCCTACTTGCAAACAGAAAACGGCGGTAAAACCGCCGTTTATGCTAGAATGCGCGCCTTTGTACAGCCCACGGGAACGACCATGACCGAAAACAAATACGACTCCTCCAACATCCGCGTTTTGAAAGGCCTCGAAGCCGTCCGCACCCGCCCGGGCATGTACATCGGCAACACCGACGACGGCAGCGGCCTGCACCACATGGTCTTTGAAGTCGTCGATAACGCCATCGACGAAGCCCTTGCCGGCTACTGCACCGAAATCGGCGTCATCATCCACCAGGACGAATCCATCACCGTGCGCGACAACGGGCGCGGCATCCCGGTGGACATCCACCCCGAAGAAGGCCGCAGCGCCGCCGAAGTCATCATGACCGTGCTGCACGCGGGCGGCAAATTCGATGACAACAGCTACAAAGTCTCCGGCGGCCTGCACGGCGTCGGCGTCTCCGTGGTCAACGCCCTCTCCGAACGCCTGACCATGACCATCCGCCGCGACGGCCACATCCACCAGCAGCACTACCACCACGGCGAACCGGACGCGCCGCTTGCCGTCATCGGCGATACGGCAGAGAGCGGCACCGAAATCAACTTCCTTGCGAGCTCCGACACCTTCGGCAACGTCGTTTACGACTACGACACCCTCGCCAAACGCCTGCAAGAACTCTCCTTCCTGAACGCGGGCGTGCGCATCACCCTGAGCGACGAACGCACCAACAAAACCCAGACCTACGAATACGAAGGCGGCGTGCGCGCCTTCACCGAATACCTCAACCGCAACAAAACCCCCATCCACCCCACCATCTTCTATTGCAGCGCCGAAAAAGACGGCGTGTACGTCGAAATCTCCCTGCAATGGAACGACAGCTACCAGGAAAACGTTTACTGCTTCACCAACAACATCCCGCAGCGCGACGGCGGCACCCACCTGGCCGGCTTCCGCGCAGCAATGACCCGCACCCTGAACGCCTACATGGAAGAGGAAGGCCTTCTGAAAAAAGCAAAAATCGCGACCAGCGGCGACGACGCGCGCGAAGGACTGACCGCCATCGTCTCCGTGAAAGTGCACGACCCCAAATTCAGCTCGCAGACCAAAGACAAACTCGTATCGAGCGAAGTCAAAAGCGCGGTGGAAAGCGTCCTCGGCGAAAAACTCAAAGAATACCTGCTGGAAAACCCGCAAGAAGCCAAAATCATCGCCGGCAAAATCGTTGATGCCGCCCGCGCCCGCGAAGCCGCGCGCAAAGCCCGCGAAATGACGCGGCGCAAAGACGTGCTCGACATCGCAGGCCTGCCCGGCAAACTCGCCGACTGCCAGGAAAAAGATCCTGCCCTCTCCGAAATCTTCATCGTGGAAGGGGACTCCGCAGGCGGTTCGGCCAAACAGGGGCGCAACCGCAAATTCCAGGCTATCCTGCCGCTCAAAGGCAAAATCCTCAACGTCGAAAAAGCCCGCTTCGACAAAATGCTCGGCTCGGCGGAAATCGGCACCCTGATCACCGCGCTCGGCACCGGCATCGGCAAAGACGACTTCGACGCCGCCAAACTGCGCTACCACCGCATCATCATCATGACCGATGCCGACGTGGACGGCGCGCACATCCGCACCCTGCTCCTCACCTTCTTCTACCGGCAAATGCCCGAACTCGTCGAACGCGGCCACATCTACATCGCCCAGCCGCCGCTCTACCGCGCCAGCAAAGGCCGCAACAAACAATACCTCAAAGACGACCACGAACTGAACGAACTGCTGCTCACCCAGGCACTGGATGACGCCAGCCTGCACCTCGCCGCCGACGCCCCCGCCATCAACAAAAGCGCCTTCGAAGCACTCGCGCGCGAACACGCCGTGATTGACGGCCTGATCAAACGCCTCTCACACCGCTACGACAACCGCGTCCTGCGCGCCCTCGTCGAAGCGCCCGAACTCAGCCGCGCCACCTTCGCCGACGCAGACGCCATGCAGACATGGCTTGCCGCTTACCGCCAGCAACTTGCCCGCTTCGCTGAGGCCGGCGTTACCCTCACCGCCGACTACCTGCCGGGCGACAACCCGCGCATTGACATCCGCATCGAACAACACGCCAACCAGCACCACAACTACATCGACCCGCACTTTGCCGACAGCAACGAGTACCGCCGCATCAACAGCTTCGGGCAAAAAGTGCGCGGCATGCTCGGCGAAGGCGCCTACTTCACCAACAGCAAAGAACGCATCGAAGTCGAACACTTCCACCAGGTCATCACCGCCCTGCTCGCCGAAGGCAAACGCGCCTACGAAATCCAGCGCTACAAAGGCCTCGGTGAAATGAACCCCGACCAACTGTGGGAAACCACGCTCGACCCCGCCGTGCGCCGCATGCTGCAAGTCCAGCTCAAAGACGCGCGTCTGGCGGATGAAATCTTCACCACCCTGATGGGCGAAGAAGTCGAACCCCGCCGCGCCTTCATCGAAGACAACGCCAACAGCGCCAATATCGACATCTGAGGCAAAGTTTCTGCCCTTTACCTGAAAATTCCTCTTGCCATCCGCCATCCCGCTATTCCCGGTGCTATGCGGAATGCAGCGGCACGACCCTCTCATAGCGGCAGAAAGTCAGATCATATGGATTGCGTGCGTCGGCAGGGTATTCTTCGCGCGCGGTTTCCTGCCAGATAGCGGGATCAATAGGCGGGAAAAAGCGGTCCGCATCGGCAATCGTGGTATGGACATGCGTTACCAGCAATGTATTGGCGACGGGAAGGGCGCTGTGATAAAGCGCGCTGCCGCCGATAATGTAAACCGTATCCCCTTTTGCAGCATCAAGGGCACCGGGAAGATGCGGACAAACCGTCGCATCTTGCAGGGAATAGGCGGCATTGCGGCTGATGACGAGATTCTGCCGCCCGGGCAGGGCGCGGCCAATGCTTTCATAGGTTTTGCGCCCCATGATGACGGGGTGGCCGAGGGTATGCCGCTTGAAATGTTGCAGGTCGCGTGGCAGATGCCACGGCATTTGATTATTACGGCCAATAGCGCGGTTGGTGCTTTGCGCGACGATCAGGATGATTTCAGGCATGGGAAAGCGTTCATGAATGTTAATACCAGTCCCCGGAAATAAAACGGCGTCCGCAGGCCGGTTATTCTTCGGTCTGGTATGATAACGCCCCCGACGGGGAGGGGCTGTTTGTCGTGTACGAAGGAAACGGCTATAAAAAAACGGCGGTTGTCCGCCGTTTTTTTGTGGCGTGCCATCAGTCCACGAGGATGCGCAGCATGCGGCGCAGCGGTTCCGCCGCGCCCCACAGCAGCTGGTCGCCGACGGTGAAGGCGCTCAGGTATTCGCCGCCCATCGCCAGTTTGCGCAGGCGGCCGACCGGCACGTTCAGGGTGCCGCTGACTTTGGCAGGCGTCAGTTCGTGCATGCTCGCTTCTTTTTCGTTGGGGATGACTTTCACCCAGTCGTTGTGTTTGGCGAGCAGTTGTTCGATTTCGGCAAGCGGCAGGTCTTTTTTCAGTTTCAGGGTCAACGCCTGGCTGTGGCAGCGCATCGCGCCGACGCGGATGCAGAGGCCGTCCACCGGAATGGGGTTGGCGCTGCGGCCCAGGATTTTGTTGCTTTCCACCCCGCCTTTCCATTCTTCTTTGGATTGGCCGTTGCCGAGGTCGGCGTCAATCCAGGGAATGAGGCTGCCGGCGAGCGGCACGCCAAAGTTGGCTTTGGGGTAGTCGTCGCTGCGCAGGGCGGCGCTGACTTTGCGGTCGATGTCGAGGATGGCGCTGTGCGCGTCGGCGAGTTCGTCCGCTACTTGGGCGTGCAGGTAGCCCATGCCTTCGAGCAGTTCGCGCATGTTTTTCGCGCCCGCGCCGGAGGCCGCCTGATAGGTCATGCTGGTTGCCCATGCGACGAGGTCGTTTTCAAAGAGGCCGCCGAGTGCCATCAGCATCAGGGAGACGGTGCAGTTGCCGCCGATGAAGTCTTTTTTGCCGTCGCGGATGGCGGCGTCAATGACGCGGCGGTTGACCGGATCAAGGATGATGACGGCGCGATCATCCATGCGCAGCGCGGAGGCGGCGTCAATCCAGTAGCCGTCCCAGCCGCGTGCGCGCAGTTGCGGGTGGATGGCTTTGCTGTAATCGCCGCCCTGGCAGGTGAGGATGATGTCCATCGCCGCGAGTGCGTCGAGGTCGTGCGCGTCGTGCAGGGTTTTGCCGCTGCCGGCAAAGGCGGAGGCGGCGGTGCCTGCCTGCGAGGTGGAAAACAGGGTGGTTTCGACGTGCGCGAAGTCACCTTCTGCCTGCATCCGTTCAACGAGTACGGAGCCGACCATGCCGCGCCAGCCGACGATGCCGAGTTTTTTCATGTGCTGTTCCTCTTGATGAATGGGTAAATGGGGGGCGGGTGATTTAACACCTTTTAATGTGGGCAGGCAAGCGGGGATTGCCGCCGCCGTTACCACACCCGCTTGATGAGGGCGAGCAGGTTGTCGCGCATGATGGCGCGGATGTCGTCGTCGCGGTAGCCGCGTTGGGCGAGACCGTCGCGGACGGCATCGAGCGCGGCGGGGCTGAGGTATTTGCCGCTGAGGCCTTTTTGCGGGTCGTAACCTGCGGCGGGCGGCCACCAGTACTGGCGGTTCACGTCGGCGGGGATGTCCGGCACACCGTCGTCGTAGCAGTAATCCAGACCGATGGCGGTGTGTGCCACGCCGACGAGTTGGGCGATGTAGTCGATGTGCGCGATGAGCGAGGCGGGTTGGAGGCCGGGGTCACCGAGGAAACTGCCGACGCCGTTCAGGGCGACGAGACCGCCGGTGGCGGCGACGGCACGGATGGCGCGGTCGGTGATGTTGCGCCTGTGCGGCACGAGGGCGCGCGGGTTGGCGTGGCTGTACAGCACGGGGCGCTCTCCGCTGTACGCGCAGATCTCGAGCGCGGTTTGTTCGTTGCTGTGGCTGAGGTCCATGAGGATGCCGGCGGCGTGGATGGCGTCCACCATGCGCTCGCCGAGCGGGGTGAGGCCGCCTTCGTCGTGCGCGCCGCCCGCGACGCTGTTGCTGCGGTTGTAGGCGAGGTGGATTTGCCGCACGCCGAGGCGGTGGTAGAGGGCGACCATGTCGGGGGTTTCGAGCAGCGGCAGTGCGCCTTCGAGGTCGAAGCTGAGGGCGAGTTTGCCGCCGGCGGCGATGCGTTCGATGTCGGCGGCGGTGTCGGCGAGTTCGAGCCAGTCGGCGGCGGCAATCTGGCGGCGGTAGCCGGCGATGGTGGTCATGATTTGCGCGAGCGGGTTCATGTCCATGCCGACGTTGACGGAGAGGTAGCGCACGCCGGCGTCGTAGTGCAGGCGGAGCTGGTTGATGTCGGTGTCGCCGTGCAGCGGCAGGCAACTGTGGGCGTCGGCGTACCAGTCGTGGTTCATGGTGGGCTCCGGGGTTGGGTCTGGTGGCAAATTTACAGCCATTCGCGCGGCTTGAGGTAGTCGGCAAGGCGGGCTTCCATGCTGCCGGCTGCCGGGCGGTAGTCGTAGGCGAAGCGCGCCAGCGGCGGCAGGCTCATCAGGATGGATTCGGTGCGCCCGCCGCTTTGCAGGCCGAAGTGGGTGCCCCGGTCGTAGAGCAGGTTGAATTCGATGTAGCGGCCGCGCCGGTAGAGCTGGAAGGCGCGTTCGCGCTCGCCGTAGGCGGTGTTTTTGCGTTTTTCGACGATGGGCAGGTAGGCGGCGAGCCAGCTTGTGCCGACGGCGCGGGTGAAGGCGGCACCTGCCGCAAAGTCGGCGGGCTGGTAGTCATCGAAAAAGAGGCCGCCGATGCCGCGCGTTTCGCCGCGATGCGGCAGGTAGAAGTAGCGGTCGCACCAGGCTTTGTAACGCGGGTAGAGCTCGGCGCCAAACGGGGCGCAGGCGGCAAAGGCGGCGCGGTGCCAGGCGCGGCAGTCGTCGTCGAACGGGTAGTACGGGGTGAGGTCGATGCCGCCGCCGAACCACCAGGCGCGGATGCGCCCGCCGTCGTGCGCGGTGAAGAGGCGGATGTTGGCGTGGCTGGTCGGCACGTAGGGGTTGCGCGGGTGGATGACCAGCGACAGGCCGTGCGCGGTATAGGCGCAGGCGGCGAGTTCGGGACGCTTTTCGCTCGCCGCAGGCGGCAGGCGTTCGCCCGCGATGTGCGAGACGTTGACGCCCGCCTGCTCGAAGACGCCGCCCTCTTGCAGCACCATGGTGAGGCCGCTCCCGCGCAGGCGGGGCTCGTCGCGCTGCCAGGCGTCGCGGCGGAAAGCGCCGCCGTCTGTCGCGGTCAGCGCGGCGGTGATGCGCTGTTGCAGGTCGTCAAGATAGGCGGCGAAGGCGCTGATGTCGGTGGCGGTGGGGGTCATGGTTGGGTCATCCACAGTTTGACGGCGAAGGCGATGAAGAGCAGCCCGGCGGCACCCAGTCCGGCGACGGGCAGGGTGCGGTGGCGGGTGACGAGGCGTTTCAGGTGGCTGCCGGCACCGGTGAGATATTGACTGAGGTCGGTGATGCCGTTCATGGGGTATTTCCTTTTGCCGCGTTGCGGCAGTGGCGGGTTTCACTTTTCACAAAGGCGTAGGCGGGGCTGCGCAGGGTGACGCAGTTGCTGTTGCGTTCGTAGATGTAGTGCTTGTCGAGGTAATGGCGGTAGTGGATGACCTGCGGCGCGCAGGTTTCGCCGACGGGACAGACGGGGAATTCACCGATGCGCGCGGCGGCGAGACGGTCGATGGCGTGATAGGTGCGCCAGGCAAAGGCGAGCGTCAGCAGGTAGAGCAGCAGGCTCACCAGCGGGTAATGCAGCAGGGTTTTGGGATACGGCGCGCGGCGGTAGCGGATGGCGAGGTAGATGGCGAAGGCAAGGAGATAGACGGGGTAAAGCAGCAGCAGAGTGCTGAGGTAAAACTCGCCGCCGAGGGAGGCACCCGTCAGCGCGGCGGCGGCGATGACGAGATTGAGGAGAAAGTGTTTGTGTTGCATGGCGTCTGCCGGTGGGGATGGCGCGGGATTATACGCCTGCCGCCGTTATCCGGCGGCGGGACTTCGGCTATATACTTGCCGCCCTGTTTTTCAGGGATTTGCTGCATGTTGATTGAGGGTTACGACTCGGAGGATTTGGCCGCCACACTGCTGCGCCAGCTCAGGAATCTGGCGCACGGCAACCGGGTGGATGCGCAGGAAGTGCAGGCGGTGGCGCATGAAGCCGAAGCCTTTGCCGTCGAGCTGAACGTGGTGTGGCAGTTCGGCGGTTTCTGTGAAGACAGGCGCATCGCCGGCGGCGAGGCGGCGGCACGGCACTGCGGCAACGATGCGGCGCTGTTCGAGCGGGAAACGGCGGCGCTGCTGCACCAGGCGCAGACGGACACCGCGCTGCGCCAGCCGTTTATCAACGGCCTCAGCGAGGCGGGGCGGCAGGGGCTGGCGCAGTCGATGCAGGAGAGCGTCTTTCACCGCTTCGCGCCGCTGTCCGTGCAGGAAGATTGCCCGCTGTGCCGGGGGCAGGGCAAGACGACCTGCCCCCGTTGCGGCGGCGTCGGCCGGCAAACCTGCACCACCTGCGGCGGCGCGGGGCAGCACAGCGAACAGGTGTCCGAATACCGCGACGGCCAATACAGCGGCAGCCGCACGGTGCAGCACGTCTGCGAAACCTGTGGCGGCAGCGGGCAGACAACCTGTGCCGACTGTGTCGGCGCGGGCGCGGTGCATTGCGAACACTGCGGCGGACACGGCTTCTTCATGCTGACGCGGCATGTGGCGGCGCGGGCAACGCCGGGCCATGCCGTCGGCACCACGACCCATTTCGCCCGCGACGCGCTGGATGCGCTGCTCATGGAAGAAGGGCCGGAATTTTGCCGCCGGAAAATCCCGCTGTCCCTCACCAGCCATTGCCCGAACGGCATCAGCAGCCACCTCTTCGCCTACTCGGGCAGAAGCATCGCGCTGCGCCTCGATTTCGTGCTGAACCGCGCCCTGCTGAAAGGCAAGACCTACACCTGCTACGCCTTCGCCAACCCGCCCTATCCCTACGTGCGCCCCCCCTTCTTCGACGACCTTTTTGCCCTGGAACTGGACTGGCTGGCGGACGCCGTGCCGCGAAGCGGCATCGTCAGGCGCAGCAAAGCCGTCGCCTTCTTCTACCGCCATGCCGGGCAGCCGGTGCTGAACAGCGTCCTGCGCGACATGGCAAAAAATCCCGGCCACTCGGCCGCGACGCTGGCGGCGGCGATAGAAAAAGCCTGCCAGGGCTTCATCAGCACGGAAATGGCGGAAGAACTCGCCGCCTACCTGATCCGCATCCTCGACAAAGTCTCGCCGACCCATTCCAAAGGCCTCTGGTGGGGCATCGCCGCGCCGACCCTGTTCTACGCGACCCTCTACGCCGAAGCCAATATGGAAAGCTATTTTGCCGCCCGCCCCCTCTTTATCCCCTTCGACACCGCCGTGCGCGTCGCCCTGATGGTGGTCGTCCCGCTCGGCATCGCCCGGCTGGGCAGCACCCTGCTCACCCTGTGGCGGCGCAACAAAGTGCCGCGCGAATACTGGCAGGAACTGCGCGACGGCATCATCATGCGCCGCCTGCTGCGCACGGCGCGCAACCTCGCCATCATCGCCGCCCTCTACGGCGCACTGGCCGCACACGACCTCGTGCCGCGCAGCGGCGGCGTCTGGCTGAATCACATCCGCCGCACCATGAGCGAAGACATCTGCCCCTACCTGCCGACGCGGATCTGCGAAAACCTCTTCCGCCTGCCACCGGAACCGCCTGCGGCGGCGGAACAGGAAGCGGCAGGGACGGAGGCGGCAGTGGCAGTGCGGCCGCAGACGGCGACGGCATCGGCGGCCGTACCGGATGCGCGGGAAAAAGCGCGGCGGATACAGCAATTCCTGGCACAACAGGGCTACCGGCTCGACGTGGACGGCCGCTTCGGCGCACAAACCCGCCGCGCGGCGGATGACTACCTGCAACACGGCAGCGGTATCGTGCTGGACGGCGGCGCGACGGCTGACGACTACTACCGCGAACTGTTCGGCCTGCCGCCGGAGACGGAAGAAGAAGGAAATTGACAGCGACGCGCCGGGCCCGCCAGGCGGCGTAGTTACCGGATTCCGTAGCGACACTGCCTGTCCCAAGAAATAAACCAGGGTTCGTAGGGCGGGCTTCAGCCTGCCATCAATATCGCTGCGGCGGCCTGTGGCAAACACCGGTTTTTGTAGAGACGTTGCCTGCAACGTCTCTAAATCAAAAACGCGTTGGCGGTTGCGCGTGCCCGAAACGCAAAAAGCAGGCTGTGTGCCTGCTTGATGGGTTAAAGCCGTCTTGCGTCCGGCAAGCGGGGCATTTTGCCGTCTGCGCAGGCGGTTTCAGAAGAAGTTGCGCAGATCGATGTTGCGGTCGAAGGCGGCGCGTTCGAGGAAATCGGCAAAAGTGGCGGCGAGCAGGCGGGCGTTGCCGTTCGGCTCAATTTCCCAGATGCCGTGGTCTTCGGGGTGGAAGAAGAGGACGCCGTCGCCGTCGGCGGCGTGGCCGAAGGCGAAGGCTTCGCGCGTTTCGCGGCGTCTCGCCATCAGTTTTTGTGCCCAGTAGTCCTGGTAGTAGGGGGTGCGGATGACGGGCTGTTTTTCTTCGAGGGTGCGCTGCGACCACAGGCAGTAGGTTTTGGTGTCTTTCAGCGGCCGCTTGCGCTCGCGGAAGGTGTAGTAGGCATCAACGGCCGGATCGCGCGCTGCCATGTAGGTGCGGTAGCTGTCGGGCAGGTTGTAGGTGTTGAGGTTCATCGGTTGCCTTGTTTATTTGAGTTTGGGATAGGGGATGTGGTGTTCGTCGAGCTTTTTTTTCAGGGTGTTGCGCGTGATGCCGAGGATTTTCGCGGCGTGACTCTGGTTGTGGGCGCAGCGCAGCATGATGTGGCTGATGACGGCGTGTTCGGCTTCGTGGATGATGAGGTGATAAAGGCCGGCGGCGGCATGGGGATGTTCGTCTGTTTCGAGCATGGCGTAATACTGCTCGATGCTGTGCTCGATGGCGGCACGGATGGTCGTTGTTTTCATGGGGCGGGTCGCGGTGCGTGTTGGGCGCGCAGTATATAGCGGGGGTTGGGCGCTTGCTATATCGCGGCGCCGGCGAGGACGGCGAGTTGGGCGGTGAGGTCGGCAGCGCTGTTGATGGCGTCGCGCAACGCGGCATAGGCAGGATGATCTCGCAGGTAGGCGTGCAGGTGTTTGCGCGCGATGCGCGTCGCTTGCGCGCCGTAGTGCCGGTGCAGGTCGTGCAGGTGGGTGCGGATTTGCGCATTCTTGTCGGCAGCGGGCGCGGGGATGCCGTTCACCGCCGCTTGGCAGCGGGCGAAGAGCCACGGATCGCCGAGGGCGGCGCGGCCGATCATGAGACCATCGAAGCCGTAGCGGTCAATGAGGGTTTTTGCTTGCGCGGCGTCCGTGATGTCGCCGTTGGCGATGACGGGCAGGCAGGTACGGTTTTTAAGCGCACCGATGGCGGCATGGTCGGCGGTGCCGTTGTATTTCTGCGCGCGGCTGCGGCCATGCACGGCAAGGGCGGCGATGCCGTTGTCTTCCGCGATGGCGGCGAGTTCAAACAGGGTCGGCTGGTCGTCGTGGTAACCGAGGCGGGTTTTGACGGTGACGGGGATGGATACGGCGCGGCTGACAGCGGTGAGAATTTTTGCGACTTGGCCGAGATCAGCGAGCAGTGCCGAGCCTGCCTGCTGGCGGGCGACGGTTTTCGCCGGGCAGCCGAGGTTGATGTCGATGATGTCCGCGCCTTTGGCCTGCATGACGAGCGCCGCTTCCGCCATCAGTGCCGGGTCGCCGCCGACGAGCTGGACGATTTTCGGGTAGCGCGGGTCGGGGTCGAATTGCAGGCGGTTCTGCGCGAGGCCGGTGTGCAAGAGGTCGGGCTTGGCGCTGACCATTTCGGCGGTGCTGTAATCGGCACCGTTCGCCTGGCAGAGGCGGCGGAAGGGCAGGTCGCTGACGCCCGCCATCGGCGCGAGGGTGATGACGGGGCGGGGGTAGGTGAAGCGGCCGAGGGTGAGCATTTATTTGCGTTGCAGTGCGAGCAGTATCCAGCCGTCGCGTTCGTCGGCGCGGCGGATGTGGTAGGCGTCGGCGTAGGCGGCGCGGATGCGCGCTTCCTGGCGTTTGAGCAGGCCGGCGAAGATGAGGCGGCTGCCGTCGTGCAGGTGTTTTTCGAATTGCGGGCGCAGGGCGCAGAGCGGTTCGAGGAGGATGTTGGCGATGATGAGATCGACTTGCGGCGCGTCATCGGGGTTGGTGCAGAGGGTGATGCGGTTGGCGACGCCGTTTTTGGCGGCGTTGTCGTGGCTGGCGGTGAGTGCCTGCGGGTCGATGTCGGTCTGCCAGATGTGTGTGGCCCCCAGCAGGGCGGCGGCGATGCCGAGGATGCCGCTGCCGCAGCCGTAGTCGTAGGCGGTTTTGCCGCGCAGGTCGTGATGCACCAGCCAGTTGAGGCACATGGCGGTGGAGGGGTGGGTGCCGGTGCCGAAGGCGAGGCCGGGGTCCAGGCGCAGCACGGTGGCGTTTGCGTCGGGGATGGTGTGTTCGGTCGCGGCGACCCAAAAGCCGTTGCCGAAGGGGATGGGCTGGAAGTGGTCGAGCCAGGCGCGCACCCAGTCGTTGTCGTGCAGGAGGTGTGCGGCGATGGGGTAGTCGTCGCCGAGGGCGGCGCGCAGAACGGTGAGGATGGCGTCACGGTCGCTGTCTAGCGGGTAGAGGCCGGTCACGCGCGTGGTCTGCCACAGCGGGGTGGTACCGACGGGCGGTTCGAAGATTTCTTCGTCGCCGGAGGCGGTGTAGGTGACGGCGATGGCGCCGCTTGCTTCCAGCGCGGCTTCGAGCTGCTCGGCTTCGGCGTCGCTGTGGGCGGTGAGGGTGAGTTCCAGCCAGGTTTGGGGGGTCATGCGGGTTTCCGGGAGTGGATATGTTTTGCCCCCGCAAGCGGGGGCGTTATGTTGTCAGGCGAGGCCGAGTTTGTGTTCAAGGTAGTGGATGTCCATGCCGCCGTGGTTGACGACGGGGTCGTCCAGCAGGTCCTGATGCAGTTCGATGTTGGTGTTGATGCCTTCAATGACGAGTTCGCGCAGGGCCATTTTGGCGCGGGCGATGGCGGTCATGCGGTCATCGCCCCAAGTGATGAGTTTGCCGATCATGGAGTCGTAGTGCGGCGGCACGGTGTAGCCGTCGTAGAGGTGGGATTCGACACGCACGCCCAGGCCGCCCGGTGCGTGGAATTCGCTGACTTTGCCCGGCGAGGGGATGAAGGTCTTGGCGTTTTCGGCGTTGATGCGGCACTCGATGGCGTGTCCCCGGATGTGGATGTCGTCCTGGGTGTAGGAGAGCGGCAGCCCGGCGGCGATGCGGATTTGTTCGCGCACGATGTCCACGCCGGTGATCATTTCGGTGACGGGGTGTTCGACCTGGACGCGGGTGTTCATTTCGATGAAGTAGAACTCGCCGTTCTGGTAGAGGAATTCGAAGGTGCCGGCACCGTGGTAGCCGATGCGTTTGCAGGCTTCGACGCAGATGCCGCCGATTTTTGCGCGCTGTTCGGCGGTGATGCCGGGAGCGGGCGCTTCTTCCATGACTTTCTGGTGGCGGCGTTGCAGGGAGCAGTCGCGTTCGCCGAGATGGATGGCGTTGCCGTGTTTGTCGGACAGCACCTGGATTTCGATGTGGCGCGGGGTTTCGAGGAATTTTTCCATGTACACCATGTCGTTGCCGAAGGCCTGGCGCGCTTCGGTTTTGGTGAGGCGCACGGCATCGACGACTTCGGCGGCGTTTTTGACGACGCGCATGCCGCGTCCGCCGCCGCCACCCGCCGCCTTGATGATGACGGGGTAGCCGATGCGTTCGGCGGTCGCGCGGATCTCGTCCGGATCGGTGCCGAGCGGGCCGTCCGAGCCGGGCACACAGGGGATACCGGCGGCTTTCATCGCTTTGATGGCTTCGACTTTGTCGCCCATCATGCGGATGGTTTCTGCGCGCGGCCCGATGAAGGTGAAGCCGGATTGTTCGACACGCTCAGCGAAGTCGGCATTTTCCGAGAGGAAGCCGTAGCCGGGGTGGATGGCGTCGGCGTTCGTGACTTCGGCGGCGGCGATGATGGCGGGCATATTGAGGTAGCTTTCGGACGAAGGCGCCGGGCCGATGCACACGGATTCGTCGGCGAGGACGACGTGTTTGAGGTCGGCGTCGGCTTTGGAGTGCACGGCGACGGTTTCGATGCCCATTTCGCGGCAGGCGCGCAGGATACGCAGCGCGATTTCCCCCCGGTTGGCAATCAGCACTTTCTGGAACATGGCGGTTTCCCCCGGAGCTTATTTGACGACGAAGAGGGGTTCGTCGTATTCGACCGGTTGCCCGTTTTCGACGAGGATTTCCACGACTTTGCCGCCAAAGTCGGCTTCGATGCGGTTGAACATTTTCATGGCTTCGATGATGCAGACGGTGTCGCCCGCCTTGATGTCGTCGCCGAGTTTGATGAAGGGGTCGGCATCGGGCGCGGGGGCGTTGTAGAAGGTGCCGACCATCGGCGAGCGGATGAGTTTGCCGTCCGGCGCGGGTTTGCCAGCGGGGGCGGCTTCGGCGGCAGGTGCGGGGGCGGCGGGCGCCTGCGGTGCGGCCGGGTAGGGCATGGGATACGGCGCAGGCGGCATCATCGGCGGCATTTGCCCGTAGCGGTTGATGCGCACGGATTCTTCGCCTTCGGTGATTTCGAGTTCGGCGATGCCGCTCGCTTCGAGCATTTCGATGAGTTTCTTGATCTTGCGGATGTCCATGGTCAGGTCTCTTGTCTGGGTTTGGTGAGGTAGTGGTGGGCGGCGGTGAGCGCCAGTTCGTAGCCGGTCGCGCCGAGGCCGCTGATGACGCCGAGGGCGAGGTCGCTGAAATAGGAGTGGCGGCGGAAGGCTTCGCGCCGGTAGATGTTCGAGAGGTGCACTTCGATGAAGGGGATGGCGACGGCAGCCAGCGCGTCGCGCAGGGCGACGCTGGTGTGGGTGTAGGCGGCGGGGTTGATGATGATGAAATCGACTTCGTGTCTGCCCGCTTCGTGGATGAGGTCGATGAGGGTGCCTTCGTGGTTGTGCTGGATGTGTTCGAGCTGGTGACCGAGGTCTTGCGCCATGCTTTTCAGGCGGGTTTCGATGCTGTCCAGGGTGTCGTTGCCGTAGTGTTTTGGCTCGCGGCTGCCGAGCAGGTTCAGGTTGGGGCCGTTAATGACAAATATTAGCGCCATAGGGTATTGGGTTCTCAGGGTGGGATGGTCGCGGTGCCGCGCGGTACGGTCTGTGGGTTAGGCCGCGCGGGGGCGTTAGAGGCGCGCATTATAGCGGCTTCACCGGGAAACCCGTACAGTGTTTTGCCTGCCTGCGGCAAGGCCGTGCAGGCAGGTGCCGGGAGGTTATTCCGCCCAGCTTCGCAGTTTGGCGGCGAAGGCGTCGGGCGTCATTTCGCCGATGAGAGTTTCGGCGGGGGCGTGCAGTTTGCCGTGCGGTAGGTAGTAGAGCACGGCGGGCGGGCCGACGAGGTTGAGCGCGTTGAACATCGCCTTGTGTTCGGCGGTGAAGTCGGTCACGTCGATTTTCAGCAGGGTGTAGGGCGCAAGCGGCGCGGCGAAGTCGGGGTTGTTCCAGATTTGGGCTTCCCATTTTTTGCAGGCGACGCACCAGTCGGCGTAGAAGTCGAGCAGCACGGGGCGGTCGCTGGTGGCAATGGCGGCTTCGAGCGCGGCGACGCTGTCCACGGTGCGGAAGGCGTTGTGCGCTTGCGGCGCAGTCGCGGCGGGCGCGCCGAGGTGCAGGTTGGCACTCTGCATGCCGAGGGCGAGGGCGGCGATGAAGGCGCTGCCGGCGAGGAAGCGGCGGGTTTTGCTGTCGCCATAGAGGTAGGCAGCGGCGAACATGGCGTACAGCGCCCAAGCGGTGAGCGCCCAGGCGGGCGGCAGGATGCGGGCGACGAGCCACACGCCGATGGCAAGCAGGGCGAAGGCGAAGGCTTTTTTGACGTTGTCCATCCATGCGCCCGCCTTTGGCATGAAGCGGCGGAAGGCACCGGCGAAGAGCAAGAGCGGCAGGCCGGTGCCGAGGCCGAAGACGAAGAGGGCGGTCGCGCCTTTGAGCGGGCCGGTCTGGGTGGTGAAGAGCAGGAGTGCGGTCAAAACGGGGGTAGCGCAGGGGCTGACGACGAGCACGGACAGCGCGCCCATCACCGCCGCGCCGCCGTAGGAGCCGCCCTGTTGGCGGCGGTTGAGCTTGTCCACCGGTTTTTGCAGCCAGCGCGGGGTTTGCAGGGTATAGACGTCGAAAAGCGACAGCGAGAGCCCGGCGAAGAGCAGCGCGACGAGGGCGGTAATCCACGGTTTTTGCAGGATGACTTGCAGATTGATCTGGAAGATGCCGAAGACGGCACCGAGCAGCCCCATCGCTGCGCCCATCGCCAGCACATAGACGGTGATGAGGCGGTAGGCGCGGCCGCTGCCGGTGTTGGGCCCGACAACGAGGCTGGTGACGATGGGCACCAGCGGATAGACGCAGGCGGTGAAGCTGACACCGATGCCGAGGAGGAGGACGAGCGGCAGGGAGATGAGGAAGTTGTCGTTCAGGCGGCGGATGAGGCGGTCAATGGTGCTTGTCGTGGCATCAGGCGGTGCGGCGGCAACCGCTTGTGCCGGGGTTTTTACCGCCTGCGGCGCGGCGGTGAGCGGGAAATCGCGCGTCATCGGCGGGTAGCAGATGCGACCTTCGGCGCAGCCTTGCAGGTGCAGGGTCAGGGTGCCGCCCGCCGCCGGGCGCGGCAGGCTGAGGTTGAGTGCGCCCCGATAAATCTGCTGTTCGCCGAGGAATTCGTCCTGATGCACCTCGCCCGCCGGCAGCGGCAGGTCAAGCGGTTTGCCGTCCACTGCGGCGCGCAGGCTGTGGCGGTAGAGATAGTAGCCGTCCGGCATGCGGTAATGCAGGGCGAGTTCGCCGTCTGTTTCCGTCGCGCTCACGGTGAAGGCTTCTTCTTCCGGCAAGACGTCGCGGTTTGCCGCCTTGAAGAGCTGCGGCCTGGCGGTGGCGGCGGGTTCGGCGTGCAGCGTCCATGTCGTCGGCGGGTAGCAGAGGACGTTTTCCTGACAGCCCTGGGTGGTCAGGGTGAAAGTGTGTGCGGCGTCGCGGTGGCGCAAGGTGATGGTCGGCGGCGTGTGCCAGACCATCACCTGCCCCAGATAGGGATCATCCTTCGCCTCCGCCGGGCTGCGCTCTTCCATGCCGTCCGCGCCTTGCAGCGTGGTTTTGTCGGCATAGAGGTAATAGCCTTGCGGGAAGTCGATGGTGATTTTGGTGAGGTAGCCGTCGCCGTCATCCAGCTGGCGGATGACCGGCTTGAAGACTTCTTCGGCAGGCAGCGGCTCGGCAGCATGGGCGAAGAGCGGGAACAGGGCGGTGAAAAACCACAGCAATCGGGTCATGGGGGCTTCCTCAGTCAGCAAAAAACGGCGCGATTGTAGCGGAAAAATCCGCCCGCACCGTGGCAAAACGGCGGGATAAAGACGGCGCAGCAAAGGGTTGCGACGCGGGATGGCTTGTCGATGCGCCGCCGGTCAGGTCCCGATGCGCAGCGGCTGCTATGATGCGCGCTTTTGCGTACGGAGGTTCTATGCGTTTTTTCTTGTCTGTCTGGCTGTTCGTGGCGGGGGTGGTATGCGCCGCGCCGTCTGCGCCGGCATTCCCGCCGGATGCGGTACGTCTGCACGCGCAGGCGGCGGAGGCCCTGTTTGCAGGCAGGCCGGGCGAGGCCGTGCCGCTGCTGGACGAGGCGGTTCGCCTTTTCGAGCAGCGCTTTGCCGGCGAAAAACGGCAGGTGTTTGCCGCGAAAGGCAATCCGGAAGCGCTGCTGTATGTGCTGGAAGCGGCGAATGCGCAGAAGGAAGCGGTGGTTGTGGACGGCCGCTGGGCCGAGCTTTTTTATCTGCGCGCCTATGCCCATAACGAACTGGGCGATCTGGCAGCGGGCAAGCGGGATCTGGACGCGCTGCTGCGCCTTTCGCCCGCCAATGCCCTGGCGCTCAATGAGCGCGGCTTTTATTTCAACCGCAAGAAGGACTGGCAGGCGGCCGCCGCCGATTTCGGGAAGGCGGCGGATGTGTGCAAGCTGATGGAAGACCCGCAGGAGCGGCAATCTGTCTGCGCCGCCGCAGCGCGCGGGCTGGCGTTTACCCTGACGGAGCGCGGCCGCTGGCAGGATGCGGAGGCGATTTACCAGCGCCTGTTGCAGGAAAACCCGCAGGACGGGCGGGCGCGGCATGAGCTGGAATATATCCGTCAGCAGCGGGCGAAGCATCCCGCCTTATAAAAGGAAACCCCCGCGTGAGCGGGGTTTTTGCCGGTTCAGGCCGTTATCGCCAGTTCGACATGGATATTGAGTGCTGCCAGTGCCTGTTCCAGTGCCGCCGGTTGGGTGTTGTGCCGCACTCGCAGGAGGCGGCGGACTTCCTGCGGTGTGGTATCGAGCAGGCGGGCGAGTTGGGCCTGGCTGATGTGCTGTTTGAGCATTTCGTTGTGCAGCAGCACTTTCATGCGCACGAGCAGCGGCAGGCGAACATAGTAATCACCTCGTGCGACAGCATCCGGCACGGCTTCATCCATGTCGAAAAAGTCTTCGATATTGCAGAGCAGCATGTCTTCCGCCATGTCCAGTGCTTCTGCGAGGCTTTCGCCCTGGGTGACGCCCGTCAGGGCGCTGTCAAGGAAGGTGGCGATGTAATGCGGACCTTCTTGTTCGATATGAACGGCGTATTGCATGGGTTTCTCCATTTTTACCGGTGGGTAAGCGGTTTATAAGCCAAGCTGTTTTTTGATTTCCCGCATGGTGCCGCCGGCCAGTTCCTGATTGGGGTGATTGGGCATATGGCTGCGTTTGCCGTTGTAGTACAGCTTCAAATGTTTGCCGCCCGGCTCAATGCGGACACCTTGTGCACGCAACCAGCGCACAAATTCGCTCTGTTTCATGGACGCATTCACAGCCCCAAATCCGCGTCGCTGATGTCTTTTGCGCGCAGCACTTTGCCCTGGTGGACGTTGGCGAAGGCTTGTGCCGCTTCTTCGCTGGGGAAGGGGAAGTAGTCTTCTTTGCCGATGAGTTCGGCGGATTGCGGGGTCTGCACGAACCAGGCGTCTTCCACCGGCAGCCAGTGGGCGGGCGGCTCGAAGGTGCTGATGTAGGCGGTGAGCGGTTCGTTGGCGGTTTCCGGCAGGCGCAGGTAGGTGAGCAGGGTGCGGGCGCTGTCGAACCACACGGTACCGCCGCTGGTGTTGAGGCGCACCTGGCCTTTGCTGCCGCGCGTGTCGTGCAGCCCCATCTGGTTGAAGTAGTCGCGTGCGTCGGCGGGGATGGTCGCCTCCGCTTCGAGTTTGACGGCGGGTTTGTCGTCGCCGCAGGCGGTGAGCAGGCAGGCGGCAAGGGTGAGGGCGAGTAGCTGTTTCATGGGATGATTTCCAGGGTTTTCAGGGCGTTGTAGATGCCGTCTGCTTCGACGGTGCCGGTTTGCATCCGGGCGAGGGTGCGCAGTTCGGGCACAGCGTCGCCCATTGCCACGCCGAAGCCGACGGTTTTGAACATTTCCACGTCGTTCAGGCCGTCGCCGAAGGCCATGGTTTCTGCAAGCGGCACGCCGAGCGCCGCGCAGACGCTGCGGATGCCGCGCGCCTTGCTGCCGTCGGCGTGCAGGAGGTCAACGGAAAACGGATGCCAGCGCATGGCGTGGTAGTCGCGCCCCAGTTCGCCGCTGCCGTTCAGCGCGGCTTCTTCGCCGGGGTCGATGTAGAGCAGGAACTGGTACACGGGGCGGTGCCGGTAGTAGTCGGGATCAACGGTGTAGGGTCCGATGCCTGCCAAGGCTTCAGCGACACGCGGGTTGCTGCTCGATGACGCCATTTGTTCCGCGCCGACGAAGGTGTAATCCCAGCCGTGGCGGCGGAAGAGGGCGATGAAGCGCTCGATTTCGGCGAGACTCATTGGGTTGCAGGCGACGGGTTCGCCGCGAAATTCGTTGTACTGGCCGTTGATGGTGACGAAAAGCTCGATGCCTTCGGCCTTTGCCAGCGTGCGCACTTTGTCCGGCAGGGCGGCAAGCGAGCGGCCGGTGGCGATGGCGGGGATGATGCCGCGCGCTTTCAGGGCGCGGATGGCGCGGGCGGCGGAGTCGGGCAGGTAGCCGGTCGCCTTGTGGTAGAGGGTTTCGTCGATGTCGAAGAAGACGATTTTGGGCGTCATGCGCTACCCCACGGTTTGCGGTCGATTACGCCGAGGTGTACCAGCGCGTTATAAACGCCGTGTTCCTCAACTGTGGTGGTCACGTATTTGGCCAGTGCCTTCAATTCTTTGCGCCCGTCGCCCATCGCCACGCCGAAGCCGACGGTTTTGAACATGTCGAGGTCGTTGAGTTCGTCGCCGAAGGCCATCACCTGCGCCAGCGGTATATCAAGCACCGCGCAGGCTTCGCGGATGCCGCGCGCCTTGCTGCCATCCGCATGCAGCAAATCGACGCCGAGCGGGTGCCAGCGGATCATCTGGTAGCCGCGCTGCAACACGCCGCTCGCGGCAAATGCCGCTTCCTCTTCGGCGGTGATGAAGACGTTCATCTGATAAACGGGGTGGCGCTGCCAGTAGTCGGGATCGGTTTCATACGGCACCGTGCCGTAGAGCGAATCGTGCACGCGCTGGCGATCGGAGGAGAGCGCCATTTTCTCTTCCGAGGTGCAGCCGTAATCCCAGTCGTGAGCGCGGCAGACGCGAATGACCTCGGCGATATCGGTGGGGTCAATAGGATGCGAGGTAATGGTCTTGCCACGGAAACGGTTGAACTGGCCGTTAATCGACACCAGCACGTCAAGGCCAACCGTCTCCATCACCGCCTGCACCTTGGCGGGAATGGCACAGGGGCTGCGTCCTGTCGCAATCGCCACCATCACCCCTGCTTCATGCAAGGCCTGCCAGGCGGGCAGGACGGAATCGGGCAGGAAATTTTTCCACTTGCGGAACAGGGTATCGTCGATGTCGAAAAAGACTATCTGCGGCTTGAACATATCGATCTCCTCAAAAAAGCCGCGTCATCATAGCAAAACGCGGGGGTAGGGTAGGGCGGCCGCCGCCAATAAAAAAGGGCTGCAATGCAGCCCTTTTTGTCGTTGTGCGATGAGCGGTTAATTGCTGCGGATGGCGCCGAAGCTGCCCACCAGCGATTGACCGCTGTCGTAGAAGATACCGCCCACTTCGCGGGCATTGTCGCCGTAGAAGTGCCCGGTGCTTCTGACGGTGGCGTTATCCGCCGTACTGAATGCGTTGCCGTTGATGGTGGCGTTGATATTGACCGGCTGGAAGTCCACATCGCTGTATACAGTCGGCGTGATTCTGCCGGTGAGCGTTTTTTGCCCGAAATCCGCCGTGAAGTTGGAAACGGCGGTGTTGCCAACGGCTGCGCGCCCAAGGGCGGCTCTGCCGGAATAGCTAACGACGCCACTGGTCGGCATATTGCCGGTGTAAGCACCCTGGCTGAAGGCGTAGTGATTGTTGCCATCGTTGAGATAGCCGAATTTACTGTTGGCGTACTTATAGCCACTGAAGATGAAGATCCGATAGCTTTGCCCGTCCATCCAGGTATTTCTCACGGAAATCATCTCGCCGAGGCGGATGTTGGGGTAGTACAGGGTAATCTGTTTGCCATTGACGTTCAGGACGGCAAGATCGTCGCTGCCAATCGCGCTGGCATCGGCGAGGCTGGCAGGCATTTGCCCGACCGGCACCACGAAAGCATTGCCTTTATAGGTGCTGCTGACATTGTTGTTGCCCGGCTGCTGCGGGTTGGTGGGCGTGTTGTTGCCCGGTTTTTGCGGATCAGCCGGGGTGTTGTTGTCGCTGCCGCCGCCGCAAGCTGCCAGCAAGAGGGCGGTGGCGATACTCAGTCCGAGGGATTGCAATTTCATTCGTTAATTCCTTGATATTGATGGGTGGCGCGACAGAAGCCGCAGCGGCATTATGCCGCGAAACCGGGTCACTCCAAAGCCGGCGGATACAGTGTTGGTGACCGGATTGGTTTTTCATTGGCAGCGACGATGACGCGACCACAAACCGGCGGCAAATCTACACCTTCACCATCATCCTCTTCCCGCTCGCAACCGGCGCGGACAACACGACACCCTGCTGCGCACCGCCCCCGCCGCGCTGTGGATCGCGCTGCTGCTGCCTGATAGCAAAACGCAGGGGTGGGGTAGGGGAGGATGGTGTGGCCGGTTTACAGCCAGGTGAGGGCGCCGTTGTCGTTGATACGCAGTTTTTTCTGCGCCACGAGGTGGTGGATGAGGGCGTCAGTCTGAGCCGTGTCGGTTTTCAGCATTTGCTGAATGGTAGAAATAAGACTGCTGCGCTTGGCGGGTTTGTTCTGTTTGAATTTGCTGAGGAAATAGGACGCCTGTTGTTGCAGCTGGCCGTTGTCGGCAGGGTAAGGCGGGTACTGGATTTTGTGGTTATCCGTGCGGCGCAGGATGTTGTGCTGTTCGCAGTAGCGGATACAGGCTTCGATGTCGCTGTCGCTGTGACCGAGGTAGAGGCTGCCCGCATATAGGCGGATGGTGTTTTTCAGGGCATCCACGGTTTTGGTTTTCGCCGCCTGAATGCGGGCGATGAGGCGTTGTTGCAGTTCGCGCTCGCTCAGGTGGTAGGTCAGCAGGCCATCTGTGCCAACGCTGATGAGGGTTTTGCGGATGAGTTTGTCCACTGCCTGACTGATGAGAGTGCGGGCCGTCTCTGTGTCGTAAGCGGAGAGGGTGTCGCGCAGGTGGTTGGCCAAGCGGGTTTCGAGGTTTTTGCGCTGGCGCGGGCGGTAGTCGGCGTGCATCAGGTGCGCTTGCGCTTTTTTGCAGACGTCGAGGATGATGCGGGCGGCGTCGTCTTGCGGAGCGGCGGCAGGCGGCTGTTCTGCTGCGGTTATGACTTCGGCGCTATGCAGGGCTACACTCGCCGCAGGTGGTGCTTCTTCGGCGCTGGGCGGGGTTGCACTCGCCGCAGGTGATGCTTTTTCGGCGGTGGGCGGGGTTACACTTGCCACAGGTGGCGCTTTTTCGGCGGTCAGCTGCGCGGTGGGCGCGGTGCCGGGCAGTTCGGCGGCGTCTTCAAGTGCGGCGAGGCGGATGATGCCCCGGCAGAGGTGTTCGTTTTCGAGGTGTTCGACCAGCACGTCGAAGCCGGTGTCACGCGAGAGGATGCAGATGAGGGCGTCGTTATCCTCGGTGGTGATTTGTCCGAGGTAGTAGGCGAGGTAAAAGTCGAGCGCGTTTTTGCCGGTTTTGGCGATGCGGATGAAGTGGACGTGCCGCCCGAAGCGGCACAGGGCTTCGCAGAGTTCGATGGGCAGGGTCTTTTGCTGGTTTTTGCCGAGGAAGAGCCAGATGTGGCTGTCGTCAGGGTTGAGCGCGCGCAGCTGGGCTGCGTCGGGCTGGGTGTTTTCAAAATCGATGAGGATGTGCTTCATTGCGGGCCTTATTTGCGGGAAGTCCGGACGGGCGAATTATTGTAACGGCACAAGCGGGGCGACGCCGCTTGCGCTATCGGGAAGAAAACATCATACCGTCCGCTTGACGGTGCCATGCGGCGGCAAAAAGCATATGCACGCAGCGCGCGGCGGGTATATGCTTGCGCGCCCCGTCATCACCGCCCGCCCATGCTTGTCATCCTCATCCGCCGCGAACTGCACACCGGCCTGCGCAACCCGCAGACCATCCTGCAACCGCTTCTTTTCTACACCCTCACCATCATCCTCTTCCCGCTCGCGACCGGCGCGGACAACGACACTCTCATTCGCACCGCCCCCGCCGCGCTGTGGATCGCGCTGCTGCTCGCGGCGCTGCTCGCCGGTGAGCAACTCTTCGCCGCCGATTACGCCGACGGCACCCTCAGCCAGGATTGCCTCCACCTGCCCGACCTGTGGCTGCTGCTGCCCGCCAAGCTCGCCGCCGCCTGGCTGCGTTTCACCCTGCCGCTGCTTGCCATCCTGCCGCTGCTCGCGCTGATGCTGCACATCCCCGCCGCCCATCTGCCTGCCACAGCCGCGCTGCTGGCGCTCGGCAGCCTGCCGCTCCTGCTCATCGGTGCACTCGGCGCGGTGCTGACGCTGGCGCACACGCACGGCACCTTCCTGCGCTTCCTCATCGTCGTGCCGCTTTATATTCCCGTGCTCATCATCGGCGTTACCGCCGGGCACGATGACCTGCTCGGCCTCGCCATCGGCGGTCATTACGCCCTGCTCGGCGCCTTCGGCCTTTTTGCCTGCATCACCATCATCCCCTTTGCCACCCTCGCCCTCAAAGCGCAGCCTCTGCCGTAAGCAAGCGGCCTGACCGTCTCCGCCGGAAACCGTATGCACAAATATCTCCCCCTCATCCTGCTGGCGCTGTTCTATTTCCTCATCATCGGCCTGATCCGTATGTACCGGCGGGGCGGGCGGGGACGCGCCGCTGCGGGCAAAGCCAATCCCATCCTGCAACGCGCCCGCGAACATCTGAAAGCGATGCGCGGCGCATCCTTCCGGGCCAAACCGCTTGGCAACAATCTCGAAAAAACCGCCTACCAAACCGCGCTCGGCATCGTGCAAAAACGCGGGCAAGGCGAGCACGTCCTCCTGCAAGTCAGTCTCGGCGAAATCCTGCAAAGCAAAGACCGTCGCGCCTACTGGGCGGTGAACAGCAAACGGGTGGACCTGCTCGTTATCGATCGCGAGTTGCGCCCGCTCGTCGTCATCGAAATCGACGGCAGCGGCCACGGCCTCAGCCGCGAAATCGCCCGCATCAACGACAAAATCAAGGATACCGCCCTGCGGGCGGCGGATATTCCGCTCATCCGCATCCCCGCACCGGATGACGACCTCGGGCTTATCCGCGCCCTCGTGCACAAACGGCTGACCGCCTGTCTTGCGCGGCGGCGCGCCTGAGCTGAGCTCCCGCTGCATCGGGCGGTGCAGATGCCCGCGAGAAGAATTCAGTTCCCGGCCCGGAGACTTTGGCCGTGGAATGCGGCCGCCAGGGCGTCTTTGTGCAAATGCCGACCGATGACGATGACTTTGGCCTCGGGCATCGGCGCGCACTGCGTCACGCTGTACTGCCTGTCCACAACATCGAAGCGCGTCCAGCAGCCGCCGACGGAGGCATAGCCTTTCGCGCGATAAACCGTGCCGAAATAGCCGCGCAACAGGGCGACCAGCAATTCGAGCAGATCCTGCACGCTGGGGATTTCTATGCCGGTAAACCCCGCGTTTTCCAGATCGGGTTCATGCGGCATGGCGAGATAGGCGGGAGCGGCTTTTTCATGGTGCGGTTGTTGCAGAAGCCGTTGCCACCACGCATCCGGCTCGTGTTGGTAGGGCGTGGTCAGGATTTCCGCCTCCGGATTGAGCGCGCGCAGGGTATCGGCGATGCGCTTTATTTCCCTGTCCGGCAGGTGTTCCGTTTTCGTCAGCAACAGGCGCGACGCGAATGTTATCTGGTCGGTATAAATATCCTTGAATACGCGCAGATAGTGATCCACAGAATGCGCGTCCACGATGGTCAGGGGGGCCAGCAGTCGAATCCGTTCATAAGTGATTTTCCCGATATTGCGCATGACGGCACTGAGCAGTCCCACCCCGGTCGGCTCGACAACGAGACAGGCGGGATTGAGTGTATTGGCAATAGTCAGGATGGAAGAGGCAAAATCGGATTTGAGCGAGCAGCAGATGCAGCCCTCGGTCAATTCCCAGATATTCAGCCGGTCTTTTTGCAGGAGATTGCCATCAATACCCGTTTCCCCATATTCATTTTCCATAATTACCAATTCATGTCCTGTTTTTTGCGCCAGGGTGCCGATGAAGGTGGTTTTGCCTGCGCCGAGGAAACCGGAGACGACGAATATTTGCATGGCGGGTTTTAATAATGGCGGCTAATGACAACAAGCCCCGGGATATTGCGCCCGGGGCTGTGCGGGATGGTCAGATTACGACGACCGGCTTGATGAGGTCGGCGGGCTTTTCTTTCATCAGATAGAGAGCCTTTTCGACATTTTCAAATCCCTTGAAGGTATGGGTAATCAGGCGGGACAGATCGAGTCTGCTGACAGAAACAAGGCTGCTCAGTTTTTCCATGCGCAGCCGCCCGCCCGGCATCAGACCGCCGTTGATTTGCTTATGCCCCATGCCGACGCCCCATTCCACGCGGGGAATCTTGATGGAAACGCCGGAGCCGAGGTAATTGACGTTGCCGATTTTGCCGCCCGGTTTGAGCGCTTTCACGGCTTCGTCGAAGGTATCGACAGTGCCGCCGGCAATGACGATTTTATCGACACCGTGGCCGTGGGTGAGGTCAAGAATCTGGTCGTGGATGGTGCCGTCCTTGTAGCTGATGATGTCGGTCGCACCGTAGAATTTGGCCGCATCAACACAGGCGGGGCGGGTGCCGACGGCATAGATGCGCGCCGCACCGCGCAGGGCGCAACCGGCGACGGACATGAGCCCGACCGGGCCGATGCCGATGACCAGCACGGAATCGCCGAATTGCACATCGGCGAGTTCGACACCGTGGAAACCGGTCGGCACCATATCGGAGAGCATCGGTGCATGTTCGATTTTGACTTCTTCCGGAATGCGTGCCAGATTGCCGTCCGCGTCATTGACATGGAAATATTCACCGAATACGCCGTCCTTGAAATTCGAGAATTTCCATCCGGCAAGCATGCCGCCCGAGTGCATGGAATAGCCGCCTTGTGCTTCCAGGGAATTCCAGTCCGGCGTAATGGCGGGAACCAATACTTTGTCGCCGGGTTTGAAATCCTTGACCAGCGAGCCGACTTCGACGATTTCGCCGCAGCCTTCATGTCCCAATATCATGTTGTGGCGATCCCCCAATGCGCCTTCCCATACGGTATGGACATCGGATGTGCACGGTGCCAGGGCAAGCGGTTTACAAATCGCGTCCATTGGTCCACAGCGCGGCGTTTCTTTTTCAATCCAGCCGGTTTCACCCAGTTTGAGCATTGCAAAGCCTTTCATGTCAGTCTCCCATTACTAACGCCGAATATGCTCGGCAAAAATTTTTCCGTCGTACTGATGGCATATCAGTGCTTTTCCCGGAAATCCTCTAAAATACAATTTTAACTTTTTGGTAGTTTCCGGATATATGGTATATCCGGCATAATCAATATGCAAGCCGGATTCCGACCGGTTGCCAATAAGGAAAACGGGATTGGCGATACCTGAATTTATCGGGTTATCAATCCGTTGCAAACGGATGGCTTTTTATTGCCGCTTGACGGGGTATAATGACTTATTCGGGCAGCACGAATCTTTTGACCGCTTTTTAATAAGCAACATCTATATTAAACCGGGGCGATTACAAGCGGGCAGTGGCCATCACGCACTTGGCGCTTTTCTATCATTTCTCTATCGGCAACCGGCATCTCTGCGGCAGGCGTGCAGATTGACCACGAACGGCCATTACCGTCGGCACGCGCATATTGACGGCCACTGTCAGCGGACGGGCAGGGCAGGCCGCAGTGGGGTAGGGGAGGGCGACCGGTTCGATGCCGGCAGCGCGGGCGTATAATGCCGCCGCTTTTCTTAAGGGGGCTTTATGCAACATATCAAAGAACTGCTGGTCGGCGTGCAAATGCTGTTCGTCGCCTTCGGCGCGCTGGTGCTGGTGCCGCTGCTCACCGGCATCAGTCCGGCGGTGGCGCTGTTGTCCGCCGGGATTGGCACGCTGTGTTTTCAGTTTTTTACAGGTCGGCAGGTGCCGATTTTTTTGGGCTCTTCGTTTGCCTTTATCGCGCCGCTGTCGCTCGCCATCGGGCAGTGGGGACTGGCGGCGACGCAGGGCGCGGTGATGGCGGTTGCCCTGGTCTATGTGCTGCTGGCGCTGCTGGTGCGCTTTTTGGGGACGGACTTTATTGACCGCCTGTTTCCGCCGATTGTGGTCGCGCCGGTGATTATGGTCATCGGCCTGTCGCTCGCGCCCGCTGCCGCCAATATGGCGATGGGGCTGTCCGGCGACGGCGGCACGGTGCTGTTTGCCAAAGGGGCGTCGCTCGCGGTTGCGGCGGTGTCGCTCTTGGTGACGATTGTGGTGACGCTTTATGCGCGCGGGTTGGCGAAATTGCTGGCGGTGCTTGCCGGGATTGTGGCCGGGTACATCTGCGCCGCCGCGCTGGGGCTGACGAATTTCACCGCCGTGCAGGATGCCGCCTGGCTGCAACTGCCGCCTGTCACGCCGCCTGCTTTCAATATCAACGCGATTTTGTTCCTGCTGCCGGTCGCGCTCGCGCCCGCCATTGAGCATATCGGCGATATTGCCGTCATCAGTCAGGTGTGCGACAAGCCGTTTTTGCAAAAGCCCGGCCTGCACAGGACGCTGGCGGGCGACGGCATCGCGGTCGCCATCGCCGGGCTGCTCGGCGGACCGCCGGTGACGACGTATTCGGAAGTGACGGGTGCGGTGTCCATCACCGGCGCGAAGTCGCCGCGCATCATGATGTATGCGGCGCTCACCGCCATCGTCCTCGCCTTTTCCGGCAAGCTGGAAGCGCTGCTGCGCCATATGCCGACGCCGATTATGGGCGGCATCATGCTGCTGCTCTTCGGCTCGATTGCGGCGATGGGTGCGCGCTCGCTGCTCGCGCCGGACGCCAACGTCCGCAGTGAGCGCAGCGTCATCATCATTGCGGTCACGCTGGTCGCCGGGTTGGGGCATTTGTCCGTGGATCTCGGCCCGGTGCATCTGGAAGGCATCGGCCTTGCGGCCATCATCGCCATTGTTCTGAATCTCGTCCTGCCGCAACCGGCAGATGACGGCAACACCAATTAGGAGTCTTTATGTTGCTGGATTTACTCCATCACCGCCGCGCGGTGCGCCATTTCGACGTGGACAAGCCGCCGGACAGCGCCGTCGTCCGCCACTGCCTCGAACAGGCGCAACTCGCACCCAGCAGTTCCAATCTGCAACTCTATGAATTTCACCACATCACCGGCAAGGCGACGCTGCAAGCGCTTGCCACCGCCTGCCTCAGCCAGCAGGCAGCAACGACGGCGACGCAGATGGTGGTTTTCGTCTGCCGTCAGGATTTGTACCGTCAGCGTACCCAGGCGATGCTGGCACTGGATGCGGAAAACCTGCGCCGCCACAGCCCGCCGGACAAACTGGAGAAACGGCTGAAAGCCAGCGCCGGTTACTACGGCAAATTCCTGCCGTTCCTCTACGCGCGCGGCTTCGGCCTGCTGGGGCTGCTGCGCAAAATGCTGTTCGGCACGGTGGCGCTCTTCCGCCCGATGTACCGCGATTGCAGCGGGGCAGATATGCGTGTGGTCGTCCACAAAAGCTGCGGTCTCGCCGCGCAGACCTTCATGCTGGCGATGAGCGAAGCGGGCTACGACACCTGCCCGCTGGAAGGGCTGGACAGCGGCCGCGTCAAGAAAATCCTCGGCCTGCCGCGCGGTGCGGAAATCAACATGATCGTCGCCTGCGGTATCCGCAAAGAAGGACACGGCATTTGGGGCGACCGCCGGCGCCTGCCGTTCGCCGAAGTGTACCGCGAACGCACCGACTGACGCCGCTTGACATCCCGCAGGCAGCCGCTATGATGCCGCCCGCGTTGCCCGGATGGCGAAATTGGTAGACGCAAGGGACTTAAAATCCCTCGGTAGCGATACCGTGCCGGTTCGACCCCGGCTCCGGGCACCAATAACGTTATATTGCAAGCTGTTTTCTAACAAGTTTTTAGAAGCGCAAATGATGATGGGACAAATTGGGCGGTAAGCCTCAAATCCCACCAGCATTTGCGCTTTTTTCATCTTTCATCGCCTCCCCGAGAAGTGGGAAGGCTACCCGCTACGGTCACATTCATAGTCGTTTCAAATAGAAATGATACGGCGTTGGCACGCCTGACCGGGCGCCCATAGAGATTGCTGCGCTATTTTTATGGGAAACCCGCGCCGCACTATCTGTACGGTCTTCGGCCCGCCGCCTCGTCTCATTCCTGTTTGAAACGACTATCAAACAGGCCGGTAATCACCTGTTGTCCTCAATCCAGCCAGCGGAAGGCGCGACGCAGTTCGGCGGTACCGTTTTCCGCGTAGCAGCGGCCGTGGGCGAGGATGATGCGCTGCGGCTGCCAGGCGAGGATGCGCGCCAGTGCGGCACGGGCGGCGGTTTTGTCTTTGAAGGTAGCGCGCCAGTCGGGCGGGGTTTTGCCGTCCGGGTCGGCGATACCGCTCAGTTTCATCACGCCCGCCCAAAAGCGGCCGGGGAATTTGCCGGTCTCGAAGTTTTCGATGAGGTCGGTGAGGATGAGTGTGCGGCTGGCATGGTGGTAGAAGACGGTTTCGGTCATCACGCGGCTGCCGGGGAAGGGCAGTTACGCGATGTCGTCCGTCCAGTCCGGCGGGGCGTTTTCGCCGAGGTTGGCGGCAAAGGTGACGGTGATGTGCTGCGACGCCGCCCGCTCGCGCACGCCGGCGCTGGCCCAGGCTTTTGCCTGCGGGTAGTGCTGCTGCCAGGCGGGGATGTGCGCGTAGTGGATGCGGTTCGGCGAGATGAGGTGGCGTACCGGGCCGAGGGCGTCGATTTCTGCCAGCAGTGCCGGGTCGGGGCGATGGGCGAGTGACACCACAGGCCGCCGTCGGCGAGGCGCACGATGGTCATGCGCGTGCTGAACGGGATGGTGATTCCGAGCGGGAAGGCCATGCGGATGATGCCGCCGTCGGCAATCCAGATGTTGTCGCCCCGGGGTTTGAGGATGTTGAGCGGTTGGTAGAGGTAAAGCGGGGCGGTCATGGGGCGTCAGCTATTGATGTTGTCGCCGCGCGCTTGTGCGCTTTGTGCGGCTTGTTCGCGCCAGGCGCTGCCGTGCTCTCGGCTGTTGTGCTGTTCGAGCGTGAAAACGGCGCTTGCCAGGGTGTTCCAGTCGTGCTGTTCGAGGATGGCAAGGGGCGGCAGCAGCATGCTGCTGCCAAAATGGCGGATGATGTGTTCTTCATCGTATTCGAGCAGCAGGCGCAGGCGGCGGCGCAGGGTTGGCGGCGGGCAAACGCCGAAACGCGCGGTATAGGCGGCCTCTTCCCAGTCAGGCAGGGTGAGCGCGCTCAGCCAGTGATATTCCTGATACCACACCAGCCAGTCGGTGAGCAGCGCCAGGAATTGGGTTTCCAGTGCGTCAGCGGCGTCTTGCGGCCGGCTCAGAACGTTGGCGACGAGTGCGGGCAGATGCAGTAGGAGGTCGCGTTCGCGGTGGCGGATTTGCAGGGGTTCTTCGGGGAAGACTGTGCTGCGGCACCAGGCGAAATCGAGATGGGCGACCAGCGCCTCGCCGAGCAGTTGCGCAGTGAGGCGGACGGTATCGGCGGCGTCAGGGCAGAAAAGCGGTTGGAGCTGTTCGTAGTGCAGGTATTGTGCGGCGCCGAACCATTCCAGCGAGCGGCTGTGTTGCAGGGATCGCCCCTGCCACCGGCGCAGGCTGGGGGTGTTGTCCCAAGTGGTGAGGAAGGCGGTGAGCCGCGCCCGGCGCATGTCATCGTCCGCAGGCGCTGCGGGTAGCGGTGCGTTGTGGTAAGACGGCATGGGCGGCTTCAGCGGCCGAACAGTGCCGCGACCATGTCGGCTTCTTCTTCGGTGTAGGCTTTGCCGTTTAAGCGTACGGCGAGGGCGTATTCGCCGCTGAGTCCTTGCGCGCTGCTGATTTGCCGCCAGCCTTGCAGGCGTTCGCGATCGTTTGCGGTGTGTTTCAGTTTGCGGATGGTGTGGAGGGTTGTCCGGGTTTGGTCTGACATGGGTTTCTGCGGGAGGCAATGAAATGAAAACCCCGCCTGGGCGGGGCATTGTTCAAAGTTCAAAAGAAGCTGTTGAAGCAGAAGAAGGCGATGGCGGCGCAGATGCCGGCGGCGGGGACGGTAATCAGCCAGGCCAGCGCGATGGGTTTCATCAGGCGCCAGTTGGCGTTTCTGTTGACCAGGCCGATGCCGAGGATGGCACCGACGAGGATGTGGGTGCTGGAGACGGGCAGGCCGAGCGAGGAGGCGAGCATGACGACCATCGCGGCGGCGAGTTCGGCGGTAAAGCCCGCTGCCGGGCTCATTTCGGCCAGGTGGGTGCCGACGGTGGCGATGACTTCGCGGCCGATGAACCACAGTCCGGCGACGAGGGCGACGCCGAAGGCGATCATGGCAACGGTCGGCACCGGCACGGCGCCGTCGTTGATGCCCCGGTTTTTCAGGACGTCAATGATGGCGGCAAAGGGGCCGATGGCGTTGGCGATGTCGTTCGAGCCGTGGCTGAAGGCGAAGCCGGAAGCGGTCACGACCTGCATCCAGCTAAAGAGGATGTAGGTGGCGCGGCTGACTTCGCCGCTGCGGAAGCGGCGGGCGTAGCGGCGCACGGTGAACCACACCGCCGCGCAGATGATGCCGATGATGAGGCTGTATTGCCCGTCGCTCAGGCCGAGGTTGAGGTTTTTCAGCCCTTTCAGCAGCAGCATAGCGGAGACCATCAGCGCGCCAAAGGTGGCAATCAGCGGTATCCACAGGCGCAGGGCGCGGCGGGCGAGGACTTTCTCCGCTTCGGTGCCGGGGGCGTGCGCGCCGTCGTCGGGGTTGACCAGCATCATGCTCTGGAACTGGGTCAGGCGTTTTGTCAGGTGCTTGTGCACACGCGGGCGCAGGCTTTTCATGCGGCGCGAGTAGGTGACGTGGTCGGCGACCGAGCCGTGCATGAGGACGTGTTTCTTGATTTGCCCGTACACGAGCCACGACATGACGCCGCCGAGTACCGGCGAGATGACCCAGGAGGCGACGATGTGCCAGATTTTGTGCCAGTACACCAGCGAGAAGGTGTGGTCGCTATGCAGGGTGATGCCGAGGGCGATGGAAGCGCCGACGATGCCGCCGATGATGGAGTGGGTGGTGGAGACGGGCAGCCCCTTGCAGGAGGCGAACAGCAGCCACAGCGCGGCGGCAATCAGCGCGCTCATCATGATATAGATGAATTGCAGCGGCTGGATGTCCACGGCGGAGAGGTCAACGATGCCGGCGCTGATGGTGTCGGTGACTTCGCGCCCGGCAATCAGCGCGCCGCTAACCTCGAAGACGATGGCGACAATCAGTGCCTGGGTGATGGAGAGAGTGCCCGCACCGACGGAAGTACCGAAGGAATTGGCAACATCGTTGCCGCCGATATTGAAGGCCATGAACAGCCCGAAGGCGCAGGCGAGGAGGAAGAGGAAGGGATAGTTGAAGCCGGTGTAACCCAGCCCCCAATAGACAAAATAAGCTACCGTGGCGAGGGTCACGGCAACCAAAAACTGGCTCAGGCCGAAGCTGCCGCACTTGGCGGGATTCTCGGCGGTTGTCGGTTTTTGCATAAAGAAGTCCGGAAATGAGGAAAGCCCACATGACGCAATGATGACGTCCTCGTAAGCGGGCGCAATTTTAGAACATTTGCCCAGACGGCAAAAGGAAAATGCGCCGCCAGCCCTGCTCATGCCATGCTGCTACAATGCGGGCAAACACCACATTCACACTATTTATGACCACTCCCACCCCCTCCCGCTGGCTGCCGCTCCTGATGGCCATTTCCATCTTCATGCAGATGCTTGATGCCACCATCCTCAACACCGCCCTGCCGACGATTGCCGCCGCTCTCGGCGTGTCGCCGCTCAACATGCAGTCGGCGGTCATCTCCTACGCCCTTACCGTCGCCCTGCTCATTCCCGCCAGCGGCTATCTCGCTGACCGCTTCGGCACGAAAAAGACCTTCATCATCGCCCTTGTCGTCTTCATGCTTGGCTCGCTGCTCTGCGCCGTCTCCACCAGCCTGCCGATGCTCGTTGGCGCGCGCATCATCCAGGGCATGGGCGGTGCCATCATCATGCCCGTGCCGCGTCTCGCCATTCTCAAAGTCTATGAAAAAGAGCGGCTGATTACCGCCATCAACTACGCCGTCACCCCGGCGCTCATCGGCCCCATCATCGGCCCGCTTGTCGGCGGCTACCTCGTGCAATACGCCAGCTGGCACTGGATCTTCCTCATCAACATCCCCTTCGGCATCCTCGCCATCCTCTTTGCCATCCCCATCATGCCCGACGTGTACGGCAAAACCACCCGCTTCGACACCATTGGTTTCCTGCTGATTGCGGGCATGGCGACCGCCCTGACCCTGGCGCTGGAAATCGCGCCACACGGCGAACTGCTTGCCGCTGCCGCGCTCATCCTGCTGGCGCTGGCAGGCGGACTCACCTATCTGCGCCACAGCCGCCGCTGCGACTACCCGCTCTTCCCCGTCAGCCTCATCCTCGTCCGCACCTTCCGCATCGGCCTCGCGGGCAACCTCGTCAGCCGCCTCGGCATCGGCGCCATGCCCTTCCTGCTGCCGCTCTTCTACCAGCTCGCCCTCGGTTACGATGCCAGCAGTGCGGGCTGGATGATGGTGCCCACTGTCGTCGGCACCATCATCGCCAAACCCTTCACCAAAGCCGTTATCGCCCGCTACGGCTACCGCCGCATCACCATTACCAACACGCAACTGCTCGGCCTGATGATGATGGCGGTCGCCCTGCCGCCGCCCGGCACCCCGGCCTGGGTGTGGGTCGTGCTGCTCTTCATTACCGGCTTCGGCAATTCGCTGCAATTCACCGCCATGAACACCCTCGTTATCGCCGACCTGCGCCCCGACCAGAACAGCGCGGGCAACAGCCTGCTCGCCGTCAACCAGCAACTGGCGACCGGCTTCGGCATCGCCATCGGCGCGCTGCTGCTCAAAACCGCGAGCCTGCCCGCCGTCAGCCACGGCGACCTCTACACCGCCTTCCGCTACACCTTCGCCGCCGTCGGCCTTATCACCTTCGCCTCC
>NZ_CALIZP010000062.1 GCF_938028825.1 uncultured Cardiobacterium sp. | reverse complement strand
AACCGACCGACCTGCTCGCGTACAGCGAAGCCATCCCCGTCATCAAATCGCTGGGTTTTGGCAACATCGTCGCCTGCGCCGCCGGGCCGAAGGCAGACGCCTCCTACTTGCGGCAACTGACCGACACCGTCGCCTCGCTCGACACCATGGACGCCAGCGCCTTCGCCAAATTCTTCCAGTGGGTCTCGGCAGCCGTTGCCAGCAGCAGCGTCAGCGTCGGCGCGCCGACAGCGGGCAACGACCTGCCGCCGCCCCCGCCGGAAATCAACATCGTCCTGTAAAAAAAAGCACCCTGCGGGGCGCTTTCATATGCCCGTACCCGAGAAAACACCCGCAATTTACGCCGCTTGGCAGGCCCGGTATTTACGCCGCTTGACAGGTCCAGCAACTACGCCGCTTGGAACAAAAAAATCCCTCCCCGCTTGCGGGGGGGGAGGTGGTCGAAGGCCAGAGGGGACAAAAGCCCCTCCCTTGTTTACACCGCTTGGCAGGCCCGGTATTTACGCCGCTTGGCGGCTATTTGGCAGCCAAGCGCGCTACAACAGAAAAAATAGTCGGCAACATTCCAAAAAAACAAGCGACGTAGTTACGCCGCTTGATGAAGTTCCGCTATACACCTTTTCGGTAAGCGGCAGATTTTGTCATGCGCAAAGAACCGCATATATTCAGCAATCAGACGAATGCCGTTATAAGATTCCATACCCAATTGAGGAATAATCGTAATGGAGGAAATACTGCGTTCAATATAAAAAATACTAAGGCTATTATTACCTTCGTCCAAATGTCATCCATAAGCACCTCTTCTGGAAACAAGAAACACAACACTCAAATTAACTTGCAATAATTACTCCAACACTCTCTTTCCTGCACTTGAAGGCTTTTATTTATCATTATTAAAAAGGTAGTGGAAGCCTATGGCTGCAAAAAATAAAAGTACACTAAGAATTATCAGGAAGAATATATTACTTATAATATAATACATCGACATGGTTAACCTCCATTATTAAGAACAAATATTGCTGCAATATTCTAATTTATCTGCCAGAATCCACCACCCACAATTTTTATCAGTAACTATCCCCAACAGTGTAGGTTCCCATGAAAGTACACGACAAAATCCGCACCATGCGTGAATTGCGGCACTGGTCGCAAGAGGAAATGGCTGCCCGTTTAAGCATGTCCACCAATGGTTATGCCAAGCTGGAGCGCGGCGAAACCCGTCTCAACATTCCCAGTCTGGAGCAGATTGCCGGGGCATTGGATGTTGACCTGAATGATTTGATGGCAGTAAGCGAGCGCAGCGTGATTTGCCTGATTAACGAAAATAGCCAGCACAGCAGTAATTATTACGCTGCCTCGCAACAAGAACTCACCGCCGAAATCAACCGTCTGCAACAGTTGCTCGCTCATCAGGAAGCCCTGGGCGCGCAAAAGGATGCGCTGATTGCCCAGCAGGCGCGCGAAATCGAGACGCTGCGCACGCTGGTCGCCGTCCTGCAAAAAAGCGGTAGTGCCTGAAATGCTGCAACTCATCGCTTTTGCGCCCGGTTCGGTCATGGCAATGAGCAGGCATGCCGTGGGCTATGGTACGCCCGTATCCGGCTGCGCCCGTACCGAAAGCCGGTGCCCATCTGAAACAACCCGACACCATCGCCTCACTGGACACCATGTACGCCGATGCCTTTGTCAAATTTTTCCAGCGGGCCTCGACAGCGGCTGCCCGCAGCGGCGTCGGTGCGCCGACGGCAGGCAACGACCAGTCTCTGCATCGCCGGAAATCAACATCGTCTTGTAATTGTGATAAAGAATGCCTCTGCGGTGCGCCTTTTGCGGTCCAACGTTTCGTGTGCAACGAAAAGCCGCGCCTGTGGAAAACAGCGCAGCGCGTCATTACATTGCTTGACGAAGCCAAGATTTACGCCGCTTGGTAGCGATCCCAACCGGTGTTTGCCTCGCTTGGCAGTCGTCTTTTCAAACCATCACAAAATGGGCAGCAGCCAAATGAACCGCCGCGCAGAGTCCGGGGCAAATTACCATGCCCCACTCACGGCGGCGCCAGCCGATTGACACGTCGCCGAGCTGGGTCAGGGCAAAAGCTATCAGCAACAGGCGCGCCGCGCCGTTGTGGAAGAAAAATGGCACTAGCGCTGCCGCCAAACCAAAGGGAATGGCGCGGGCGGCGTACATATGCGCGTAGAAACGGACGTCATCGCCGACGCTTTGCGCGCGCAACATCAGTTCCGGATGTATCAAGGCGAGCAGGGCAGCGACCACGGCCAGCAGTGCGCAGAGGGTGTTGGCAAGCAGCAGGATAGGGTTCATGGCTGCTCCGGAGACTGGATCTGGCGGGAAAGGGTTTCAAGGACGGCAAGCGCGGTAACCAGCGCTTCTGGCGGATAATCTTGCGCCCAAACGCTTGCCTGCTCGCGCCAACGCGCGCTGATGTCATCCAATAGTGCCTGGCCGCTGGCGGTAAGGGTGTAGCAGGGCGAACGCTTGTGGGCGGCATTATCTTGGGCATTGACGAGTTCTCCGTCCAGTAGCAGATTAAGCTGCTTTTGCACGCCCTGACGGCTGATGCCCATGCGCTCGGCAATCTGCGGCGCAGTGAGCGGCGTTTCGCTGGTGGCGATAGCGCCCAACACCTGCCAGCGCGCAGTAGTGAGTTGGCTGGTGGCGGCGAAACGGTCGCCCCAAGCGGCGATCTGGCCGTTCAGGCGAAAAATGCCCAGCACCAGCTGGCTTACGGATTGATGGGCCATTGGGGCTCCGAAAGAAAATTAATAACCAGTTTACATCATTTGTAAACTGGTTGTCAAAGGCGCGCTATTTGTTTTTACGCTCTTTGAGCACACCCCCATATGGTTGAATAGTTCGGAAACAGTAACGATCATGACCTATCCAGCCCATACCCATAAAAATTCTTGTGGACATCAAAGATGATATGCCCTTCTGGAAGGGGCGGCCGGACACCGGGTCGGTCTCAAATCCCCACTACCCGGAAAAATTGCCACAATCCAACGGCAGCCGCCGATCTACGCCTCGGCTTGTCGTCCACAAAAAAACCATCCAGACAAGACCTTGCCTAGATGGACACACTCATGAAATGACTATTTTCGGTGATGGCGGTGGTCTGATATATATGCTCGACGAACCTGTCAATAGCGTACACAGAAGATACGAGAGAGCTTTTCCTATCATTATAGCTGGAAGGTCAACCAAACCCGCTCGGATTATGGGCGGCATACTTTTCAGACTACTGCCTACATCTGCCCGTTGCCTTTATTAGTTTCTGTTAACCAACAACCCTGTCAGCATACTTTTCAGAACACCACCAAAAAGCGTAAGCTACACTTGTGAGCCATTTGAATCCACGTCACTTCGTCGGATTAGATTTCTGTAAAAATCGTTTCGCAAGAGTTATAATAATAAACCCATCAAAAATCAACATAAGTCTTATACCAATTGAAAGCTTCTACTTTGTCATCCTCAATGGGTCTATTTTCGTGGTCCACAAAGAAGTCAATGACGCTTCCTACTTAATGAAGTAAGAACCCCTGCACTTTTATTTTATGCTTCATCCGCAACAAGTCGATCCACAAATTCAATATACGCCATTGGTGCCCGATCACCTGCCCTATAACCACATTTTAAAATTCTTACATAACCACCCGGACGAGCCTTATAACGTGGTGCGATTTCTGCGAATAATTTTTGCACTGCTTTGCGATCACGCAGACGCGAAAACGCAATGCGTCGGCCTGCAACATCATCATGGTTTTTAGCATGCGTAATAATGGGCTCAATAATCCCACGCAAATCCTTTGCTTTAGATAAAGTCGTTTTAATCAATTCATGCTCAATCAAAGAAACCGACATATTTTTGAACATCGCTTTACGATGCGCACTGGTGCGATTAAATTTACGTCCCGACAATTTGTGTCTCATAAAAACTCCTAACTAAATAAATAAAACTAGACTAGTGGGTCTCATTACCAGACCAATTATCTAAATCCATACCAAGTTCTAGACCATGCGCGGCCAGAACCTCTTTTATCTCATTTAGTGATTTTTTACCCAAATTCGGTGTCTTTAAAAGCTCAACTTCCGTTCTGCGTACCAAATCACCAATATTGTTAATGTTCTCTGCTTTAAGGCAATTAGCGCTACGCACAGTTAGTTCTAAATCATCAACTGGTCGTAGCAATACCGGATCAACCTGCGTTTCTTCCTCTGGTTCTATTTCAACCTCGGTAGATTCCAAATTAACAAAAACAGCAATTTGTTTGTGTAAAATAGTTGCCGCCTGTCTAATTGCTTGTTCTGGTTCTATTGAACCATTAGATTCGACATCAATAATCAACTTGTCCAGATCAGTATGTTGCTCAACACGTGCAGCCTCTACACGATAGGCGATACGTTTTATAGGGCTAAAAGATGCATCAATGCGCAAAACATTAGGCACATTTACAGCCCCCCCCTCCTGAACAGCTACCTGGTAGCCACGGCCTTTCTCAACAACAACCGTCATATTAAAAGGAACATCCTGAGTCAAATGAGCAATCACATGTCCAGGGTTACAAATTTTGACATTAGCTGGAACCTTAAAACATTCTGCGCTAACTATGCCAGCTTTATTAGCAGATAAATGCATTTTGGCACGATCGCCCTCATGTAAAATTAAAGATAATCCCTTTAAATTCAGCAAAACATCAATAACATCTTCACTCACTCCCTCGATCGCTGAATATTCATGTAGAACACCATCAATCTCACATTCAGTAACGGCAGCGCCCTCAATAGAAGACAACAGCACGCGACGTAATGCCGTACCTAAAGTATAACCGAAACCACGTTCCAGCGGTTCTAAAGTAACTCGTGACGTATTTAATCCAATTTCTTGTATCTTAACGATACGTGGAGTTAACAGATCTGATAACGCCATATAAAATGCCTATAAAAGTAATTAAAAGAATTTTTAAGATTACTTAGAATACAATTCTACTACTAATGATTCGTTAATATCTGGCGACAAATCAATACGGTCAGGTACCCTTTTAAATAAACCTGACATCTTCGTCGTATCCACATCAACCCATTCAACAAATCCGCGTTGCGTTGCAAGTTCTAAAGAACTTTGAATACGTGATTGCTTACGGCTTTTCTCACGCACCGCAACGATATCATTTGCTCTAACTTGGAAAGAAGCTATTGTTACACATCTACCGTTAACTTCAATTGCTCCATGAGAAACCAATTGACGCGACTCAGCACGAGTCGTTCCATACCCCATGCGATAAACCACATTATCCAAACGTTGTTCCAAAAATTGCAGCAAGTTCTCTCCTGTAGAACCTTTTTGTTGTGACGCTTTCTTATAGTAATTACGGAACTGGCGCTCCAGTACTCCATAAATACGTTTTAACTTCTGCTTTTCTCGCAACTGGTTTCCATAATCAGATAGCCGCCCTCGACGAATACCGTGCTGTCCAGGTGCAGCTCCCATATTACATTTCGACTCAGTGGGACGAATCCCTGATTTCAATTCGAGGTCAATCCCCTCTCTGCGAGCCAAACGACACTTAGGTCCGATATATCTAGCCATTAATCAATACTCCGGGCAAATTAAACGCGACGCTTCTTAGGAGGACGACAACCATTGTGCGGAATGGGTGTTACATCAGTGATACTGTGAATGTTAAAACCAGCGGCATTTAATGCGCGCACAGCCGATTCTCGACCGGGCCCAGGGCCCTTAACATTCACATCAAGATTTTGGACGCCGTATTCTTTAGCAGCATTCCCAGCCTGTTCGGCAGCTACCTGTGCTGCAAACGGTGTACTCTTTCTTGAGCCACGGAAACCAGAACCACCAGCAGTTGCCCAAGAAAGCGTGTTACCCTGACCATCGGTAATGGTCACGATAGTGTTATTAAAAGAAGCGTGGACATGCGCAACAGCATCCACAACAACACGCTTCGCTTTTTTTCTAACATTTTTTTGCTTACTAGTAGTAGCTTTAGCCATAAGATCTCCTCTACATTTTATCGTTTAATCGGGCGACGAGGACCTTTCCTGGTTCTCGCATTCGTTTTAGTACGCTGACCGCGTACTGGAAGAGCACGACGATGGCGTAAACCTCGATAGCAGCCTAAATCCATCAACCGTTTTATGCTCATAGAGATTTGACGACGTAAGTCGCCCTCTACTTTGTATTCAGCAACCGCTGCGCGCAAAGAATCAACTTCCGCATCAGTAAGATCGCGAATTTTCTTTGTTGGTTCAACCTTTGCTGCTGCACAAATATTGCGGGCACGGGTTAGGCCAATACCGTAGATAGCTGTTAACGCGATAACAGCGTGTTTTTGTGTTGGTACATTAATTCCAGCTATGCGAGCCATTTTAAACTCCTAAAATAAAAAATTACACCACCACTCTAAGTGATAAGCTAATCAATGAACTGAAAAAGTATAACTTTATCATGACATAAGTAGCAGAACCGTCTTAATTATATCACATAGAAAATCTATTAATTCCACTTAGGACATAAACTTTAGAGACTTCCTCTATTATTATTAAATCCTGCAAGATTTGCTTTTTTCATCAGTTGTTCATATTGCTTAGACATAACATGAGACTGAATTTGCGAAACAAAATCCATTGCAACGACAACAGCAATGAGTAAGGAAGTACCTCCAAAAAGGAAAAGGACTTGCCCGTTCGCAGAACCTATATTTAACAGAGAAGGCAGGATACATACAAAGGCAACATAGATTGCACCTACTAAAGTCAATCGTTCCTGCACCATATCAAGATACTCGGAAGTCTGTCTACCAGGCCTAAACCCCTGAATAAACGCATTAGATTTCTTTAAATTTTCAGCAAGCTCACGATTTTCAAACATCATGGCCGTATAAAAGAAAGAAAAAAGCACTATCAATAATGAAAATGTTGCGATATACAGCCAATTTCCTTGCGAAAATCCATGTGTCACATCAGAGAAATAGCGTCCCCAAGTGCCAGGTAGGCTTCCAAGAAGAGCAAGTCCCGATACTATTAATGTTATTATTGCCGAAGCAAAAATTGCAGGAATAACGCCCGCCATATTAATTTTCAATGGCAAATGTGATCTTTGTCCCATATCATGGCTACCTGGTCCCTGTCGTTTAGCATAATGAATTGCAATCTGTCTTTGCGCACGTTCAGTAACCACAATAAGTGCAAACAGCGACACTATAATAGATAGCATCAGAAAGAATCTGAAAAAAGTAATATCGCCTTCTTTGGCTTGTACAATTAGGTTTACAATACCAGATGGTATATGAACGGCAATGCCAGCAAAAATCAACATAGAAATACCATTACCGATGCCACGCTCCGTAATTTGTTCGCCAAGCCACATCATGAATAAAGCACCCGTTGCTAAAGAAATAGCTCCCATTATTAGAAAGGGTTGTCCATGATACAGAGTTAGATTTTGAGCCATGACCATTTTGGATATTGCAAATCCTTGTATGAGTGCAAAGCCAAAGGCCAAATAACGCGTATATTGCCCGATCTTTTTCTGTCCGCCACTTCCTTGTAGGCGTAATTCTTTAAGTGGCGGATACATATGCGTAAATAGCTGCAGGACAATTGATGCAGATATATAAGGGGCAACTCCCAAAGCAAGTAACGAGGCATTACTCAATGCTCCACCAGAAAACATATTAAAGAGCTGAAATATTGATCCTTCTCCACTCTCAAACAATTGGCGCACTTTGGTATGATCTATTCCCGGAACAGGAATATGTGCACCAATACGATAAATTATTAATGCAAAAATCAGATACCAAAGTCGCGAAATTAGCTCCTTATTTGAATTATTACTTATCTTCGCCGTCATATGATCATCCTATAAACATCACTCACTAACAGAGCCACCAGCGGCCTCTATCATTTCTCTAGCTCCAGACGTAACATTAATTCCTTCCAATTTTAAAGATACAGAGACAGCACCACTAAGGAAAATCTTTACTTTTATTGCATCAATTGGAATAATTTTTCTTTCTTTCAAAGCGGCTATATCAATTAATTGAGAAGATGTAAAAACATTTAATTCGGAAGTCCTAATGCGAAACGTACCTTGCTTAGAGGTGCTAAAAAATCCTCGCTTAGGAAGGCGGCGCTGTAAGGGCATTTGTCCGCCCTCAAAACCGATTTTATGGTACCCCCCAGAACGAGCCTTTTGCCCTTTATGTCCTTTACCACTAGTTTTGCCTAATCCAGATCCAATTCCACGTCCTAAGCGTTTTGATTTATGATAGGATCCTGCCATAGGTTGCAAATCATTCAGATACATCAGTGCACCTCTTCGATCTTCAGAAGATAAGAAACTTTATTAATTAACCCACGATTAGAAGGTGTATCATCTATAAAACGTGATTGATGGATCTTTTTTAGTCCCAACGCTGACAAGCACTGCCTATGCCTACGTAAGCGACCAAATTTACTTTTAATTAATGTTATTTTCACTTGTTTATCCAACATTTGCTTGTACCTCCTCAAGAGACTTGCCGCGTTTTGCAGCAATTTCATTGGGTGTCGTCATTTTCTGTAACCCTACGATAGTAGCGCGCACAACGTTGCCTGGGGTTCGAGTACCGATACATTTCGCTAAAACATCTTTAATGCCTAAAACTTCAAAAACTGCTCTCATTGCTCCTCCCGCAATAATTCCAGTTCCTGCTGACGCCGGCTGCATATAGACCTTAGCTGCTCCATGCGTACCTATCACGGGATGATGCAATGTATCATTATTAAGAACAATTTTAACTAAATTCTTTTTTGCATGATCCATTGCCTTTTGTATAGCAATAGGAACTTCCTTGGCTTTACCATAGCCATACCCGACACGACCATTACCGTCTCCTACAACTGTCAAGGCAGTAAAAGTAAATTGCCTACCACCTTTAACTACTTTTGTGACACGATTGACAGCCACTAATTTTTCGGAAAACTCGGTATCCTGCGAACGGTCTTTTTGCTGTACCATTATAATTACCCTACTAACTTAAAAATCCAAACCAACTTCTCTAGCAGCATCTGCAAGTGCTTTCACACGCCCATGATAACTAAAACCGCTACGGTCAAATACGATTTGATAAATTCCCTGTCCTTTAGCTTTTTGTGCTATTAATGCTCCGACTCTAGCTGCCGCTTCTATATTCCCCGTATATTTGAGATTATTCTTAACTGCTTCCTGTAAAGTAGAAGCACTAGCCAAAATCCTAGATCCATCTGCACTAATAATCTGCGCATAAATATGTCTAGAAGTCTTATGGATAATTAAACTGACTTTTCCAGCCTCACGAATATTAAGCCGGCTTCGTTTGCCACGACGAATTCGTTTAAGCTTTTTCTCATTCATTTGCATTGACCCTTACTATTTTTTCTTAGCTTCTTTCATAAGAATTCGCTCATCCATATAACGAATTCCCTTTCCTTTATATGGCTCAGGAGATCGGTAAGCTCGGAGTTTTGCTGCCACTTCACCTACTTGTTGCTTATCACTGCCTTTAATAATAATTTCTGATTGACTTGGTGTTTCAATTGAAATTCCAACGGGAATAGAAAACTCTATAGGATGAGAGAATCCTAACAAAAGGTTCAATTTTTGCCCTTGTGCCTGCGCGCGATAGCCTACACCGACCAATTGTAGTTTCTTTTCAAAACCAATCGTAACTCCAATAATCATGTTATTAAGAATAGATCTCATTGTTCCGCACATTGCCCAATGGGAGGCTTCTTGACGGACAGGAAATAAATGAATAGAGTCCGCGCTCTGTTCAAGGTTAACATAAGCATGAAGCTCTAAATTTAGACTTCCTCTCCTACCTTGTACATTAATAATTCTATCATTAATTAAAATATTAACTCCGCTAGGGATCTGTATTGGCTGTTTACCTACGCGTGACATCTCTTTTCTCCATATTAAGCTACATAGCAAATGACTTCGCCACCAATCATTTTTTGACGAGCTTTGGAATCGCTCATCACGCCCTGAGATGTGGAAATAATAGCCATCCCTAAGCCGCCGCGAACACGAGGCAGAGCCCCTTTATCTTTAAAAAGTCGAAGCCCCGGCCGACTAGCACGCCTGATGAAATCAATAACAGGTTTCCCTTGGTAGTATTTTAATATTATGATTAGCTCAGATTTGATACTTTCTTTTACACTAAAAGATTGGATGTATCCTTCTTCTTGTAAGACTGTGGCAATAGCTATTTTTTGTTTAGAAGCAGGCATGCTCACGACTGAACGCCCAGTATGCTGAGCATTTCGAATACGCGTAAGCATGTCCGCAATTGGATCCGTTAACATATATACCTCGTATTAAACAGTATTGGTTTTAGCGCCCATCTCTCTAGGTGATATTTTATAGTACTAACCATTTGGCTATTGCTGCATCACGATTTGTCTAGTGAATGGGTTCTTAGCTTTCATGCTCTTGTAACTTAATATTGAAAAGTCACCAACTTGATTTTCTAATTCCAGGAACTTCTCCCTGCATTGCTAACTCACGCAATTTATTTCGTGAAAGACCAAACCTGCGATAGACAGCATGAGGACGTCCCGTGATTCTACAACGACGCTGCAATCTAGAAGGAGAAGCATCTCTAGGGAGTTTTTGTAGTTTTTCTTGCGCGGCGTCTCTCTCTTCGACAGAATAAAAATCCACTTTACGAATGATCTCTTTGAGTTCTCTGCGTCTAGCAACAAATTTTTGTACTAATTGAATGCGCTTAAGTTCGCGGTTAATCATGTTTTTCTTAGCCATGTTATTAACTCCTAAAAGGAAACCCAAAAGATTCCAACAACGCTTTAGCACTTACGTCATCTTTCGCTGTTGTAGTAACCGTAATGTCCATACCACGAATAGCATCTGTTTTTTCAAAATCTATTTCCGGAAATACAATATGTTCTCGTATACCAAAAGTATAGTTACCTCTTCCGTCAAAAGCTTTTGAGCTTAGCCCACGAAAATCTCTAGTTCTAGGCAATGAAATGTTGATTAAACGATCTAGAAACTCGTACATCCGCTCACGGCGTAAAGTTACTTTGCACCCAATTGGCCAGCCATCTCTAATCTTAAAACCAGCTATTGATTTTTTGGATTTAGTCACAATAGGTTTTTGTCCAGAAATTAACGCTAAATCATGAATAGCATTATCCAAGATTTTCTTATCATTAACGGCTTCACCTACTCCCATATTAATTGTTATTTTAGTCAATCTTGGAACTTCCATTATATTACTAAGATTGAACTTAATGAGTAAATGCTGCGCAAGTTCATCTTTATATTTAACAAATAATCTAGCCATAACGAACCTCAGTCTATTTTCATCCCGTTAGATCTGTAAATACGGAATTTCTTTCCTTCCTCAATCTTGAATCCAACACGATCCCCTTTATTAGTTTTGGGATTAATAATCATTAAATTTGATATGTGTATTGGAGCTTCCTTTTTTATTATCTTCCCTTCAGTCTGTAATTGTCGATTTTGCTTTACATGTTTTAGTACAAAATTAATACCTTCCACTATGACGTAATCGCCATTAACAGATTTAACTCTTCCCCGCATCCCTTTATTTGTTAATTTACCTGTCACAACAATAACATTATCACCCTTACGTATACGTTTCATATAACCTCCTTCATAACACTTCTGGTGCAAGCGATATTATCTTCATAAACTTCTCATTACGAAGCTCGCGAGCAATTGGTCCAAAAACACGAGTACCAATGGGTTCCAGTTTATTATTCAATAGTACCGCAGCATTACTATCAAACCGTAAGGCGGAACCATCTCTGCGACGCACACCTTTTTTAGTGCGAACAATTAACGCATTATAAACATCTCCTTTTTTAACTCGAGAGCGAGGCAGTGCTTCTTTAATAGATACTTTTATAATATCACCAATATTTGCATATCGACGATGAGAACCTCCCAAAACCTTAATGCATTGCAATTCTCGTGCTCCGCTATTATCAGCGACCGCTAAACGTGATTGTGCTTGGATCATGATCTAACTCCTTAATCCTGCACCCGTTTCACAATATTGACTAACGCCCAAGTCTTGGTTTTAGAAATTGGACTAGTCTGCATAATACGCACAATATCACCTTCCTTGGATTCATTAAGTTCGTCATGAGCATGGCATTTCAGTGTACGCTTAATATATTTTCCATATACTGGATGTCGTTCATAGCGCACTACACTGACTGTAATAGATTTATCACCCTTGCCAGAGAGAACTTGTCCCTGCAAAATACGTTGAATAATTTCTTTATTGTTCATAATCATACCTTAACACCATGCTGTCTTAGCAAGGTCTTTATACGCGCTATATTACGTCTAACTTGGAGAATCTGATGAGGCTTATCCAAATTAGAGCCAAGTTTATGCATAGTTAATTTAAATTGTGCTTGACGCAACGTTATTAATTCTTCAAGTAGACTAGCGATATTTTGATTCAATAGAGTCTTTGGCATTACATCACCTTACGTATTTCAAATACTGTGCCTACGGGCAATTTAGCTGATGCTAAACGAAAAGCTTCTCGTGCTAAATCTTCAGTAACACCCTCAAGTTCATACATCACGGTACCTGGTTGAACTTTTGCTACCCAATATTCAACATTACCTTTGCCTTTCCCTTGTCTGGTTTCTAATGGCTTATTAGTCACGGGTACGTCAGGAAAAATCCGAATCCACATTTTCCCTCCCCGCTTAACGTGGCGATTAATGGCGCGACGTGCAGCTTCTATTTGACGTGCTGTAATCCGACCACGAGTGGTAGCTTTTAATCCATATTCACCAAAACTAACGTTATTGCCAGACTGAGCCAATCCACGATTCCGGCCTTTATGCTGTTTCCTAAATTTTGTACGTTTGGGTTGTAACATAGTTATCTACCTTAATCTTTATTTTCTAAATGTAGATGATCGAGACCTATTAATACGACGAGCCTTTCTATCATCCTGGACATCCGACGCCCCAAGAAGTTGAGAGTCTAATCCTTCTAGATTTTCACCTTTGAATATCCAAACCTTTACGCCAATAACGCCATAGGTAGTATGTGCTTCTGAAAAACCGTAATCAATATCTGCACGCAAAGTGTGAAGAGGCACACGCCCCTCTCTATACCACTCTGTCCTCGCTATTTCCGCCCCATTAAGTCGTCCCGATATGCTAATCTTAATACCCGCTGCCCCTAAGCGCAGTGTCGAAGCGACTGAACGTTTCATTGCCCTGCGGAACATGACTCGTCTCTCTAGCTGTTTGGCGATACTATCAGCCACGAGAAAAGCATCTAATTCTGGACACCTAATCTCCTCTATATTTACTGAAGCAGGCACTCCCATTAGAGCAGTAATCTCCCGCTTCAGTATTTCGATATCTTCACCTTTACGACCTATGACAATGCCAGGACGTGCCGTAAAAATTGTAATTTGCGCCCCATTACGCGGTCGTTCGATTTGAATTTGGCTTACAGACGCGTGAGCCAATTTTTTACGAATAAATTCCCTAACAATGAAGTCCTTCTCTAAAAAAGCAGCATACTCTTTACCCTCCGCATACCATTTAGACGACCAATCTTTCGAAATTCCTAAGCGAAAGCCAACGGGATGTACTTTCTGACCCATAAAAATCAAACTCCAACCTTAGTAGCGTTCCTGAACGCGAAGAAAAATATTACTGGTTCGCTTAAAGATGCGATTTCCACGTCCTTTTGCGCGTGCCGAGAATCGCTTCATAGTCATCCCCTCGCCAATATATATCTCAGCAATATATAATTCATCAATATTAGCACCTCTATTATTTTCTGCATTAGCTATAGCAGCATTTAAAAGTTTCAAAATAATACTTGCTGCCTTCTTATTCGTGAAAGACAAAACCTCTATAGCTTCTTCAACATGTTTTCCACGAACCAAATCTGCCACTAATCTAGCTTTTTGAGCTGATATTCTTGCTGCCCTTAACTTAGCTGTTGATTGCATATCCAGATTACCCTCTCTATTTACCTTTTTTATCGGCGTTATGCCCACGATAATTACGAGTGGGCGCAAATTCACCTAGTTTGTGCCCTACCATATCTTCATTAATTAAAATAGGAACATGTTGTTTACCGTTGTGTACGGCTATAGTTAATCCTATCATGTCTGGCACGATTAGAGAACGGCGAGACCAAGTTTTTATGGGTTTTTTGCTATTATTTGCTACTGCTGACTTTATTTTTTCTGCCAGATGTAGATCAATAAAGAAACCTTTTCTTAAGGACCGTGGCATATTTTAACCCCTCTTATTATTCCGGCGCTGAACAATCATTTTATCCGTTCGTTTATTGTTACGAGTCTTGTATCCCTTAGTGGGAACACCCCATGGTGATACAGGGTGTCTCCCTCCCGATGTGCGTCCCTCACCGCCACCATGCGGATGGTCAACAGGATTCATTACTACACCGCGCACTGTCGGGCGGATACCTCGCCAACGCTTAGCACCAGCTTTGCCTAACGACCGCAAACTGTGTTCTTGGTTACTTACTTCACCAATGACTGCGCGACAATCGCTTAAGATTTTACGACGCTCACCGGATTTCAGCCTAATTGTCGCATATTTACCTTCACGAGCAACTACTTGAACAGAACAGCCCGCACTACGAGCCAATTGGCCTCCTTTCCCTGATCTGAATTCTACGCAATGAACTGTAGAACCTATTGGAATATTACGAATCGGCAGACAATTGCCTAATTTAATAGGAGCATCATCACCATTTCTAATGACGTCACCCGTTTTTAAGCCTAGCGGGGCAATGATGTAACGACGTTCTCCATCTATATAACAAATCAACGCAATATACGCTGTACGATTGGGATCATATTCGATCCGTTCAACAACGGCATCAATGCCATCCTTACGACGTTTAAAGTCAATAACACGATAGCGCTGCAAATGGCCACCGCCTCGATGTCGTACAGTGATACGCCCCGTATTATTACGCCCTCCAGTGGAATTCTTTTTCTCAGTCAATGCTGCGAAGGGCTGCCCTTTATGCAGATCAGGACGAGACACGTCAACTACAAAACGGCGCCCCGGGGATGTTGGTTTTTTTCTAATGACGGACATTTCAAACCTTTAGGATTGCTGCTCAGATAGCAGTGCTTCCATGTCAACTGCCTTATCCAAATTAATATAAGCTTTTTTGAAACCTGCACGGTAGCCCGCACGTTGCTCAAATCGTTTTTGCTTTCCTTTTACATTAACTGTATTAACAGCGTTTACCTCAATATCTAGTAAACATTCCACAGCCTCTTTTATATCCTTTTTACTTGCGTTACATTCTACTTTAAATACAACCTGTTTTTGTGATGTCGCTAAAGAAGATTTTTCAGTTACAAGTGGGCCTAAAACAATTTGCAATTTTCTTTCTTGATTCATGACAACCATCCATTAATTCTTTCTATTGAAACTCTATCTATAACTACATTTTTGAATTGAAGCAGAGATACTGGGTTTAATTCATCAACATCAATGACGCTAATATCTGGAATATTACGAGAGGCGAAAAAAATATTTTTATTTAATGATTCTGTAATCATTAAAAGGTCTCCTTTCAGGCCGATCCCATTTATATATTTGATAAAATCCTTCGTTTTACAAGAAGAAATTCTAAAATCTTCTATGAGATGCATCCTTTTTTGGCGGTACAACTCAGAAAAAATACTACGTAAAGCCCCACGATACATTTTACGATTTACTTTATTCAAGAATTCACGAGGTCTAGCAGCAAAAGTTACACCACCACCTCGCCACAGTGGGGAGCGAATTGTTCCTGCCCGGGCACGCCCTGACCCCTTTTGCTTCCACGGCTTTACGCCGCCACCAGAAACTTCTGCGCGAGTCTTTTGAGACTTGCTGCCCACACGCCCACCTGCTAAATAACTAACAACAACTTGATGTATCAGAGGTTCATTAAATGTCGCGTCAAACACCTCATCGTTCACTGAAACGATACCAGAACCATCTCTAAAGCCAATATCCACGATTATTTATCCTCTTATTTTTATTGATGGACGAACCTCAACATATCCACCTCTAGCACCAGGAATAGAACCTTTGACTAAAAGCAAGCCACGTTTACCATCAACACGAACTATTTCAAGATTTTGCACACTACGCATTTCGTTTCCCAAATGTCCCGACATCTTTTTTCCTTTAAAGACGCGCCCAGGCGTTTGATTCTGCCCAATGGAACCCGGCACACGGTGTGATAAAGAGTTACCATGTGTTTTTCTTTGCCCGCTAAAGTGATGTCGTTTAATTGTACCTGAAAATCCTTTACCTATGCTTCGCGCGCGGACATCAATTCTCTGCCCTACAGAAAATAGAGACGCATCAAAAACATCACCAACGGAGTACCCTAGAATCTCCTCCGCAGAAAGACGAAATTCTTTAGTTACGACACCTGCATCAATATTTGCTTTAGCAAAATGTCCAATAAGGCCTTTTGTTATATGCTTCTTATTCCCTCTTACTACGATCTGAACGGCATCATAGCCATCCGTAGACTGCAATTTTATTTGCGAAACGACATTTGTTGCCACTTCCACGACCGTTACCGCAGCTACATTGCCATTTTCATCAAACACTCGAGTCATCCCTAGTTTTTTGCCAACTAAACCCATTTTCATAAAATTTCCTCTTTAGTAAATAAAGAAGGCGAGAGGAGGGCGGGTGAACCCTCTTCACCCTAACCTGATTAAAGAAATGACGTGGAATTCTACTGTAATTCTATTTTAACGTCAACACCCGCAGCCAAATCCAATTTCATCAGGGCATCAACTGTCTTATCTGTGGGATCAATGATATCCATCACACGCTTATGTGTCCGCATTTCATATTGATCTCGCGCATCCTTATTAACATGTGGCGAAATTAGCACTGTGTAGATTTCTTTTTTAACTGGCAGAGGTACAGGCCCACGCACCTGAGCGCCAGCACGTTTTGCAGTCTCCACAATTTGTTTAGCTGAAAGGTCAATAAGACGGTGGTCGTAGGATTTTAAACGGATACGAATCTTTTGCGTATTTGACATGCTCATCACTCAATAATTTTGGAGACGACGCCCGCACCTACTGTACGGCCACCTTCACGAATTGCAAAACGAAGTCCTTCGTCCATCGCAATCGGCGAAATCAGATGAACATTCATCTTGATATTATCACCCGGCATGACCATTTCCACACCTTCCGGCAGGATGCATTCACCTGTCACGTCCGTAGTACGGAAGTAAAACTGCGGACGGTAACCTTTAAAAAATGGGGTGTGACGACCACCTTCGTCTTTGGACAGTATATAAACTTCCGCCTCAAATTTGGTGTGCGGGGTAATCGTACCCGGTTTGGCCAACACTTGTCCACGTTCTACTTCTTCACGTTTGGTACCGCGCAGCAATACACCAACGTTATCGCCTGCTTCACCCTGATCCAGCAGCTTGCGGAACATTTCCACACCGGTGCAGGTGGTTTTGGCAGTCGGGCGGATACCGACTATTTCGATTTCTTCACCAACTTTGATTACTCCGCGCTCAATACGCCCGGTCACTACCGTACCACGACCGGATATGGAGAAAACGTCTTCAATCGGCATCAGGAACGGTTTGTCAATGTCACGCTGCGGCTCGGGAATATAGCTGTCCAGCGCATCTACCAGTTTGATAATAGAAGGAACACCAATATCGGACTGATCTCCTTCCAGCGCTTTCAATGCAGAACCGATAATAATCGGGGTATCGTCACCGGGAAAGTCGTATTCGCTCAACAGGTCGCGCACTTCCATTTCCACCAGTTCCAGCAGCTCGGCATCATCAACCATGTCTGCCTTGTTCAGATAAACTACGATATAGGGAACACCCACCTGACGGGACAACAGAATGTGTTCACGGGTTTGCGGCATCGGGCCATCGGCTGCAGAGCAGACCAAAATGGCTCCATCCATTTGCGCTGCGCCGGTAATCATGTTTTTAACATAGTCGGCGTGCCCGGGGCAGTCTACGTGTGCATAGTGACGGTTCGGGGATTCGTATTCGACGTGTGCGGTTGAGATGGTGATACCGCGCGCACGTTCTTCGGGTGCACCGTCAATCTGGTCATAGGCTTTAAAGGTACCGCCAAAGCGTTCTGCACCAACTTTGGTCAGCGCCGCCGTCAGTGTCGTCTTGCCATGGTCAACGTGACCAATCGTGCCCACGTTAACGTGCGGCTTGGTTCGGGTAAATTTCTCTTTTGACATGCATAACTCCAAACTAAATCAGGATTTACTTTTAATAACTTCATCAACAACGTTACTAGGCGCTTCGTTGTAACAATCAAATTCCATAGAATAGCTCGCTCGTCCCTGGGTTAAGGATCTGAGTGAGGTCGCATAGCCAAACATCTTGGCAAGGGGGACTTGTGCCCGAACGACTTTACCTGCAGCTTCATCATCCATGCCTTGGATAAGGCCACGACGGCTATTGAGGTCACCGATAACGTCACCCATGTACTCTTCAGGCGTTGATACCTCTACTTTCATCATTGGCTCAAGTAATGCCGGTTTCGCTTTACGGGCTCCTAATTTAAACCCTTCTGAGCCCGCCAGCTTAAATGCCATTTCCGAAGAGTCGACCTCGTGATAAGACCCATCAAAAAGAGTCACTTTGACATCCACTACTGGGTAACCAGCCAAGACTCCATTCTGCATTTGCTCTTGCACCCCTTTGTCAACTGCTGGGATATACTCTTTAGGGATGACACCACCAACAATAGCGTTGACGAATTCATAACCAAAACCAGGTTCTTGCGGCTCTATCTTTAACCAAACATGTCCATACTGGCCACGACCACCGGATTGGCGAACAAATTTTCCTTCCTGCTCGACTGTCTCACGCAAAGCTTCACGATAGGCAACTTGCGGTGCCCCAACATTAGCCTCTACCTTAAATTCACGCTTCATCCGGTCAACAATAATTTCCAGATGCAGTTCGCCCATGCCAGAGATAATTGTTTGACCAGTTTCTTCATCAGTATGAACGCGGAAAGAGGGATCTTCTTGCGCCAATTTAGCCAAAGCCATACCCATTTTTTCCTGATCGGACTTGGTTTTTGGCTCCACCGCAACCGCAATAACCGGCTCGGGAAATTCCATTCGCTCCAAAATAATGGGATGATTAACATCGCAAAGTGTCTCGCCAGTAATAACCTCTTTCAGCCCCACACATGCGGCAATATCTCCTGCGTAAACTTCTTTAATTTCTTCGCGCGAGTTAGCGTGCATTTGAACTATACGCCCAATACGCTCCCTCTTGTCTTTTACAGAGTTTAGTACAGTAGTACCGGCCTCCAATACGCCAGAATAACAACGAACAAATGTCAAGGTGCCAACAAATGGATCCGTGGCAATTTTAAATGCCAGTGCAGCAAACGGCGCATCATCATCCGCTACGCGACTGTCGACTTCATCATTGTTCGGATTGATACCCTGGATCGCTTCTATATCCACAGGGCTGGGCAATAATTCGATAACCTTGTCCAGCATTGCTTGCACGCCTTTATTTTTGAATGACGAACCACAAACAACCGGTACAATCTCATTATTGATGGTTCGTTGACGAAGACCGATAATAATTTCTTCTTCGCTCAGTTCTTCACCACCAAGATACTTTTCCATCAACTCTTCATTGGCTTCTGCGGCTGCTTCTATCAATTTCTCACGCTGCGTCTCACAAGCCGCTTGCAAATCAGTAGGAATATCAGCATAAATAAAGGTCATGCCTTTATCATCTTCATTCCAGATGATTTCTTTCATCTTGATGAGGTCAATTACACCTTTGAAGTTTTCTTCTGCACCAACTGGTAATTGCAAAGGAACCGGTGTCGTATTCAGACGTTCCTCCATCTGTCTGACGACACGCAGGAAGTCGGCACCAGTACGATCCATTTTATTTACATACGCGATACGTGGCACTTTGTATTTATTTGCCTGGCGCCATACGGTCTCAGTTTGCGGCTGGACACCACCAACTGCACACAATACTAAACAGGCGCCATCCAGTACTCGCAGAGAACGCTCTACTTCTATCGTGAAATCAACGTGTCCCGGTGTGTCAATGATATTAATACGATGTTCATCGAACTGTTTCGCCATTCCCTTCCAGAAACAAGTAGTCGCAGCGGATGTAATCGTGATGCCCCGTTCTTGCTCCTGCTCCATCCAGTCCATTGTCGCCGCACCTTCATGCACCTCTCCAAGTTTGTGAGACATACCGGTGTAATAAAGGATACGTTCTGTAGTTGTTGTTTTTCCCGCATCAATGTGTGCCATGATGCCAAGATTACGGTATCGGTTAATTTGTGTTTTGCGTGCCATAGTATTTGCATTAACTCCTTATATTAGGATTCCCACGCTTACCATCGGAAGTGAGCGAATGCTTTATTCGCTTCTGCCATGCGATGCGTATCATCGCGTTTTTTCACGGCAGCACCGCGTTCTTCCAATGCATCTAAAAATTCCGCCGCCAATCGCTGCGACATGGACTTTTCGTTTCGTTTGCGTGCTGCGTCAATGAGCCAACGCATGGCTAACGCATTCTGTCGAACCGGACGAACTTCTACCGGCACCTGGTAGGTAGCGCCGCCAACACGTCGGGATTTTACTTCTACTGCCGGGCGCACTTTTTCCAGCGCTTCTTCCAGCACATCTACCGGCTGTAATTGTTTTTTCTCAGCCGCTTTTTCCAGTGCTTGATAAACCACTTTTTCCGCAACCGATTTTTTTCCGCTAACCATAAGAATATTAATAAATTTTGCCACGACAACATTTCCAAATTTTGGATCCGGCAAAATCTGACGAATAGGGGCACGTACTCTTCTTGACATCGTTATTTCCCTTAAAATTATGACTTAGGTCGTTTGGCACCGTATTTGGAACGGCCTTGCTTGCGATCTTTAACACCGGCCGTATCCAGTGCACCACGCACAATGTGATAGCGTACACCAGGAAGATCTTTAACCCGTCCGCCACGAATCAACACTAAAGAGTGTTCTTGCAGGTTATGTCCCTCACCACCAATATAGGCAGTTACTTCGTACTTGTTAGTCAAACGCGTACGCGCAACCTTACGCATGGCTGAGTTTGGTTTCTTCGGTGTTGTCGTATACACACGGGTGCACACCCCGCGTTTTTGCGGACAGCCCTGCAATGCAGGGACATTATTCTTTTCTTTCTGGCGCGTACGCGGGCTGCGTACGAGCTGATTAACGGTTGCCATGAATAAAGTTCTCCAAACTTTTCGAAATTCAATAAAATTAGCGCCTCTACGCCAAAGGTGGCGCATGGTATGCTTTTACCTAGGGGTTTGTCAAGCACCGCCACATTCAGTTTGCAGCGTTGTTGGACTGATGGTGACTTACTCGGTATTTTCACTACCGTCGACTGGCATTTCAGCTTCAGTCACCACAATATTTTCCGGCTGATTTTTTCCATCATTGTCTTCGACCATATCAAAGAGTTTTTGCTCTTCCGCACGATTGATACGACGTTGCTGGTGATAGGCCAAGCCGGTTCCAGCCGGAATCAGGCGACCGACAATGACGTTTTCTTTCAGACCACGCAGTTCGTCGAAACTGCCCAGTACCGCAGCTTCTGTAAGCACACGGGTGGTTTCTTGGAAAGATGCGGCCGAAACAAAAGACTCGGTTGCAAGAGATGCTTTGGTAATCCCCATCAACACCGGTTCGTAACGCACCGGCAGTTTGCCTTGCACCTGTAAACGATCATTCTCATTTAGAACACGCTGCAAATCAACCTGTTCGCCAACAATCAGGCGGGATTCACCGGCGTCCAGCACTACGACTTTACGCAGCATCTGGCGCACAATGACTTCAATATGTTTATCATTGATTTTTACCCCTTGCAGACGATAGACGTTCTGGATTTCGCGCACGATGTGGGCTGCCAGTTCGGCAACCCCGCGCAAACGCAGGATGTCATGCGGCGTCAACTCGCCATCGGCAAGCACGTCGCCCTGCTTGACTTGTTCGCCTTCAAAGACGTTCAGGCGACGCCATTTCGGGATCAGAATTTCGATCATCTCGCCGCTATCTTCGGCAGTGATGATTAAACGCTGCTTGCCTTTGGTTTCTTTACCAAAAGAGACGGTACCGGTTTTCTCGGCAAGGATTGCCGGTTCTTTCGGTTTGCGTGCTTCGAAGAGATCGGCGACGCGCGGTAAACCACCGGTAATATCTGCGGTTTTCCCGGAAGCCTGTGGCATTCTCGCCAGGATGTCACCTACTTCCACTTTCGCACCATCGTCCAGGTGCACGATGGCACCGCCCGGCAGGAAATAGTTGACCGGAATATCGGAACCTGTCTGTTTGACTGGTTGCCCGTTATCATCCAGTAATTGAATCAACGGCCGCTTGTCTTTAGCCGAAGTGGAACGCAGTGCGTTATCCATGATGGTACGCACGGTCAGACCTGTATCGGCATCAGAAGACTCTTGTACGGTAACGCCGTCTTCGAAGTCATGGAAGGTAATGCGGCCACTGACTTCGGCAATAATCGGATGGGTGTGCGGATCCCAACTGGCAAGTAGTTGCCCTTGTTTGACTTCATCACCGTTTCCCACACCCAGCATGGCGCCATACGGCAGTTTGTAGCGTTCACGTTCGTGGCCGTTCTGATCGATAACAGACAATTCACTGGAACGTGATACGGCAACCAGTTTGCCGTCTTTATTAGTGACGGTCTTGATATTGCTGAGACGCACGGTACCGTTGGTTTTCGCTTCAACCGAGCCAACTGCTGCTGCGCTGGACGCAGCACCACCAATGTGGAAAGTCCGCATCGTCAACTGAGTTCCCGGTTCGCCGATGGACTGCGCGGCAATAACGCCAACGGCTTCACCAACGTTGACGCGGTGTCCGCGTGCAAGGTCACGCCCATAACATTGGGCACACACACCATAGCGGGATTCGCAGGTAATAACGGAACGCACCATAACCCGATCCACTCCGGCATTTTCCAGAATGGCGATTTCTTTTTCTTCAAGCAGGGTACCGGCATCCAGTACAACCTTGCCGCTCTGGTCGCTAACAGGTTCAGCCAATACTCGGCCAAGAACGCGGTCACTCAGGCGTTCAACCACATCCCCGCCTTCAACAACAGCCTGGATTTCAAAACCGCGCGTCGTCCCGCAGTCTTCCTCGTTTACCACAACATCTTGTGAGACATCAACCAAGCGGCGGGTCAAGTAACCGGAATTTGCCGTTTTCAGCGCGGTGTCGGCCAAGCCTTTACGCGCGCCGTGAGTTGAAATGAAGTATTGCAGGACGTTCAGCCCTTCACGGAAGTTGGCTGTAATCGGGGTCTCGATGATGGAACCATCCGGTTTCGCCATCAGACCGCGCATCCCGGCCAGCTGACGAATCTGGGCAGCAGAACCCCGCGCGCCGGAGTCGGCCATCATATAGACGGAATTGAAGGATTCCTGTTTGACAGTTTCTCCCTCACGGTTGACCACGTCCTCTTGTCGCAGGTTATCCATCATCGCTTTCGCCAGTTTTTCGTTGGCGCGCGACCAGATGTCAATGACCTTATTGTACTTTTCGCCTTGGGTGAGCAAACCGGAAGCGTATTGATCTTCTATTTCTTTCACTTCGTTTTCAGAAGATTGCAGTATTTCCGTTTTCGACGCGGGAACGACCATATCAACGATCCCGATTGACGCTCCAGAATAGGTCGCATAGCGGTAGCCGGTGTACATCAACTGGTCGGCGAGAATAACGGTCTCTTTCTGTCCCAACTGGCGGTAGCATTGGTTGATCAACGCAGAAATAGCTTTCTTGTTCATTGACTTGTTGATCAGGTCGAAGGACAGTCCTTCCGGGAGGATTTGTGACAGCAACGCACGCCCGACTGTGGTCGGAATACGGCGGAAATGTTTCTCCCCGTTTTCATACAGATCAAGGCGTACTTCAATTTTCGCTTGCAGGTGTACTTCTCCCGCTTGGTAGGCGCGCTCGACTTCCTTGATGTCGGCAAAGCGCATCCCTTCACCTTTCGCATTGATGCGTTCACGCGTCATGTAGTACAGCCCCAGAACCACATCTTGCGACGGCACGATAATCGGCTCGCCGTTCGAGGGGGAGAGGATATTGTTCGAACTCATCATCAGGGCGCGCGCTTCCAGCTGGGCTTCAAGCGAAAGCGGCACGTGTACTGCCATCTGGTCACCATCAAAGTCGGCGTTAAACGCGGCGCACACCAGCGGGTGCAGCTGGATGGCCTTGCCTTCAATCAGGATCGGCTCAAACGCCTGAATTCCCAAGCGGTGCAAGGTTGGAGCGCGGTTGAGCATGACCGGATGCTCGCGAATGACGTATTCGAGTGCATCCCAGACTTCAGGTTCATCGCGTTCCACCATCAGTTTGGCCGCCTTGATGGTCGGTGCCTGTTCTTTTTCAATCAGTTGCTGGAAGATAAACGGTTTGAAGAGTTCCAGTGCCATGCGTTTCGGCAGACCGCATTGATGCAGGCGTAAGGTCGGACCAACGACGATCACCGAGCGTCCGGAATAGTCCACCCGCTTGCCGAGCAGATTCTGACGGAAGCGTCCCTGCTTGCCTTTAATCATATCGGCCAGTGATTTTAGTGGACGTTTGTTGGAACCGGTCACGGTGCGACCACGGCGACCGTTATCCAGCAGGGAATCCACCGCTTCCTGCAACATGCGTTTTTCATTACGGACAATAATATCCGGCGCGAACAGTTCCAGCAGACGTTTCAGGCGGTTGTTGCGGTTAATGACGCGACGATAGAGATCATTCAGATCGGATGTGGCGAAGCGGCCGGAATCCAGCGGTACCAGCGGGCGTAAATCCGGCGGCAACACCGGCAGGACATTGAGAATCAGCCATTCCGGTTTGCCCACAACTTTTTTGGGATCGTCCGGATCGGGAACAAAGGCGTCAATCAGGTTAATCCGCTTGACCAGACGTTTTTTCTTGGTTTCCGACGAGGTTTGTTCCAACTCTTCTTTCAGGGTTTGCAGCACTTCGCGCCAATCGGTAGTACGCAGGATTTCCTGAATGGCTTCCGCCCCCATCATCGCCTTGAATTCATGGCCGTATTCTTCTACCGCCTGCAAATAGGCTTCTTCGTTGAGCAGCTGATTCTTTTCCAGCGGTGTCATGCCCGGATCCAGCACGATGAAAGACTCAAAATACAGTACCCGCTCGATTTCGCGCAGGGTCAGATCCAGCAACAGACCAATGCGAGACGGCAGGGACTTCAGAAACCAAATATGGGCGACTGGTGTCGCCAGTTCGATATGTCCCATGCGCTCGCGCCGCACGCTGGCTTTGGTAACTTCCACCCCGCATTTTTCACACACCACGCCACGGTGTTTGAGTCGTTTGTATTTGCCGCACAGGCATTCGTAGTCTTTGATTGGTCCAAAAATCTTGGCGCAAAACAAACCGTCCCGCTCTGGCTTGAAGGTGCGGTAGTTGATGGTTTCAGGTTTTTTGACCTCGCCGAATGACCACGAGCGGATCATGTCGGGCGATGCCAGGCCGATGCGGATACGATCAAAATCATCCACACCGTCCTGCGGTTTGAACATATTAATGAGTTCTTTCATGATAAAACCTGCCTGCGTTGATTATTCCTGTTCCAAATCAATATTGATGGCGAGAGCCTTGATTTCCTTGGTAAGTACGTTGAACGATTCCGGCATGCCCGGATCGATTTGCAGATTACCGTCCACGATGTTCTTGTACATTTTGGTACGCCCTTCGACATCATCCGATTTCACCGTCAGCATTTCCTGCAAGGTATAAGCGGCACCATAGGCTTCCAGCGCCCACACTTCCATTTCCCCGAAACGCTGCCCGCCAAACTGTGCGCGCCCGCCAAGCGGTTGCTGCGTGACCAGCGAGTAAGGGCCGGTCGAGCGGGCATGCATCTTGTCGTCAACCAGATGGTTCAGTTTGAGCATGTACATGTAACCAACCGTGACTTCACGATCAAAGGGTTCGCCGGTACGACCATCGAAGAGGCGGGTCTGGCCACTTTTCGGCAATCCGGCCAATTCCAGCATCCGCTGGACTTCTGTTTCTTTGGCGCCGTCAAAGACCGGCGTTGCCATCGGTACGCCGGCGCGCAGATTCTGACAGAGGGCAATGAAATCTTCGTCGCTCAACGAATCCAGCGACTCGCGCTGCCCATCGTGGTTATAAACTTCGTTCAGATAGGCGCGCAACTGCTTGGGCTTGCCTTTTTGATCCAGCATTTCACCAATTCGCAGACCGATGCCGCGCGCTGCCCAGCCCAAGTGGGTTTCCAATACCTGCCCGATATTCATCCGCGACGGGACACCGAGCGGGTTGAGGCAGATATCGACAGGAGTGCCGTCTTCCATATAAGGCATATCTTCTACCGGCACGATGCGCGAGACCACGCCTTTGTTGCCGTGCCGCCCTGCCATCTTGTCACCCGGCTGCAAGCGGCGCTTGACCGCCAGATAGACTTTGACCATTTTCAGCACACCGGGGGCAAGGTCGTCACCTTGCGAAAATTTCGCTTTCTTCTCTTCGTAGTAATCCTGCAATTCACGGCGTTTATCAAGCAACAACCGGTGCATCCCGTCTAGCTGTTCATTGATTTCACCGTCTTGCAGACGCAAATCAAACCACTGCTCCGGCTTCAATTCATCCAGCAGCGCTTGATCAACAAGATCTCCCGCCTTGCGTTTCGGTGCCTTCTTCATCGCCTGCCCAAGCAGCAGGCGGGCAACCCGTTCGTGGATATCGTTTTCGAATACCCGCAATTGGTCTTTAATATTTTTGGCGATGCTGGCAATTTCCATCGCTTCGATTTCTTTGGCGCGCGTATCCTTCTCTACGCCGTCCCGCGTATAGACACGCACATCCACCACAGTGCCGTCCATGCCCACGGGGACACGCAGTGAACTGTCTTTTACATCGGAAGCTTTCTCACCAAAAATTGCGCGCAGCAGTTTCTCTTCCGGCGACTGCGAACGTTCGCCCTTCGGCGTTACTTTACCGACCAAAATGTCCCCGGCTTTTACTTCCGCCCCGATATGCACGATACCGGTACTGTCCAGCTTTGCCAGCGCACTTTCCTTCACATTCGGAATATCGCTGCTGATTTCTTCCGAACCCAGTTTGGTATCACGCGCCACGCAGGTAAGCTCTTCAATGTGGATAGTGGTGAAACGGTCTTCCTGCACCACCCGCTCGGAAATCAGGATGGAGTCTTCGAAGTTGTAACCGTTCCAGGGCATGAAAGCAATCAGCATATTTTGCCCCAATGCCAATTCGCCCATATCGGTGGATGGACCGTCAGCCAGCACGTCACCACGCGCCACCACGTCTCCCGGTTTGACCAGTGGTTTTTGGTTAATACAGGTATTCTGGTTGGAACGGGTATATTTGGTCAGGTTGTAAATATCAACCCCCAAACCGCCCGGTTGCACTTCATCATCATTGACCTTAACGACAATCCGCGAAGAATCAACCAGATCAATGACACCGCCCCGCTCGGCACGCACCAGTACCCCGGAATCGCTGGCAACAACCCGTTCCATACCGGTACCAACCAGCGGTTTATCGGCACGCAATGTCGGCACCGCCTGGCGCTGCATGTTGGATCCCATTAGGGCACGGTTTGCATCATCGTGTTCGAGGAACGGGATCAGTGAAGCTGCCACGGACACAATCTGTTTCGGCGAGACGTCCATATAATCAATGCGGTCGGAGCGGGACAACATGAATTCATTCTGATAGCGGGCGGATACCAAATCATCACGGAAAGAACCATCCTCATTCAGTGCCGCATTTGCCTGGGCAATAACGTACTTGGATTCTTCAATAGCGGAGAGGTATTCAGTCTCCATCGTCACCTTGCCGTCAACCACCTTACGGTATGGAGTTTCGAGGAAGCCATACTCGTTGGTTTTCGCATATACCGCCAGCGAGTTGATCAGGCCGATATTCGGTCCTTCCGGTGTCTCAATCGGGCAGAGGCGGCCATAGTGCGTCGGATGCACGTCGCGTACCTCAAACCCCGCCCGCTCACGGGTCAGTCCGCCAGGGCCAAGCGCGGAAATACGCCGCTTGTGGGTTACTTCAGACAGCGGGTTGTTCTGATCCATGAACTGCGATAACTGCGAGGAACCAAAAAATTCCTTAATTGCCGCAGATACCGGCTTCTGATTAATCAGTTCCTTCGGCGTCAACCCTTCGGATTCTACCTGGCTCAAGCGTTCTTTAATCGAACGTTCCAAACGAACGAGGCCGATTCGGAAAGCATTCGCTGCCATTTCGCCGACACAGCGGATACGTCGGTTACCGAGATGGTCAATGTCATCAACCATCCCATCGCCATCTTTAATGGCGATCAGGGTTTTCAATACCCGAATTACGTCTTCACGCGACAGCACACCGCTGCCTGTATCTTCGGCGATACCAAGACGGCGGTTGAATTTCATCCGCCCGACACGCGACAGGTCATAGCGTTCCTCATTGAAGAAGAGATTATCAAAGAGTGTGTCCGCCGCATCCTTGGTTGGCGGTTCGCCCGGACGCATCATGCGGTAAATTTCGGCACGTGCATTATCCTGATCGGTAGTTTCATCTACACGCAAGGTGTCGGCAATATAAGCGCCACGATCCAGTTCGTTGACATACAGGGTTTCGAATGCTTTCACCCCTAATTCAACGAACTTCACCAGATGCTCTTCAGTCAGAACGGTGTTAGCCTGCAAAATCAATTCACCACTTTCCTTGTCAATCAGATCTTTGGCAAGGATTTTGCCGACGACAAAATCCATCGGCACAATTTGGCTGGTGACCTTTTTTTCTTCCAGTTGCCGCACATGACGGGAAGTAATACGTTTCCCCGCTTCAACCAGCACTTCGCCATCCGCGACAATATCGAAAGCGACTGCTTCGCCCTTGAATTGCGTCGGCTGGAATTTCATTTCTAGCTTACCCCTAGTGATTCTAAAAGCCTGTGTTTCGAAGAATTCGCCAAGAATATCGGCATCGCTATAGCCCAGTGCATGCAACAATACCGTTACCGGCAATTTACGGCGGCGGTCAATACGGCAATAGAGCAAATCCTTGGCATCGAATTCAAAATCCAGCCAGGAACCACGATAGGGGATAACCCGTGCAGAAAAGAGCAATTTACCGGAACTGTGCCCGACACCTTTATCATGATCGAAAAAGACACCGGGAGAACGATGCAACTGCGAGACGATAACCCGCTCGGTTCCGTTGATGACAAAAGTGCCGTTATCGGTCATTAACGGCATCTCACCCATAAAAACCGGCTCGGATTCAATCACCTGTTTCAGTTTACGCTTGTTGGGATCAGTCTTGTCGTAGATAGCTACCCGCATCCGTACACGCAAAGGGGCGGAATACGTGACGCCGCGCAACTGGCATTCGCGCACATCAAACTCCGGCTTGCCCAAGTCATAACCCACATATTGCAATTCAATCAATCCATTATGACTGACAATAGGAAAGATGGAAGAAAAGGCTTCATGCAGCCCCACATTTTCACGCTTGTTTGCCGGGATATTGCTTTGCAGAAAATCATGATACGAATCCAGTTGCATTGCCAACAAATAAGGCGTATCCAGTACGGTAGGATGTTTGCTGAAATTTTTGCGGATGCGTTTTTTCTCGGTAAACGTATAAGTCATGGCGGATTAACCTCAAGCGGTAGAAGATGCGTACAGCGCAGAAAATGAATCTGGAAAGATTATGCAACAACGAACGTCGATGGCCCGGACATTTCCTGTTGCATCAGCTTTCAAGACAGGAAAAAGTACCGGCATAAAAACACCGGTACTTTTCATAAGGCAGCAAAGAAGTTACTTGAGTTCGGCTTTGGCACCGGCAGCTTCGAGTTCGGCCTTGATTTTTTCGGCCTCTTCTTTAGCAAGACCTTCTTTCAGGGTGGAAGGTGCGCCATCAACAGCTTCTTTGGCTTCTTTCAGACCAAGACCGGTAACGGTACGGACAACTTTGATAACAGCGACCTTGTTCGCACCGGCGTCAGTAAGAACAACGTCAAATTCGGTCTGTTCCTCGGCAGCGGCAACCGGACCAGCGGCAACCGGAGCGGCGGCAACTGCTGCTGCAGCAGTAACACCGAATTTTTCCTCCATTGCGGCGATCAAATCGACAACATCCATTACGGACATTTCGGCAATGGCATTAAGGATATCTTCTTTAGCGATAGCCATGTGATAACTCCAAATTTATTAAATTAGATAAGGTTAAACAATACCCAAAGCGCTTATGCGGCTTTGTTTTGGCGAATAGCTTCAATCGTACGAACCAGTTTGCCCGGGATTTCGTTGAGTGTACGGGCAAATTTGTCAAGCGGCGCGCGCATACATGCCATGAGCAATGCCAGTGCCTCTTCCCTGGTCGGCAGCTTCGCCAACCGTTCCAGTTCGCTTCCCGGCAGCAACTCGCCGGAAACACTGACAAACTTGACCATTTCTTTGTCCAGCTTGTCATTTTCCTTAAAGAAGTCGCGCCACAGACGTGCCGCAGCACCGGGATCTTCCATTGAGAAAGCCAAAACCAGCGGGCCGACCAAATGATCTTGTGTACAGGCAAAATCCGTTTCGGCCAAAGCCCTTCTGGCCAGGGTATTCTTAACTACCCGCAGATAAACGCCGGTTGCGCGTGCGCGTGCGTGCAGTTGCGTCATGTGTTCAACGGTTAGCCCGTGATATTCCGTCGCAACTAGCGCATACGCTTTGCCAGCGATTTCACTGACTTCCGCAACAACGTTTTTTTTGCTGGTTAAATTCAAGCCCATTCCATACTCCTTAAGTCGGATCGGGTTACCCTAAAACCACCGATAAAATCGGTGAACCTTGGTATAGCCTTTCAGACAGCTGAAGCGACCTACCATCTATGCAGGAAATTAAGTTCTACGAACACCTGCAGTCTTTGACGATAGCTGCCATGCAGCTATCCCAAATCCTTGCTGATTTTTATGCAGCACTACCAAACGACGCCACATCAATGACAATTCCCGGACCCATCGTGGTCGAAAGAAATGCTTTTTTCAAATAAATACCCTTGGCAGCGGCAGGGCGCAATTTATTAATCTCGGCAACCAGTGCATTGAGGTTTTCTGCCAGCTGTTGTTCACTGAAATTCACTTTGCCTATCATGGCGTGAACAACACCACCCTTGTCAGCACGGAAACGCACTTGACCGGCTTTGGCATTTTCTACGGCCGTTTTTACGTCAGGGGTAACGGTTCCAACTTTGGGGTTAGGCATCAAGCCGCGAGGCCCAAGCACCTGTCCCAATTGACCGACAACACGCATGGCGGCAGGTTCGGCTATAACGACATCAAAATCGTTGCGGCCATTTTTAATTTCATCAGCCAATTCGTCCATACCCACCAAATCCGCACCTGCGGCCTGCGCTGCGTCCGCAGCCGCACCTTGTGCAAAAACCGCCACACGGACAGATTTGCCGGTGCCGTTCGGCAATACAGCAGCACCTCGCACGACTTGATCGGACTTGCGCGGGTCAACACCCAAGTTGATTGCCACATCCACAGACTCCACGAATTTGGCAGCAGGAATGGATTTCAACAGTGTCAATGCTTCCATTAGCGAATAAACCTTGCCGCTTTCTATTTGATTGCGAAAAGCCCGCACACGTTTACTTAATTTGGCCATGCCTTAATCCTCTACCTTCAAGCCCATAGAACGCGCACTACCTGCGATGGTATTAACGCCAGCCTGCAGATTAGCGGCAGTCAAGTCAGGTTGTTTAACCTTGACGATTTCTTCCAACTGGGCGCGGGTTACTTTACCAACTTTCTCTGTATTGGGCCGCCCACTGCCAGACTTAACGCCGGCCGCTTTTTTCAGCAAATAAGTAGCAGGCGGAGTTTTAGTTATGAAGGTAAAGCTGCGATCACTGTAAACCGTAATAACTACTGGGACAGGCATTCCCGCTTCCATACTTTGCGTTTCTGCATTAAACGCTTTACAAAATTCCATAATATTTACGCCATGCTGACCCAAGGCAGGGCCAACCGGAGGACTCGGATTCGCTTTACCCGCCGCGATTTGCAGCTTGATATAGCCGGTAATTTTTTTTGCCATATATTACTCCAAATGGGTATAACGCCTTGCGGCTCCCCTGATTATAGGTCTTTTTCCACTTGATGGAATTCAAGCTCCACCGGAGTGGGACGACCAAAAATAAGCACAGAAACCTTCAGCCTGCTTTTTTCATACATAACTTCTTCTACTGTGCCCGTGAATTCGGCAAAAGGTCCCTCTACAATACGGACCTCTTCGCCAATTTCAAATAATGTCTTCGGACGTGGTTTTTCAACACCTTCTTCAACACGACGCAAGATAACATCAACCTCGTGCTGAGGAATAGGTGCTGGATTCTCCGCTGTGCCACCCACGAAACCAGAAACGCGAGGGATACCGCGGACGGCATGCCACGTAACATCGTTCATCACCATTTCCACCAACACATAATTGGGAAAAAATTTACGCTGCGAACTGCGCTTTTTGCCATCCTTGATTTCAACCACTTCCTCGGACGGAATGAGAATGCGGCCAAAATATTCTTGCAGTCCTTCGCGTTCGATCCGTTCTTCCAAGGCACGCCTAACCTGCTGTTCAAACTGGGAATACGTTTGCAACACATACCATTGCATGGACATCAGAGTAACGCCTCGATGATTTTCACCAAAATCCAGTCAAAAATACTAAGGACGATAGCGAACAGCGCGACCAAAACCAAAACCACCAAAGTGCTCTTGGTCGCTTCTTCCTTGGTTGGCCAGCGCACCTTGCGCATTTCTATGCGTGCACCGCGAAACAACGCCAGCAGATAATCACGATGACTGGTCGGCCATAATGCTGCTGCCGAAATAATAAGGGTAGCTACAGCAATACCAAAGCGCGCATAACCGGATAATCCGGCAAAAAAGTAATTATTGGAACCGGCACAATAAAAACCGCCCAAAAATAAAATTACGGCAAGCGCCGTAAATAGAGAATCCAAGGGTTTTTTCTGCTGTTCCACCGAGCCTTGCTGCATATTTTCCCTCTAATAGATGGCAGGCGAGGAGGGACTCGAACCCCCAACCGACGGTTTTGGAAACCGCAACTCTGCCAATTGAGCTACTCGCCTATCTATGCCGTTGAAAAAGGGCGGTGATTATAAACACCACCCCTATTTTTACAAGATATCTTTATCTTATTCGATAATTTTGGAGACGACGCCCGCACCTACTGTACGGCCACCTTCACGAATTGCAAAACGAAGTCCTTCGTCCATCGCAATCGGCGAAATCAGATGAACATTCATCTTGATATTATCACCCGGCATGACCATTTCCACACCTTCCGGCAGGATGCATTCACCTGTCACGTCCGTAGTACGGAAGTAAAACTGCGGACGGTAACCTTTAAAAAATGGGGTGTGACGACCACCTTCGTCTTTGGACAGTATATAAACTTCCGCCTCAAATTTGGTGTGCGGGGTAATCGTACCCGGTTTGGCCAACACTTGTCCACGTTCTACTTCTTCACGTTTGGTACCGCGCAGCAATACACCAACGTTATCGCCTGCTTCACCCTGATCCAGCAGCTTGCGGAACATTTCCACACCGGTGCAGGTGGTTTTGGCAGTCGGGCGGATACCGACTATTTCGATTTCTTCACCAACTTTGATTACTCCGCGCTCAATACGCCCGGTCACTACCGTACCACGACCGGATATGGAGAAAACGTCTTCAATCGGCATCAGGAACGGTTTGTCAATGTCACGCTGCGGCTCGGGAATATAGCTGTCCAGCGCATCTACCAGTTTGATAATAGAAGGAACACCAATATCGGACTGATCTCCTTCCAGCGCTTTCAATGCAGAACCGATAATAATCGGGGTATCGTCACCGGGAAAGTCGTATTCGCTCAACAGGTCGCGCACTTCCATTTCCACCAGTTCCAGCAGCTCGGCATCATCAACCATGTCTGCCTTGTTCAGATAAACTACGATATAGGGAACACCCACCTGACGGGACAACAGAATGTGTTCACGGGTTTGCGGCATCGGGCCATCGGCTGCAGAGCAGACCAAAATGGCTCCATCCATTTGCGCTGCGCCGGTAATCATGTTTTTAACATAGTCGGCGTGCCCGGGGCAGTCTACGTGTGCATAGTGACGGTTCGGGGATTCGTATTCGACGTGTGCGGTTGAGATGGTGATACCGCGCGCACGTTCTTCGGGTGCACCGTCAATCTGGTCATAGGCTTTAAAGGTACCGCCAAAGCGTTCTGCACCAACTTTGGTCAGCGCCGCCGTCAGTGTCGTCTTGCCATGGTCAACGTGACCAATCGTGCCCACGTTAACGTGCGGCTTGGTTCGGGTAAATTTCTCTTTTGACATCTCAATCCGCCAAGGGTTTAAAAATTCGGAAATTAAGGGATGGAGCCCATAACCGGATTTGAACCGGTGACCTCTTCCTTACCAAGGAAGTGCTCTACCTGCTGAGCTATATGGACGTAGTCTTGATACTGGAGCGGGTGATGGGAATCGAACCCACACCATCAGCTTGGAAGGCTGAGGTTCTACCATTGAACTACACCCGCAAGTTAAATGGTGGAGGGGGTAGGATTCGAACCTACGAAGGCTGAGCCGGCAGATTTACAGTCTGCTCCCGTTGACCGCTTGGGTACCCCTCCGGGAAAGTGGGGGCGCATTATATACATCGGCAACACAACGTCAAGCTTTCTTTCCTTTTGTGTGGCCGTATTTTCTAACCATTCGATTACAAGCGAATTATTTTGCGCTAATAATCGCTGCCAGACGACGCTGCAACACATCATAAGCAGCCAATTCCCCGCCCCAGGCATAACCGCCATCCAGACAAACCGCCTTTCCTCCCGTGTGCAAACCCAGGCTCGCCCAGTGACCGAACAATTGCAGCCATTCACACCGCTGCGGCACACTGAACCACGGCAACAATCCTTCCGTCTTCTTCGGCCGGTCTTTTGCATGCAGATTCAGACTGCCATCCGCATTGAGATAACGCATCCGGCAGAACGCATTCACGGCAAAACGCCAATAATCCATCCCGCGCAAATCCGCCGACCACCGATCCGGCTTGTCGCCGAAAATCTCGCGCAGGAAGCCGCGATACCCATCCCCGCGCAACTGCGCGGAAACCGCATCACTGGCCGCCTGCCCTTCTTCAACCGACCATTGCGGGAACAGCCCCGCATGCGACATCAGCACCTGCAAACGCGGCTCGACGTGCAACAGCGGGAACTGACGCAACCCATCAATCAGCGCCTCCCCATCATCACAGCGCAACACATCCAGCGTGGACTGCTGCATCCGGTTCCCCGGAAACCGCTGCGCCTGCACCAGCATCGAAAAATCATGATTGCCCAGCACCACCCGCTTCAACCGCAGACCATGCACAAAGCGCAGCACCCCGGCCGAATCCGGGCCGCGATTCACCAAATCACCGACGAACCACAACTCATCGCCATCGCCATAGCCGACCTTGTCCAGCAGCCGCAACAACCCGTCCAGATGCCCATGCACATCGCCAATTGCAAAAATCGCCATACCGCGCCCCTTATAATAAACAGCCACAAAACGCTCATTTTACTGTACCCATGAACACCCTCTACAACCTGCTGCTGCATCTGCTCACCCCCTTTGCCCTGCTGCGCCTCTACTACAAATCGCGGCGAAATCCCGCCTACCGCGCGCACATTGGCGAACGCTTCGCCCGCCACCTGCCCCCTGCCCTGCCGAACAGCCTGTGGATACACACCGTCAGCGTCGGCGAATTCCTCGCCATCCGCCCGCTGCTGGACGCCCTGCTCGCCGTCCACCCCGACCATAACCTTTGGCTCACCTGCACCACCCCGACCGGCCGCGCGCAAATCGCCCAATACCACGCCCAACACCCCGGCCGCACCGCATACAGCTACCTGCCCTACGATACCACCGCCAACATCCGCCGTGCCCTCGACCACATCCGCCCGCGCCTCATCATCCTCATGGAAACCGAAATCTGGCCGAACCTCATCCGCCTCGCCGCCAAGCGGGACATCCCCGTCCAACTCAGCAACGCCCGCCTCTCGGCCAAATCCCTACGCGGCTACTACCGCTACGCCCGCTGCCTTCTGCACGAACCGCTTGCCACCCTGCGCGTGGACGCCCAAACCCGCTTCGATGCCCGCCGCTACCGCGTCCTCGGCGTCCCCGCCGCCCACATCACCATCACCCCCAACCTCAAATACCAGACACCCGCTGCCGAACCCCTGCCCGCCGACATCGCCGCCGCACGCCGGCCCGACACCTGGATTGCCGCCAGCACCCATGAAGGCGAAGAACAGATCATCCTCGCCGCCCACCACCTGTTGCAACAACACCTGCCGCACGCCTGCCTCATCATTGCCCCACGCCACCCCGAACGCCGCGACAGCATTGCCCAATACATCCGCGATGCGGGCTACGCGCCCCGCCTGCGCAGCCGGGGCGAAACCGCCCGCGACAGAGGCGACATCTACCTCCTCGACACCCTCGGCGAACTCAACCATCACTACCGCATCAGCGACCTCGCCTACATCGGCGGCAGCCTCATCCCGCACGGCGGCCACAACCCGCTCGAAGCCCTGCACGCCGGTATCCCCGTCATCTTCGGGCACAGCATGTACAACTTCCAGCACATCCGCGACGCCCTCATCCACCAACCCTTCGCGCGCGAACTCGCCGATGGCCGTCCCGAAACCCTCGCCGCCGCCCTGCTCGCCCTGCATGCAGAACCGCACACCGCTGCCATCCGCGCTTACATGGCTCCTTACCACAACATCGTCGCCGCCCACCAGCAACACATCGACGCCCTGCTCAATGAACAAAAAGCAACAACCGCAAACATTGCCGAAACCTGAACAGCGGGCTACATTACGCGCCACCCAATCCACAACATACGGAGAACCCATGAAAAAACTGACCCCGGTCGGCCTTGCCCTGGCCCTGATCATCAGCGGCTGCACCACCTTCGGCCTCGGCGGCAGCGACACCCCGCCCCCTGTTGCCAACAACCCGCCTGCCCAGCAGCCCCCTGCTGCCAATAACAACAACGCCGCCTTCCTCGGCACCTACAACGGCGTTCTGCCCTGCGCCGACTGCGACGGCCTGCAAATCAGCCTGACCCTGACCGGCGGCAACTACACCATCCAGTCCACCAAACTCGGCAAAAAACAGGAAAACAAACAGGACAGCGGCGTGTACCGCACCACCACCGACAAACAATACCTGCAACTCGACAACAACGCGGGCAACCTCACCTTCCAGATTGGCAACGGCTACCTCGAACTGCGCCGCCCGGATGGCGAAAAACTCGACCCGTCCCAACCGGATGAAAAATTCCGCCTCAAACGCCAATAACCGCCCAACCAAGCCGGTCGCCCGACCGGCTTTTTCGCGTCAAAGTGCCGTATCCGCCGCCCGCTGCCACCCCGAAGGAGGCCGGAGGAAGCATTCATATTGCGAATAGTTCCTATCCATACTACTATCGCCCACCCCAACAACACAGGAAAACCCCATGAAAAAACTCCTCCTCGGCACCGCCCTGCTCCTTGCCACCCAGGCGAACGCGCTCGATCTCAGCCTGGACATCACCATCCCCGACATCAAAAGCAGCGAATACCACCGCCCCTACATCGCCGTGTGGGTAGAAGATGGCGAGGGCAAACTCGTCGAACACCTCAGCCTGTGGTACTTCATCAAAGGCAAGGCGGACAACCCGCAAGAAGGCCTGAAATACCTGAAAGAACTGCGCAACTGGTGGCGCAAGGGCGGACGCAGCCTGAAACCGCTGCCGGACGCCATCACCGGTGCGACGCGCAAACCCGGCAAACACACCATCGACATCAAGGCGGACGATCCGCGCCTGGCCAAACTCAAAGACGGCAGCTACACCCTGAAAGTCGAAGCCGCGCGTGAAGAAGGCGGCACTGAAAACGTCGCCATCCCTTTCACCCTGCCCATCAAAGACAAAACCGAAGCCAGTGCCGCCGGCAAAAGCGAACTGGGCGACATCCACCTGACCCTCACCCCGTAACCACAAGGACACACCATGCAACGCCAACATATCGCAGCTCTCTGCACCCTGCTGCTCGCCGAAGCCGCCCTTGCCCACAACGTCTGGATACGCCCCAGCTCAACCCAGCTATCCGGTGACAAAGACTACATCACTATTGACGGTGGCGCCGCCGACTTCCCCTTCGACGTCAACCACCGTGGCCGCCCGGCCGACGGCCTGCACGCCTACGATCCCAGCGGTAAAGAAATCGAAAAAGAAAACTTGATGGTCGGCAAACTGCGCACCAGCTACGACGCATTGCTCAACCGGCACGGCACCTACCGCTTCACCGACGGTCTCGAATACATCCAGTTCTACTATCCCGATGAAAAAGGCGAAAGCGTGCGCTGGCGCGGCACCCCGGAAAAATACCAACAAGAAAACCCGATGGCGGACAAAAAACGGGAAAAATACAAACAGTACAGCCTGAACGTCGAAACCTTCGCCACCCTGGGCGAGCCGACAGACACCGTCATCAAGCCGGACGACAAAGGACTGGATGTCGAATACCTCACCCACCCGAACGAACTCTACGCCGGGGAAAGCGGCAAATTCCGCGTCCTTTACGACGGCAAGCCGCTGGCGGATGCGCGCGTTCGCTATGCCAAAGACGGCCTGCGCTACCGCGAACACGGCTTCACCGAACTCAAAAGCGACAAAAGCGGCAATTTCACCATCGACTGGCCGGGACCCGGCATGTACTGGCTGTCCGTGGAATACGAAACCACCAGCGACCTCGCCAAAGACGCGCCACTGACCCACGAATACATTGCCGGACTCGAAGTCCTGCCGCTCTGAGCGCCTCGCCACAAGTCTCCCAGACAAAAACCACCCGCAGGGGTGGTTTTTGTTTGTGCGCCATTCCGGGCCTGCATTCACGCCGTTTGGGATAGCGGGAATATCCATTTTCCACGCATTAGAATAATGACCGGTTCTCTTGAACGTCGCCCCTGATGCATTGGTTCTTGCATTATCTGAGCGGGATACCACAGGATATTCCGGCTTAACCAGTCCACCATCCGCTCCCGGATATATCAATCCGGAGAAATCAAAGAAACAAAAAATCCAACCGTAAAGGAAGCCCGTAAAAAGCACTATTCACAGATATTGCCGCGCATCCAAGCGATTGATGCGCGCCGGACGCCGTCGGGAAGGCCAAGCCGGCTTCAATAATCAGAAAAACAGCCTCGTGCAGTGCCGGCTCGCCCAATCCAAGATTGGCGCGCGGCCTCAACCATACGTTTCCTATGGCGTGGCGGTTGGCGCGATAAAAACCGGGCGAATGCCATTGCTCGGCATCTCAAAATAAGCGGTTTGCGCCCGGCTTGTTCAATCACGGCACCAATCGCGGATTGGAACAGGCATTGATACCAGAAACGTCAGAAACAGCGCGATAAGGACATCCCCATAATGCACATTCAATGAAAGACGGCGAGACAGGCAATTCTATTAAAAATAATGAATATAGAATCATGGCTGCCACCATATTGTCCGGATGTAAATTCCATCGGACACAAACAGGCATGACTTAATGCCATTCACAACCGCATGCGTTTGCACGGTATGGACAGATTATTCAATACACATTGGCTATAATCCCCGCTTCATCCGCAACCCATAAGGACATCCCCATGCTGCTTGCATTCACCGCCCCCGAAGCGCTGGATACCGCCCGCGTCGGCGGCAAAGGCTTTGGCCTTGCCCGCGCTGCCCAGGCCGGACTGCCCGTACCCGACGGCGTCATCCTGCCGACCGACGCCTACCGCGCCTGGTTTGCGCCGCATCAGGCGCACGTTGTCACCCTGCTCGCCGAAAACCGCGACGCGCAGGCACAAAGTGCCGCCATCACCGCCTACCTGGCTACTCAACCCTTGCCGGACGTGCTCATCGCGCAACTCAACGTCCTGCAAACCGTGCATCCGGAGCGCTATTTTGCGGTGCGCTCCTCCGGCAGCGCCGAAGACCTGCCCGGCGCCGCCTTTGCCGGTCTGCACGACACCCTGCTCAACGTGCATGGCACGGACGCCCTCGCCGCCTCCGTCAAGCAATGCTGGCTCAGTCTGTGGAATGCCGAAGTCCTGCCCTACCGCGAGCGCCTCGGCGTCGCCCACGACAGCGCGGCGATGGCGGTTGTCATCCAGCAGATGGTGGACGTGGCGGCGGGCGGCGCGGCGGGCGTCGCTTTCTCCATCGACCCTGTGCGCGGCGACCTCGATACCGTCCTCATCAACGCCGCCTTCGGCCTCGGCGAAACCGTCGTCGCCGGCGAGGCACCGGTGGACGAATACCGCGTCGATAAAAACGGCAGCGTCAGCAGCCAAACCATCGCCGCCAAACCGCAGGCGCTCACCCGCGCCGGGCAAATCGACCTGCCGCCCGTGCAGCAGACCCGCCCCGCCATCACCACCGCGCAGGCGGCACAAATCGCGGCACTGGCACGCCGGGCCGAGGCGCACTTCGGCTTCCCGCAGGACATCGAATGGGCTTATGAAGGCAGCGCGCTCTACCTCCTGCAATCGCGCCCCATCACCCGCTTCGCACCGCGCTGGACGCGGGATGAATCCGCCGAACGCTTCCCCAATCCCGTCACCCCGCTCACCTGGGGACTCTGCGAAGCGGGCTTCCACCAATCGCTTAATTACTCCTTCGCGCTGATGGGGCTGCCGCCGCTGCACGATCCGTGGTTCAGCAAAAAAGACGGCTACATCTACGGCAACCAGAACGCCGTACGCGTCTATGCCGGACGCCTGCCGCTTGCACCGCTGCGCAACACCGCCAGCCTCAACACCTTCATCGAAAACGGCGGTCTCGCGCGCTACACCTGGATCAGCGAACTGCCGACCCGCTGGATGAACGACCTCGACCACTACCTGCTCGAACTTGGCCGCTACAACGCCATTGACTACACCGGCAAAACCCTCGCCGAAAGCTGGCGCATCCTGCAAGACATTAACGACCTCGGCACCGCCTACTTCCTGCCGAACATCGCCATCTCGCTCACGCAAACCCTGCTTTACCGCGTCCTGCGCCACGTCCTTGACCTGCTCGAACCCGCCAGTGCCCAGGATACCTTCGACCGCCTCATCAGCGTCGTCGAAACCAAAACCGGCGCCGTCAACCGCGCCATGTGGCAACTCTCGCGCCGCCTGCGCGCCCACCCCGCACTCGTCAGCGCCCGCTACCACGACGCGGCAAGCCTCAATGCCGCGCTCGCCGCCTACCCCGACCTGCGCGACGACTTCGCCCGCTTCCTCGCCCAGCACGGCCACCGCGAAGTCGATTTTGACGCCTACCACCCCACCTGGCTGGAAGCGCCGCAAACCGTCTTCACCCAAATCCAGATGATGGCGAGCCAGGACGACAGCGCCCACGACGAACACTATTGGGACAAAAAAAGCGCCATGTACGCCGCCGAACGCGAACTGCTGGCACGTGCGCCGGCCGGACTACGCTTCTTCCTGCAAGAACTCATCCGCCTCGCGCGCACCTACACCGCGCTGGACGACATCGAACACTACCAGACCACCCGTCTCACCCTGCCCTTCCGCCGCGCCGCGCGCGTCGTCGGCGAGCACCTTGTCCAACAAGGCGCGCTGGACGAGGCGATGGACATCTACTTCCTGCCGCCTGCCGAACTTGAACAGGCCATAACAAGCGGCGATTACCAAGGCCTCCGTGCCACTGCGGCGCGCGAAAAAACCGCCTATCAGGACGCCTGCGCCCGCGCCCCGGCCTGGGAATACGGCACGGACAGCGCACCTGAGACGGATGGCGAGAGCAGCTGGCAGGGACTGGGCGGCAGTCCCGGCAGCATCAGCGGCGAAGTTTTCATCATCACCGACCCGGCACAATTCGCCGACTTCCCGCAGGGTGCCATCCTCGTCGCCCGCACTACCAACCCCGCCTGGACCCCGCTCTTCTACCACGCCGCCGGCGTCATCACTGAAAGCGGCGGCCCGCTCTCGCACGGTGCCGTGACCGCGCGCGAACTCGGCATCCCGGCGGTGATGGGCATCCGCGATGCCTGCCACCGCCTCAAAAACGGGCAGCGGGTGAAAATAGACGGCAGCCGGGGGAGGGTGGAAATCCTGTAAAAAACGGTCATACGTCGCCCCAAGCAGGGCTGATACGGCGTTGGCGAGCCTCGCCGTACTGGCGGCCTGTACTGTCTTCGGCTCGCCGCCTTGCCTCAGACCTGTTTGAAACGACTATCACGGCAATGCCAAAACGGATAACAAAAACCTTTTTCGCAATATATTGATAACTCGCCTTTTTATCGTCAGTGAATATCGGCAAAAGCGCTTTACAGCGTAAAAGCCTCGCGCTATAGTAGCGCGCAAAGCATAACTGCGAAGTTTGCGTTTCCTCCAAACCCCTTGACCCTAATTACATCTTGCCTTGGGGGTCAGACGCAGCTGGGTGAGCAAGCTTGTTTTCAAGCAAGAAGCCCGAAAGTTTGTTAAGACCCCCACTTGAACCCTGCGGTTCAAGGGCATAAGGTTAAGCGGCTATCGCGGTTATGCTTTCTTTTTTTCTGCCATTCCATGAAAAGGGAATCGGCCACACAATCGGGCTAATCGTCTTTTTGCCCATCATCTCTTTCCGGATTTCACCGGGTTTCCGCCCTCTGCCAATTATCACTGCGCCATTCACGCATATCCTTTTCCATACCTGCCGGAAAAGAATGGCGGCGATGGCTCGTGCCGCATTCAGGTGCAGCCGGGGCTTCCGCCGGCGGCGTACAAAAAACGGGGCAGACTCTTTCAGTCCGCCCCGTTTTCGCGTGTCAACCGCCGCTCAGTCGCGATAGGCAAGATGGTAAAGCGCGCCGACCAGCACCGCGCCGCCCAACACATTGCCGAGATAAACGGCGGCCATGTTTTCCGCGAACTGCGCCCAGGTGATGTCGCCGCCGCCCCAAATCGCCGCCGGGATAACGAACATATTGGCGACGACGTGCTGGAAGCCGATGGCGACAAATACCATCACCGGGAACCAGCAGCCGAGAATCTTGCCGCTGAACGTATCCGCGCCGTAGCACAGCCACAGCCCCATGCACACCAGCCAGTTGCAGCCGATGCCGGAGACCACCGCCTGACCGAACGTTACATCCGTTTTGCCGTGGGCGACGGCGACCGTTTCCGCCAGCGTCACGCCTTCGGTCAGACCGACATAGTGGCCGAAGAACCAGGCGACGAAGAACGCGCCTGCGACATTGGTCACGGTAACGATGCCCCAGTTGCGCGCCCACTGCCGCAACTTGATGCGCTTTTGCAGCCAAGCGACGGGCAGCGCCATCATGTTGCCGGTGATGAGTTCGCCGCCGCCGAGGAGGATGCAGACGAGGCCGACGGGGAAGACGGCGGCACCGAGCAGTTTGCCGAGACCGGCGAGTTCGTGCGGCATGGCGGCGACGATGCGGATATAGGCGAGATAGCCCACGGAAATAAAGGCACCGCCGAGAAAGCCGAGCACGGCGAGGCGGTCAAAGCGGTTTTCCGCCTTCGCCGTCCCCTTGTCGGCGCTGTACGCGAGGATTTGTTTTGGTTCGAGGCTGGCGCCGGCCATGAGAATCTCCTTTATCAATTGAAAACAAATGAAAAAACAGTCCCGAATCGGGAAACCGTTGCCTATTTTACAAGAGCCGTTGTCCGGCAAAACGCGAACGGCAAAAGGCGGGCATATCCCTCCCTCGCCTGTAATGACCGGCCCCGCCAAGCGGTGTAAACACTGGATGCTTGCGTAGGCGGGCTTCAGTCCGCCATCAAGAAAGTGAAAAAACTTTGGTACACCGCACGCATCGCCGTTACGGGTTCTGTCGCATCCGGAAAAAACGAGCAGCAAAAAGGGCGGGAAAGCCCGCCCTGTCGCTGTGCGCGCGATTACGGCCTGACCGCCATCACTTCAATCTCCACCCCCGCATCTTTCGGCAAGCGGGCGACTTCCACGCAGGAGCGCGCCGGGAAAGTGCCGCCGCCGAATTCGGTGAAGAACGCTTCATAGACGCTGTTCACGTCGGCGAAGTGGTTGAGGTCTTTCACGAAAACGGTTGTTTTCACGATGTTGCTCACCTGCAAGCCCGCCTGCTCGATAATGGCCTTGATGTTGTCCAGCGACTGGCGGGTTTGCGCCTTGATGTCGGCGGGCATTTCGCCGCTTGCCGGGTTGACGGGGATTTGCCCGGAGGTGATGACGAGGTTGCCCAAATCCATCGCCTGCACGTAGGGGCCGATGGCGGCGGGGGCTTTGTCGGTGTGGATGACTTTATACATAAGTAATCTCCTGATTTTGTGCTGAAATTTCATGCACGACAATGCCTTGCTTCCGGACCGGGCGGCGGGGCCTGATGCGCAGCCAGGCGGGAAGCGCGGATTTTTAACCCGCCCCCCAGGCCCTCCCCAATGGGGAAGGCTTTTGCGTGCACAAAGGGGAAAATGAATGGCAGGGGAATTGCCGTGCCTATGGTAGCACGGCGCGCCGTCAGGATTGCCCGGCTTCCCCGGCATAGCGGGCGACAATATCGGTCTGATAATCCCAGCGCGGGTTTTCAATGCCTTTGTCCTTTTGTGCGGCGAAATCGCGCAGGGCAAAGAGGACGTATTTGGACAACAATAGCAAAGCGGGAACGTTGAAGATAATCAGCAATGCCGAAGCGAAATCAATCAATTCCCACAGCGTGGTTACGGGGATTAAGCCACAGATGGTGACGAGTGCGCAGCAAAACAGGCGGTAGGCAAGGACAAGGCGCGGATTGTTTTTTATCCAGCGCAGGTTGACCTCGCCGTAATACATGTCGGCAATCACGGATTTGAAGCCGAACATCAGCATGGCGATAAAGACGACGTATTTGCCCCAGTCGCCGATGCCGAGGTTGAAGGCGCGCTGGGTCAGCTCGATGCCGGTTTCGCCGCTGCCGAGTGCGCCGGTGAGCAGGATGGTGAAGGCGGTGCAGCTGCAAATGATGACGGTGGTGAAGAAGGTGCCGAACATGGCGGAAAAGCCTTGCAGCACGGGGTGCTCGACGTTGGCGGTGGCGTGCATGCTGGGCGCGGTGCCGTTGCCGGCGTCGTTGGAGAAGAGGCCGCGCGCCACGCCGTAGCGGAAGGCGGTGAAGATGGTGTAGCCTGCGACGCCGCCGGCGGCGGAATCGAGGTTGAAGGCAGATTTCACGATGAGCGCCAGCACTGCCGGGATTTTTTCGATGTTGCTCAGGATGATGAACAGGGAGAGGAGGAGGTAGGTGACGGCGAGGAAGGGCACGAAGAGCGAGGCAAATTCGCTGATGCGCTTGACGCCGCCGAAGACGATGATGGCGACGAGGGCGACGAGTACCAGGCCGATGAGGACAGGGTGGACATTGATGACGGTTTTGGTGGCGAGGATGACGGAATTGCCCTGCACCATGGTGTAGAAGAAACCCATGCCGATGATCATGCTGAGGGAGAAGGCGATGGCGAGCGGGCGGCAGTGGAGGCCGCGCGACATGTAGTAGGCGGGGCCGCCGCGATAGGTGCCGTCGCCGTTGCTTTCACGGAAGAGGATGGCGAGGATAGCTTCGCTGAAGCTGATGCCCATGCCGAGCAGAGCCGTGACCCACATCCAGAAGATGGCGCCGGGGCCGCCGGAGGCCAGCGCAGTCGCGACGCCGACGAGGCTGCCGGTGCCGAGTTGGCTGCTCAGTGCCGCGCAGAGGGCGCCGAAGCCGGATACGCCTTTGCCGTCGTCCGCTTTGCGGTTGTGCATGAGTGCGCCGAAGAGTTTGGGGAAATAGCGGATTTGCGGGAAGGAGAGACGGAAGGCGAAAAAAATACCGGTACCGAGCAGCAGTCCTGCGACCAGCCAGCCCCAAAAGATGCCGTTAATGGTTTTCAAGAGTTCCATAATGACCTCGATAGTAATGAAGGATAAGAAGCAGCGAATGTTTTTGGTAAGGGATGTGCATCATTTTTATTGGCTTCTCCCTATTTTTGGCGTGCAAAAACACTGCCGTTTCTTAAGGTAAAAAAGAAACAGCGATGGCAAAGGCCTTCAGGAATGGGCCGCCACTACGGGCGGCCAATTTTTTATTGCGGCAGACGGATGCGGATTAATTCAGCAAAATATTCAGCGCCAGTCAGCAGAATATTGTCGTTGAAATCGTATTTGGCATTGTGAAGCGGCAGGTAGCCAATGCCTTCTTCCTCAGTGCCGTTACCCAAAAAGACGAAACAGCCGGGTATTTTTTGCAGGAAGGTGCCGAAATCTTCGGAAATCATCATTTGCTGGACGTTGCCATCGACGTTTTCCGCACCAACGGTATTGTTCGCCGCCTGTAATGCGCTATTGACGCAGGCCTCCCAATTCACGGTTGGCGCAAATTCGTGGGTATAGACGAACTCGCATTCGGCGTCGTTCATCGCGCAGATATGCTCGCAAATGCTGCGCATCCGCTCTTCAATCATCCGCTGCGTTTCCGGTGCATAGCTGCGGGTATCGCCCTTGATTTCGATATGGGTCGGGATGGCGTTGCGGATGCCGTCGGTATGCAGTTCGGTGCAGGAAATGACGATGGGGATGCTTGGGTCGATGTTGCGCGAGACGATGGTTTGCAGGGCGAGGATGATTTCTGCGGCAATCACCATCGGGTCGCGGCTCATGTGCGGGCGGGCGGCGTGTGAGCCTTGTCCCTTGATGCGGATAATGAAGTTGTCTTCGCTGCCCATGATGCCGCCGACGCGGGTGGAGATGGTGCCGGTGCGCATGCCCGGCATGTTGTGCAGGCCGTAGATTTCTTCGATGCCGAAGCGCTCGATGAAGCCGTCATCCAGCATCGCCTGCGCGCCCTTGCCGGGTTCTTCGGCGGGCTGGAAGACGAAACAGACGGTGCCGTTGAAGTTTTTGCGCGCTGCCAGCAGGTGCGCGGCACCCAGCACCATTGCGGTGTGGCCGTCGTGGCCGCAGGCGTGCATACGGTTTTCGGTCTGCGATTTGTAGGGAACATCGCCCTGTTCGACCATTTGCAGACAGTCCATATCGGCGCGGATGCCGATAACCCCCTTGCCGTCGCCGCATTTCAGCACGCCGACAACACCCGTTTTGCCGATGTTGCGGTACACGGTCAGCCCCAGTGCTTCCAGCTTGTCGGCAACAAAGCGCGCCGTGTTTTCTTCTTCAAAGGCACTTTCCGGATGCTGATGCAGATAGTGACGCCATTCAATCATTTGCTGGTGCAGTGCTTTTTCGTTCATGGTTCGTTCCTCATGGGTTAGGTTATTGATTCCGCCCCTGCCAGACGATGGCCTCGTAAATATCCGGCGAGGTATCGCCCTCGGTGCTGATGAGCAAGACCCGCGCCTTGTCATCCAGCGCCAAGTCGCGGCAAATCGCCTGATATTGCGGGCGGGTTTTCAATTCATAAAGCAGCCCGAGGCCGATCGCGCCGGATTCGCCGGAGATGAAGGCGGGATCGGTGCCGGGGCGCGGCGCAGCGGCGATGCGCATGCCGTTGGCGGCGAGGTGGTCGTCGGCGGAGATGAAGGCGGCGGCGTAATCGCGCAGCAGCGGCCAGCTGATGGTGTTCGGCTCGCCGCAGGCCAGCCCCGCCATGATGGTCTGCATCGCGCCGCCGACGTTGTGCGGCTTGCCGTCGGCGGCCACGGCGGATTGGTAAAGGCAGTTCGCCTGATGCGGTTCGGCGATGATGATGGTGGGTGGCTTGTCCGCCAGGGTGGATACGAAGTAGCCGGCGATGGCGCCCGCAAACGAGCCGACGCCCGCTTGCAGAATGAGATGGGTCGGCGCGGCGGGCAGTTGCGCGCTGATTTCGTGGGCGAGGGTAAGGTAGCCCTGCATGATCCAGGTCGGGATTTCTTCGTAGCCGTCCCAGGCGGTGTCTTGCAGCAGCACCCAGCCGTTGGCAGCGGCGAGGCGGCTCGCTTCGCGTACGGTGTCGTCGTAGTTGAAATCGGTGATGGTGCAATCCGCGCCGTGTTTGCGGATGTTTTCCGCGCGCACCGGCGAGGAGCCGTGCGGCATCAGCACCACCGCCTTCATGCCGAGCTGCTCCGCCGCCCAGGCGACGCCGCGCCCGTGGTTGCCGTCGGTGGCGGTGATGAAGGTGAGGTCGCCCAACTGCACCTTCACTTGCGGCGAGGCGAGTTCGGCGAAGCTGAGGTCATTGATGTCGCGCCCCAGCCGCTGCGCCAAATAGCGACCGATAGCGTAGGAACCGCCGAGGCTCTTGAAGGCGTTGAGGCCGAAGCGCTCTGCCTCGTTCTTGACGTACACGGCGGCGACGCCCAGCTTGCGCGCCAGATGCGGCAGATAAAGCAGCGGGGTCGGTGCGTAGTTGGCGAATTGCCGGTGGAAGCGGTGCGCGGCAGCGGCGGCAGCGGCATTAACGATGCCGGTCGCGGTGCCTTGCCCGCGCGCTTTTTGCATCGTATTGGCTTGATAGAGGAGGGTGTCGTTCATCTGCGTGTCCTTTTGGCCGGGTTTGCGGACATTATCGGCATTTCAAGCGGGGGATTACCGCGCTTTTGCGGGGAAAACTGCGGTTTTGCGGTGAATTTGTCTTAAAATCGCAACACCGTTGCACACTATCCTGAGGTTCCCGATGAAACTCGACGCCTTCGACAAAAAAATCCTGCACTTCCTGCAACAAGACAACCGCATCGCCCAGCGCGATCTCGCGGAAAAAGTGAATCTGTCCGCCTCCGCCATCAACCGCCGCATCGCCGCGATGGAAAAAGAAGGCGTCATCAAGGGCAGCGTCGCCGTGGTGGATGCGGCGCAAGTGGGACGGCCGATTACGGTGATTGCCGAAGTGGCGCTCGCCAACGAACGCCTGGATTTACTGGCAGAAGCCAAGCAGCGTTTCAGCGCCTGCCCGCAAGTGCAGCAGGTCTATTACGTCACCGGCGAATTCGATTTCCTGCTGATCTTCGTGGTGCGCGACATGGCGGAATACGAAGCGCTGACGCAGGAGCTGTTCTTCGCCTCAAACAACCTGAAATCCTTCCGCACCCTGGTCGCGATGCAGCAGGTGAAACAGGGGCTGACCGTGCCGGTGGACTGACGCATCCGCCTGCATGAACCGCTCGACTTCGGCGCGCAGCAACCGTCAATGGCAGCAGGGGACCGGATACAGTCGCTTCAAACAGAGATACGGTGTTGGCGCGCCTGACCGGGCACCATAAAAACCGCAGCGCGGTTTTTATGGGAAACCTGCGTCGTACTATCTGTACTGTCTGCGGCGGTGTGCTTGGTGACGGCTTCTTGACTATGACTATAACGATGCCGCCCTTCCGCCCAAACTGCCCGCGCTGGCTGTACCGCTTACCCGCTGCTTCCCGCGTTTTATACCGATCACCTGCGCGCATAACCAATGGAGCCGCTAAAAAATAAAGGCGGACTTGCGTCCGCCGGAAAGAAGGGAGAGGGATTACAGTGTAGAAGTGTCGGTTTGGCTTTTGGTTTGTTCGTATTTTTCTTTATCAGCCAGTTGCTGCATCTTTCCTGACACATAACGGATTTGCAGTTGATCTCCCATAATTCCATCAACACAAACAACACGAACCTGCGTATCATCCTTGGCAATTTTGAATCCAAAATTCATGAATGAATCAATCTCTTCTTTTTTTACACCATATTTTTCACTGACTGCATCAGCAACCGCTTCTGCCTGTTTTTTACAATTATCTTTCACATTGGCAAAGCCGGTAATTTCCATAATCTTCTTAGAGGCAGGCGTAACTTCAACTATATATTCGTTAAAAAGTGCATTTGGTGATGGCGGGGCTATGTAATATCTATTGTCTTTGGATGCCGGTTTCAGTTTGCTGACATCTTGTTCCGCACCCAGAGTCAAGCCAAAAGCACCGATGATTTCTGTTTCAGCGGCTATTGCTGCACCGCTTAGCAAGACAAGGGAAAATAGTGTCTTTTTCATAAGGTTCTCCATAAATAATCAAGAGTAAGAAGCCCCAAAGGAATTTAATCCTTCGGGCGGGTGAGGAAGAGCGGGATGGCGAGGATGATGTCGCCGATGCACCACAGCACCAGCAGCAGCATCATGCCCAAGCCGCTGCCGACGGCGGCACCGGCCGCTTCCGCGCTGTTTTTCGCCGAGGAAATGGCGTCATTGGTCACCCCGATGCCGCCGATGACCCATATCAGCATCAGCACGTTGAAGAGGATAAACAGCCATTTGATGAGGGTGCCGAATATGCCGCGCCGCAGTTTGCGGATGCGCGCGCCGCAATGCGGGCATTTGCCCGCTTTGTCGCTAACTTGTTCAAAGCATTCGGGGCATTCGATTAATGCCATAGGATTCTCCCGGATTATGTTGATAAAGCGGTGGGACTAGAAATGTTTCCATTGCAGTCCTTCCGTGTGGAAAAGGAATTGGCGCGAGCCTTCCTGATAGAAATTGAGCTCAATCATCATGGTTTTGGATTTTTTGATTTTGGCGGCGAGATTGCCCGCCTTGCCGGCAAGGAACAGGGTGGTCATATCGGCATCGCCCGCCTCTACCAGGCTGATTTTCTGCGGTTTGCCGTTATCGAATTTGATAGTGGCACGACAGCCGTCATAGCCGCAGGAAAATTGCCCTTTGGAGATGGTGAAATAAATGTCGTTGCCGTATTTGGCGCTTTTCCTTAGTTCCATTTTCAGCGTCGAACCGCCGTTATAGGGAAAGTTAAAATCCACGCTGTTTTCCGAGGTCAGCATTGCCCAATAGCTTTTGGTGTTGCGCATCTGGTCGGTGTCTTCGTTATAGCGCCATTTGCTGTTAACCGGTGTGGCAGCTTCCTGTTTCTCGTCCGCTTTCTTTTCCGCCGCTGCATTAACCGTGGGCATAATGTCTTTATCGGCATCCGGGTAGTCGGATATATCGGTATTGGCGCCTGTCGGTTCATTGCGGATAATCGGCTTATCATTGGCATTGGAGAGGACATATCGGACTTCGTAACCATTGCCGCGCGGCCAGTTCTGGCGATAGACGGCATGGCGTATGCCGTCTATGGTGGTTTCGCCCGCTTTGCCTGCTTTCAATTTGCTTTCGATAATTTGGGGCAGGGATCTGCCGGTTGCGGCTATCGCCAGTTCTTTGGCGGCAGCAATCAGGGATGCGGTGCCGCTTGCCGCCTGTTTGGGATTGTTGTAATTGAGCAATAGTTTCAGCTTGCGCGCATGATTCTGTGTGCCGATGACGTAATAAGACAGGTTATTGGCCATTCTGTCCCGCGTCCTGGTGCCGATGTCCTGATATTCCGAGGCACAGATATAAATGCCGTCACCAAGAGCATCGTTATAGCGGCGGGTGGGTAGGGTATTGCCGAGATATTGGCAGGCATCCTGGGGTTCCCAGCGGCGTTTGCCGACAGGCGCGGGCGGTATTGCAGGTTGCGGTGCTGCCTGTGGTGCGGATGCTGCTACTTCTGCTACCTCAGGTTGTTGGGCGACAGGCTGCACCGGCTGGGGCGTTTTGCGGGCAGGCGGTGGTGTCGCGGGTGGGTTTGTGGCCGTGGGTGCGGAGGCTGTTGTCGCGGTATTGGTGGTAGCGCCGCGTTCTGAACCCGAATCGAAAATTGCCATTCCAACTGAAAGCAGAATAATGGCAAGGGAAACGTAAGCCGCGATTCTGAACAGGCGTTTTATTTTTTCCCACAAGTAATTGCCACCATCAGCAAATTGATTGCGCAGGTTATTGCCAAATATGCCTTGCCAATCCAGTCCGGCAGTTTGGAAAGTAAACTGCTCACTACCGTGCTCGGCAATGGTAAATTCAGCAATCAGCGTCTTGGATTTAAACAGCTTACGGATAAATGTTTCTTTACCCTGAATGATAAGGGCGATATTGGTTGCGGTATTAACAGCGGTTTTGCAATGCTGTTTTTCAATTTTGTTTCGGTCAAATTTTATATTGGCGAAGAAACCGCCTGATTGACCGATAAATTTGCCGCGCGATAATTGAAAAGCAAGGGATATTTTATTATCGAGCGTTTTGCGGATAATAAGGTCAACGTATGCTTCGCCCGCTGTGTCGCCATGCAAATAGACACTGTTGTCCGAGCGCAGACGCGCCCACACGGTTTCGGCATCGCGCATGGCGTCTCTTTCCTGTCCGTATTCCCATTGGGAATCAAAGAAGTCGTCATCGTTGCTGCCTTGTCCGAAGGCGTTTTTGATGGTATCCAGAATATTCATGGGTGTGACAAAAAGTTACGGTTGTGGTTATCCGGGCGCGGCGGAATGTAACGGATACGGAAAATAACACTAGTAATTTCCGTCAGTTATCCATAGAATGCGCGCGGTTGAAATTATTGTAGATTTCTTAATTTTTATTTAACAGCAACAAAAAGTGGCGGTTTTGCCCTTTTTGTGGGGGTCGTATGAAAACTTTCGAGAAAATCAGAATGATGCGTGAAGCGAGACATTGGTCGCAGGAAGAGATGGCGGGGAAGCTGAATATGTCCATTAACGGCTATGCCAAGATTGAGCGCGGCGAAACGCGCCTGAATCTGCCCCGGCTGGAACAGATTTCCGAGATTCTGGGGATGGATATTCTGGATTTGATTCAGACAAACGGACGCGGGCTGAGTTATCAGGTTGGCGACAATAACAACAGCGATATTGCCGTTTATGCGAATGCCTCCCACGAGTTGACGGCCGAAATCGAGCGGCTGAAGCTGATCATCCGCCACAAGGATGAACTGCTGGCGCAACAGGCGCGCGAACTGGCGACGCTGCAAGAGATGGTGTCGCTCTTGAAAAGCAGGTTATGAGCGGGGCTTGGGGCGCGGTTTTGTGATGGCCGCCAGGCGGGATGAATGCAGGGTTTGTGTTTTTTTGCCGCGAACAACGGCTATAAGCCGCGCAACCACGCCGCTTGGCGGATTTTTCTCCCGCCGTTCTGCGGACACCTGCCCCGTATGCGGGAGGAGGGTTTTGGCTGCGTCGCCCGGTGGATTTGGGTCGTGTACGGGGATGGCGGGCATAAAAAAACGGCGGATAGTCCGCCGTTTTTTGTTGAGACCGCCGCTGGTTAGCGCAAGCCTTTGGCGAGGGCGTTGCAGATGTCGGTGGCGTCTTCGAGGCCGACGGAGAGGCGGATGGCACCGTCGCCGAGGCCGATGCGCGCTTTTTCTTCCGGCGCGACGCGGGCGTGGGTGGTGCTGTCCGGGTGGGTGATGATGGTGCGGGTGTCGCCGAGGTTGCCGGTAACGCTCAGCCAGTCGCAGTGGTCGATGAGGTGCCACGCCGCTTCTTTGCCGCCTTTGACGTCGAAGCTGACCATGCCGCCGAAGCCGCCGTGCATTTGTTTTTGCGCGAGGGCGTGTTGCGGGTGGCTTTCGAGGCCGGGGTAGTACACGCGCGCGATTTCGGGCTGTTTCTCGAGCCAGCGTGCGACGTGCAGGGCGCTTTCGCTGTGGCGCTGCACGCGCACGTGCAGGGTTTCCAGGCTTTTGGCGTAGATCCAGCCTTCAAAGGCGTTCATGGTGGTGCCGATGCCGCGCATGAGCTGGTAGATTTTTTCGCCGTCTTCCGCGCTTTTGCTGATGATGATGCCGCCGAGGGTGCGCCCCTGGCCGTCAAGGTATTTGGTGGCGGAATGGACGCTGTAATCGGCGCCGAGGTCGAGCGGGCGTTGCAGGTAGGGGGTGGCGAAGCAGTTGTCCACGGCGAGTTTGGCGCCTGCCGCGTGGGCGATGGTGGCGATGGCGGCGATGTCGCCGATGGCGAGCAGTGGGTTGGAGGGGGTTTCGAGGAAGAGGAGTTTGGTGTTCGGGCGGACGGCGGCGCGCCAGTCGTCAAGGTCGGTCACTTCGACGAGGGTGGTTTCGATGCCGTATTTGGCGAAGGTTTTGCTGAACATGTTGAGGATGGAGCCGAAGCAGTTGCGCGCGCAGATGATGTGGTCGCCCGCTTCGAGTTCGGCGAGGCCGAGGGTGAGGACGGCGCCCATGCCGCTGGCTGTCGCGGTGCCGCGCGCGCCGCCTTCGAGGGCGGCCATGCGCGCTTCGAAGAGTTGCACGGTGGGGTTGCCGAAGCGGCTGTATTGGTAGGCGGCTTCGCGTTCGGCAAAGATGTCGGCAGCTTGTTGGGCGCTGGTGAAGGTGAAGGATGAGGTGAGGTAGAGCGCGGGCGAATGTTCGCGGTTTTCACTCTGTTGTTCGTGGGCGCGGATGGCGCGGGTGGCAAAGGCTTTGTCGTTGTGGTCGGTCATGGTGGGTTTCCGGTTGGGGTGTTTTTTCTGGGACGTTCGCCAAAGCGGTTTTTGGCTTGGTACGCAGGGTTATCGTGGAAACGCCGCCGTGTGACGGGCGGCGTTTTGGCCATGGATGCGGTTATTGTGCGGATTCGAGGCCGTGCAGGGTCGGTTCTTCGGGCTGTGGCACGGCGGGGGCGGTGGCCGGGGTGCTTTGCAGGATGCCGATGTCGTCCCCGCTGGGGCGCAGGGTGGCGGCAGCAGCGGGGTTAGCGGTGTTGCCGGTTGTCGCCGTGTCGGGCTTTTTTGTGTCGCCGCCCTGTTTTTTCAGTTTGTCCTGTATCCAGCTGTCCACGGTCGGCGCAATCTGGTCGTAGCCCCATTGCGCGGCGCTTTTGTAGTAGGGCGCGAGCACCGAGCTGCCCCATTGTTGGTTCAGCGGGGCGGGCAGTTCATTTTCGGGGTGGCCGTCGCTGAAGAGCAGGGCGGCGAAGGTGATGAGCGCGCCGATGAGGACGCCGCGCACGGTGCCGAGGATGAGGCCAAGCAGGCGGTCGAGGAAGCCGAGGCCGGTCATTTTCAGCACTTGCGAGATGAGGAGGTTGACGACGCCGATGAGGAAGAGGGTGCCGATGAAGATGGCGCCGAGGGCGGCGATGTAGGCGATTTTTTCGTCGTTGAAAACGCGGCTGACGTAGTCTCTGGCGACGGGTTCGGCCAGCATCCAGGCGGCGTAGGCGGCAACGAACCAGGCGATGAGCGAGAGGACTTCTTTGACGAAGCCGCGCATCAGGCCGACGAGTGCCGAGATGACGAGGATGCCGCCGAGGGCGAGGTCTATCCAGTTGAGGGTGTCGAGGTTCATGGTGTGGGTTTTCTCCGGTTGGTTTGGGGTTTAGGGGTGGGGTTCGGCAGGCGGGGGAGGGGGTTGTCCGTGCCGGGCGCGCCAAGCGTCGCGTCAGCGGGAAGGCCGGGCGCAAGCGGCGGGTGTGTGAATGTGTTTGGGCGCATGGCGGTCAGCGGTTGACTTGGCGGGCGTTGGTGCCTTCTTTGCCGAGGATGTCGATGTAGGTGCTGGCGTCTGCCGCCGAGAGCGGGCCGATGAAGACGCGGTGCATATCTTTGCCGTTGATGTTGGCGATTTCGGTTTCGACCGGCCAGCCGCGTTTTTTCAGTTGCGCGATCATTTTGTCGGCGTTTTCTTTGCTGCTGAATGCGCCGGCCTGTACCCACGAGCCACCGCGTTTGGGTTTGGGTTTTTCCGGCGGTTTTTCGGCGGCGGGGGCGGTTGCTTCGCGGTTTTCGGTGAGTGCGCTGTTGGCGGGTTTTTCCTGGGCGGCTTTTTGGTTGGCGGCGGCTTGTTCGGCTTCGCGGGCTTTGGCTTTGTCGCTGCCGTCCGGATTGCTGAGGATGGGTTGGGGTTCGCCCGCGTCTTCGTCGAGTGAGGCGAGGGTGAAGGCGGGCTGTGGCGGCGGTGCGGGGAGCCGGGGACTCCTCCCGTTGTCCGTGGCCGGGGGCAGGTTGATGCTGTGCGGTTCGCCCTTGACGCTGAGTTCGATGCCCTGGCGGATGGCGGGCGGGATGTCCGGGCTGAACCAGCGGTCGAAGACGGTGAGGGCGGCGGCGAAGAGGATGGCGATGCCGATGAGGCGGACGGTCCATTTGTTCATGGCTGTTGTCCTTTTTGTACGGCGGCGACGGTGACGAAGGAGCCGAAGACGGCGATGGTGTCAAGCGGGGCCGCCAGGGTGCGGGCCAGGCGGCAGGCGGCGGGGATGTCGTCGCAGGGGTGGATGTTTTTGCGCGCGATGCCGGCGGCGACGGCGTGTGCGGTGAGGGTGCCGATGTCGCTGCCGCGCGCGCCGGGCAGGGGCGCAAGTACCCATTCGTCGATTTCCGGCGCGAGGTGGCGGTAGATGGCGCGCTGGTCTTTGTCGCGCAGGATGCTGCACAGGGCGATGATGCGCCCGCCCCGGCGCGGCAGGTCGTGCAGGTAGCGGGCGAGGATTTCGGCGCTGTCGGCGTTGTGCGCGACGTCGTAGAGCCAGCGCGGCTCGCCGTCAATTAGGCTGAGGCGGGCGGGGTTTTGCGCGCTTTCGCAGGCGGCAGCGAGTTTGGCGGTGTCAAGCGCGAGCCACGGTGCCAGCGCGGCGATGGCGGCGGCGAGGTGGCCGTATTGGTGCGCGCCGTGCATATGGGTTGGGTACGGCAGGGTGTCGTGGTAGCCGGGAACGCTGATGTGCAGGCCGTCTGCTTCTGCCGTTGCGCGCAGTTCTTGGCCGTAGCTGTTTGTGGTCGCGCCGAGGGCGGCGGCACGTTCGTAGAGGACGGCGGGCGGGTGGGCATCGGGCAGGTAAACGCGCTGGCCGGGGCGGAGGATGCCCGCTTTTTCGGCGGCGATGGCGGGGATGTCGTGTCCCAGCCATTCCTGGTGGTCGAGGCCGATGCGGGTGATGATGGCGGCGTCGGCGTCGATGATGTTGGTGGCGTCCAGGCGGCCGCCGAGGCCGACTTCGAGGACGGCGACGGCGGGTTGTCGTTGGGCGATAAGCCAGAGGGCGGCAAGCGCCGACCATTCGAAGTAGCTGAGCGAGATGTCGCCGCGCGCGGCGTCAATGGTGTCGAAGGCGGCGGCGAGGGCGTCGACCGCGACCCATGCGCCGTCGAAGCGGATGCGTTCGCGGTAGTCGTGCAGGTGCGGCGAGGTGAAGGAGGCGACGCTGACGCCGTGCGCGCGGCAAATGGCCTCAAGCCAGCACACGCAGGAGCCTTTGCCGTTGGTGCCGGCGACGGTGATGGTGTGCGCAGCGAGGCGCGGCGCACCGAGCGCCTGCCACACGGCGGCGGCGCGTTCGAGGCCGGGGTCCCAGGCTTTGTCATGTGCGGTTTCTTGCCAGGCCAGCCACTCGCTCAGGGTGCGTTTCATGGGTTTTCTGCGCTTTGGCTGTCGTCGTTGCCGACGGGTTCGGTGTCGTTATCGCCGTGTTCTGCGGGGGCATCGGCGGCCTCCGGCGGCGCGTTTTCCCCGCCTGGCGGGGTTTCCCCGTTTTCGTCCCCGGCCTGCGGCAGCGGCGGTTCCTGCATGAGCATGCCGAGCAGGGTGGCGAGTTCTTCGCGCAGGTGGCGGCGGTCAACGATCATGTCGATGGCGCCTTTTTCGAGCAGGAATTCGCTGCGCTGAAAGCCGTCCGGCAGTTTTTCGCGCACGGTTTGTTCGATGACGCGGGGGCCTGCGAAGCCGATAAGCGCGCCGGGTTCGGCGATGTTGATGTCGCCGAGCATGGCGAGCGAGGCGGAGACGCCGCCCATGGTCGGATCGGTCAGCACGGAGATGAAGGGCAGTCCGGCGTCGCCCAGGCGGGTGAGGATGGCGCTGGTTTTCGCCATTTGCATGAGCGAGGTCAGCCCTTCCTGCATGCGCGCGCCGCCGCTGGCGCTGAAGCAGACGAAGGGGGTACGTTCGGCCAGCGCGTATTCGGCGGCCAAAGCGAAGCGTTCGCCGACGACGGAGCCCATCGAGCCGCCCATGTAGTCGAACTCGAAGGCGGCGGCGGTGAGCGGGCGGTCGTAGAGCAGGCCGCTCATGGCGACAAGCGCGTCGTGTTCGCCGGTTTTTTTCTGCGCCTGGGTGATGCGGTCGCGGTAGCGTTTGCTGTCTTTGAATTTGAGGAAGTCGGATGGTTGCAGGCCGAGGCCGATTTCGGTCGGCATGCAGCCTTCGTCAAAGAGTTGTTCGAGGCGTTTGCGCGCACCGATGCGCATGTGGTGGCCGCATTTGGGGCAGACTTGCTGGTTGTAGTCGAGGTCTTGCGCGTAGAGGACTTCGTTGCAGCCGTCGCATTTTTTCCACAGGCCGTCCGGCACTTGCTGGTTTTTGTTTTTGGTTTTGATGCGCGAGGGCATGAGGTTGTCGAACCAGCTCATGGGTCAGTCCTTGTGGTCAAGATGGGCGCGGATGTCGGCGGTGAAGGCGCGCGCGGTGTCGGTAAGGCTGTCGCCGTTTTCCGCCGCTTGGTGCAGGCGGGCGACCAAGGCGCTACCGATGACGACGCCGTCGGCAAGGTCCGCCATGCGGCGGGCGGTCACGCCGTCGCGGATGCCGAAGCCGACGCAGACGGGCAAGCCGGTGTCGGCTTTGAGGGCGCGGATGTCGGCGGCGATGGCGTCGGCATCGGCCCGTTTGGTGCCGGTCACGCCGCGCAGCGAGACGAAGTAGAGGAAGCCGCCCGCGTGCTGCACGATGGCGCGGCGGCGTGCGGGGTTGGTGGTCGGGGCGACCAGCAGGATGGGGGTGATACCGCTCTGGTTGAGGTCGGCTTCGTAGTCGGGCAGGGCTTCGACCGGGCAATCGACGAGGATGACGGCATCACCGCCTGCGGCGGCAAGGTCGCTCATCACCTGGGCAAAACCCGCGCGCTCGAAGCTGTTGAGGTAGCCCATGAGGATGAGCGGGGTGGTCGCGTCGTCGCGGCGGAATTCGCGCACGATGGCAAGCGTCTGTTGCAGGGTGACGCCGCGCGCCAGCGCCCGTTCGTTGGCCTGCTGGATGGTCTCGCCGTCGGCGGCGGGGTCGGAAAAAGGGATGCCAAGTTCAAGGGCGTCTGCACCGCCGGCGACGAGGCCGTGCAGGATGGCGGCGGTCTGCGCTGGGTCGGGGTCACCCGCGCTGATGTAGGGGATGAGGGCTTTGCGTTGTTGCGCGTGCAGCGCGGCGAAGCGGTCCGGGAGTCGGGTCATGGCTGCCTCACAGGGTGATGCCGTCGCGGGTGGCGATGGTGTTGATGTCTTTGTCGCCGCGTCCGGAGAGGTTGACGATGATGCGTTTGCCTTTGCCCAGTTCGCGCGCGAGTTTCAGAGCGTAGGCGACGGCATGGGCGGATTCGAGGGCGGGAATGATGCCTTCGAGCAGGCAGAGGTCGTGGAAGGCGGCGAGGGCTTCGTCGTCGTTGATGGCGACGTAGCGGGCGCGCCCCGTGTCTTTCAGCCAGGCGTGTTCGGGGCCGACACCGGGGTAGTCGAGTCCGGCCGAGACGGAATGGGTGGCGGCGATTTGCCCGTCGGCGTCGCTCATGACGTAGGTGCGGTTGCCGTGCAGGACGCCGACCGGGGTGTTGCTGTCGCTGAGCGGCGCGGCGTGTTCGCCGCTGGCGAGGCCGTGCCCGCCCGCTTCGACGCCGTAGAGGGCGACGGGGTCGTCGTAGAAGGGGTAGAAGAGGCCGATGGCGTTCGAGCCGCCGCCGACGCAGGCAACGACGGCGTCGGGCAGCGCGCCGAAGTGGGCCTGGGCCTGGGCTTTGGCTTCTTCGCCGATGATTTTCTGGAAGTCGCGCACCAGCATGGGGTAAGGGTGGGGACCTGCGGCGGTACCGATGATGTAGAAGGTGTTCTCGACGTTGGCTGCCCAGTCGCGCAGGGCTTCGTTCAGCGCGTCTTTCAGGGTGCGGCTGCCGGCGGCGACGGGGACGACGGTGGCACCGAGCAGTTTCATGCGGTACACGTTCGGCGCCTGGCGGATGACGTCGTCCGCGCCCATGTACACGACGCATTCCATGCCGAGGCGGGCGGCGACGGTGGCGCTGGCGACGCCGTGCTGCCCCGCGCCGGTTTCGGCGATGACGCGTTTTTTGCCGAGGCGTTCGGCGAGCAGCGCCTGGCCGATGGTGTTGTTGATTTTATGCGCGCCGGTGTGGTTCAGGTCTTCGCGTTTCAGCCAGATTTCCGCGCCGCCCGCCTTGTCGCTGAGGCGTTTGGCGAAGTAAAGCGGCGAGGGACGGCCGACGTAGTCGGCGAGTTCCTGACGGAAGCGCGCCCAGAAGGCGGGATCGTGTTGTGCGGCGGCGTAGGCTTCTTGAAGTTGCAGGACGGCCTGCATCAGGGTTTCGGCGACGAATTGGCCGCCGTAACGGCCAAAATAGCCGCGCGCGTCCGGGTAGGTGTTAGTCGTCATAGGCGGTGTGTACTGCGTTGATGAAGCGCTGCATTTTAGCAGAGGACTTTATGCCGGGCGCGCTTTCAACGCCGCTGGATACGTCCACGGCGAAGGGGCGGCAGGCGCGGATGGCGGCGGCGACGTTGTCGGGATGCAGGCCGCCGGCGAGGATGCGCGGCGCGCTGTGGGCGGGCAGTTTGCCGTAATCGAAGGCGCTGCCGCTGCCGCCGCTTTGCGTTTTGCCATAGGCATCGTAGAGGAAACCGCTGCTGTCCGGATAGGCGGCGAGCCAGTCGGCGACCGCTTGCGCGTCATCAAGATCGCGCATCGGCACGGCTTTGTACCAGCGGCGTCCGAACTGGCGGCAGTAGGCGGCGCTTTCAAAGCCGTGGAATTGCAACTGATCCAGCGGCAGCGCGGCACAGGTGGCGCGCACGGTGTCGGCGTCGGCATCGGCGAAGAGGCCGACGACGGTGATGAGGGGCGGCACAGCGGCCATCAGGCGTTCTGCCCGGGCAAGTTCAAGGTGGCGCGGCGAGCGCGGGTGGAAAACGAAGCCAAGCGCGTCCGCCCCCGCCGCCACCGCCGCCTGCACGTCTTCAAGGCGGGTCAGGCCGCAGATTTTGACGCGCACCCGCATGGTTCAGTCCCCGAATTCGCCGCTGACATCCGCCCAGCCGTCGCTGTCAAAGGCTTCGTCGTGGTAAAACTGCGCGAAGTAAGGCAGGGTTTCCGCCGCGTTTGCCGTGAAGCGGCGGTAGTGCCGCCAGCTGCCGTCGCTTTCGTAGCGGCGGGTTTCTAAGAGGAAGCGGCTGTTTTCGTCCTGCCCGGGGTCTTCCAGCGTCGCCTGGATGTAGCTGTCGTTTTCGTTGTGGCGGTCAAGGATGACGAATTGCGCCTCGCTGTGCGGCAGGCTTTGCAAGAGATCGACGATGTCGGCAAATTCGGGCGCGGGGTAGTCGTCCCACGCGGTCATGACGCGTTTCATCATCAGTAGTATTCGCCGTGTCGGTAGTCCCAGGTGTTAAAGCTGTCGGCAAGGTGCATCATGATGCGCTCGACCGCCAGCCCTTTGCGGATAAGCACCGGGCAGGGATGCACGCCGCGCCCGCCTTTTTGTTCGGGAACGAGGCTGCCGTCTTTATCGACCATCGACACCATCACGCCCTGCTCGTAGCGGGTTTCCACGGTTTTGTCGGGCTGGATGGAGGCGACGTAGTCGTCCGCTTCAATCACGAGATCCACTTTGCTTTCGATGCGCTCGCCGATGCCTTCGACTTTGCCCCGGTTGCCCTTGCCGGAGGGGTTGGCGGAGGAGGCGTAGATCATTTTGCCTTCCGTGCGCCACAGGTGTTCGGCGAGCTGTTCGCCCGGCACGCCGAATTTGATGACGAAGCAACTGGTGCCGCGCCCGTCCATCATCAGCTCTTCGCGCCCGTCTTTGACGAGTGCCGCTTTGGCGTCCGCCCGCCACGGCAGGATGCAGCCGAGGAGGATGTCTTCGTCCCAGTGTTTTTGGTAGAAGGCGTCGATTTCGGGGTTGAGTTGGGCAAGCGCGCGCAGTTGCTCCATGCTGCCGCAGAGGACAACGCCGGGTTTGTTGCGCTTGCGCTCTTTGGCGTCGAATTTGCGTTCCAGCCCCGCCTTGTCGGTCGCCATGATGATGTAGCCGACTTTGGTCGGGCAGACGATGACGCCGCCTGGTTGTTGCAGGGCGGCAAGGCCTTCGGCGGAGAGGGTTTGGTGCCATTGGATGTGTCGGGTCATGGGGGCTCCTTTGCTTGCGGTAGGGTTATTTTTTCAGGAAGGCGGCAACGACGGCCACGAGGGTCATCAGGAACATGACCCATTTGAGGGTTTTCGGCTGAACTTTGACGGCAAGGCGCACCCCGTAATGCGCGCCGGTCATGTTGCCGATGGCAAGAACGATGCCGGGCAGCCATTCGACCTGGCCGCGCGCGATGAAGATGGCGAGCGCGGGCAGGGTGAAAAAGAGGGTGCAGGCGAGTTTGAGCGCGCTGGACTGGACGATGTCGTAGCGCAGGCAGCCCGCGATGGCGGTAATGAGCACAAAGCCGACACCCGCCTGCACGAAGCCGCCATAGACACCGCCGAGCCACAGCCAGAACCAGGCGCGCGCGCCGCTTTCCCTGACGGTGAGCGGCACGGTGCCGGGCGGCGGCATGACCACGGACGGCACGAAGAGCATGATGCCCGCCATCGCCAGCATGGTGCCGAGCAGGAGCGGCTTGATGAGTTCGTGCGGGGCGAAGGCGGCGATGATGGAGCCGCAGATGCCGCCGATGATGGTCGGGGCGAGGATGGCGGGCAGGTCGTGCGTCGGCAGTTTGCCTGCGCGGTAGAAACCGCGCACACCGATGACGCTTTGCAGGATGATGCCGATGCGGTTGGTGGCATTCGCCACTTGCGGCGGGAAGCCCATCATCATCATCGCCGGCAGGATGATGTTCGAGCCGCCGCCCGCCATGACGTTGATGATGCCGCAGATGACACCGAGGACGGCGAGCAGCAGGTAGTGCCAGAGTTCCAGAGTCATCATTTGTCGGGGGCGCTGTTAAAGGTTTTAAGCTGGGCGGCCTGTCCTTCGGCTTTCAGCTTGGCCTGGATGCCCGTCGCCTGGCTTTCGCTGGCGTAGGGGCCGATTTGCACGAGGTAGAGCTTGTTGCTGTCGCCCGACGGGCGGATGTCCACCGGCAGGCCGCGCTGCGCCATTTTTGCGCGCAGTTGTTCGGCCTGTGCCCTGTTTTTGAAGGCGCCGACCTGGATGCGGTAATTGGTGCGCTTGCCGGTGACGGGGCGGGATTTTTTTGCGTCCTTGTCTTTGCCGTCCCTGCCGCTTGCCGCCGCTTCTTTGCCGTCTTTACCGGCGGGTTTCGCCTCCGCCTTCGCCGCCGTTTTGCCGACGGCTTCGGGCGGCGCGGTGAGGCGGCTGTTGGCGGGCTGTTTGCCGTCGCCCTTGCCGGATTTTGCCGCCGTTTCGGCTCTGGCGGCGGTTTTTGCCGCTGCGTCGGTCTTGTTGTCCGCTTTCGGCGCTTTGGCATCGGCCTTGGCAACGGTTTTGCCGCCCGCTTCCGGCGGCGCGGTGAGGCGTTCAGCGGCGGTTTTTTTCACCGGTTTGGCGGGTTCGGTCAAGGTCTTCGCTGCTTTTTCGGCGGCGGGTTTGGCGACAGGTTTTTCGGTGAGGCGTTCGGCAGCGGTTTTTTTCACGGCTTTCGGCTTGTCAGCGGCTTCGGGTTGCGTCCTGCCCGGGCGCAGGGCGGCTGTTTCCGGTGCGGGCGGCGGTGGCGGGGCGGTGATGCCGCCGCGTTCGAGTTCGCGCTGGCGTTCTTGCAGTTCTTTGTAGAAGGTGTATTTCGGCTCGCCGTTGCGGCTCGGCGGGCGGGTCGCGCCGATGGACGGGCGCGGCTGCGCGGTCTTGCCGGGCGGGGTTTCGGCGCGGGCGGTGGTGCTGTCGTGCCCGTCTTTTTGGCCGAACATATTGCCGAGGACGAAGCCGAAGACGATGAGGACGACGGCCATCATCGAGCCGCCCAGCATCCGGGCGGCGAGGTAGTTGTCTTTCGGCGGGGTTTTGCGTTTGCGGGCCATTACATCCTCTCCCTGGCGGCGACACCGATAATGTCGAGGCCGTTACGCAGCACCCGGCGCACGGCGTGGGTGAGCAGCAGGCGGGCATCGCGCACGGCGGGGTCGTCGTGCAGGACTTTGTGCCCGGCGTCGTAGTACTGGTGCCACGCGCCCGCGAGTTCTTTCAGGTAGTTGACGACGAGATGCCCCGCCATCTGGCTGCCGGCGGCGGCGATGGTGTCCGGGTAGCGGGCGAGTTCGCGCAAGAGCGCTTTTTCGGCGGGCTCGGTGAGGCGCGCGCGTTCGGCCAGCGCCGCCTGCGGGTCAAAGGTGATGCCCGCTTCGGCGGCACGTTCGAGGACGCGGCTGGTGCGGGCATGGGCGTACTGGACGTAGTAGTAGGGGTTGTCCTTGCTGTGCGAGACGGCGAGGTCGAGGTCGAAATCCAGATGCTGTTCGGGGCGACGCATGACGTAGAAAAAGCGGGCGGCATCCGAGCCGACTTGCGCGCGCAGGTCGCGCAGGGTGACGAATTGCCCGCTGCGGGTGGACATCTGCATTTTCGCGCCGTCCTTGTAGAGCACGGCGAACTGCACCAGGGCGATGGTGAGTTTGTCCGGGTCGAGGCCGAGGGCGGCAAGCGAAGCGCGGACGCGCGCCATGTAGCCGTGGTGGTCGGCACCGAAGATGTCGATCATGCGGTCGTAGCCGCGTTCGTATTTGTCGTAGTGGTAGGCGATGTCGGAGGCAAAGTAGGTGGTTACGCCGTTTTCGCGGCGCACGACGCGGTCTTTTTCGTCACCGAAGGCGCTGGCGCGAAACCACAGCGCGCCGTCTTTTTCGTAGAGATGGCCGCGCGCGCGCAGGACTTCCAGCATTTCTTCAATACGTCCGTCCGTGACGAGGGAGCGCTCGGAATACCAGCGGTCGAAACGCACGCCGAATTGCAGCAGGTCTTCGCGGATGTCGGCGACTTCGGCGTCCAGACCGGTATCAAAAACGGTACGGTAATCCGTCTCGCCCAGGGTCGCTTTCAGCGCGGCGATGGCAGCGTCAATCCAGGCGTCGCGTTCGCCGTTTTCCACCGCTTCCGCCGTCCAGGTGTCGGGATGGGGCGGCACCCAGCTTTCCGGCGCACGGTAAAGCGCTTCGCCCTGCTGCGCGTAGAGTTCGCGGGCGATGTCAATAACGTAGTCGCCCTGGTAGATACCCTGCGGCAGGGCGCAGTCGCCGCCGCAGTGCTGCATGTAGCGCCAATAGACGGATAAGGCGAGGATGTCCATCTGCCGCCCGGCGTCGTTGACGTAGTATTCGTTATCCACCTGATGCCCGTTGGCACGCAGGATGTTGGCCAGCGTCGCGCCGTAGGCGGCACCGCGCCCGTGCCCGACGTGCAGCGGCCCGGTCGGGTTGGCCGAGACGAATTCGAGCAGGATTTTTTGCGGCTGTACCGCCTGATGCCGCCCGAAGTTTTCCCCTTCTTTAACAATGGCTTCCAGCACGGCGCTGTCGTGGCCGCCCGCAAGACGGATATTGATGAAGCCGGGGCCGGCGACTTCCAGCGCGACGATGCCCGCGTTTTGCGGCATGGCGGCAACAATGGCCCCGGCGAGCTGGCGCGGGTTGCTCTTGAAAATTTTGGCGTTTTGCAGGGCGACATTGCTGGCGAAATCCCCGTGATCCGGTTTTTTGCAGCGTTCCAGTTCCTTTGGCAAATCAAGTAGTTCCGTATCAATATCGCGCTCTTGCGCGACCGCTTGCAGGGCACTGGTCAGGCCCGACAGGATGTGGTTTTTCACGGTTTTCTCTTCTCGCGATGGGTGAGTTGGGCATTATGGGCGAATTATTCTAGCGGCTTAACATTTCATTGCCAAATGGTTTTGCGGGCATCCATCTTCTTGAAATAACAGGGGCTCCCACACAGAAAATCACGTTAGTTTGGTGATTTATTTGTTGATAAAACAAGGTGGTGTGTTTTTCTGTTAGACATTACATACAGATGTGTTACTTTACAATCATGTGAAATTAACACGACACGCCGGTAAAGGCGGTCAGGAGCGCGTCATGAACAGCGAACAGTTCAGGTTGCTGGGTATCGAAACGGACTATTTCGCCGCTGATGGCAGCTTTGTGCGCATTTCTGACGAGGTGTTGTCGTCGCTGGCGGCGATTCTGACCGCGCCCGGCCAGCATCCCGCGACGAATGTGCATTTCGATGAGGTTTTCACGGTACTGCCGGAAATGGTGGCGTTGCTGCCAATTGGCGGCCTCTTGCCGCGCGTGGCGGCGGTCTTTCTCCTGAATGAACACGGGCAGAGCATCCCCTGCTCTTCGATGATGGTGGAAGGTGGGCGCATCGAGCTGCCGCCGCTGCCGAGCGGCTATTACTCGCTGGAACTGCACAGCGCGCACCAGATGCGGCGCTGTTTGTTGATCGTCGCCCCGCATTCCGTGTACCAGCCGGCGGCGTTAAAACGCGGCGAGCGGTTGAGCGGCATCAACGTCCAGCTTTACAGCCTGCGTTCACAGAACAACTGGGGCATCGGCGATTTCGGCGATTTGCGCCGCCTCGCTGCCAATTTTGCCGCCGACGGTATTGATTTCGTCGGCATCAACCCGCTGCATGCGCTGTTCACCACCCGGCCCAACTGGGCCAGTCCGTACAGCCCTTCGTCGCGACGCTGGCTCAATCCCGTCTATCTCGATATTGGCGGCATGCGCCTTTTCCACATCTCGCCCTCGGCACAGGCGTGGTACAACGAAGCGGCGACGCAAAAGCAGCTTGACGCCCTGCGCGCCGCCGACTGGGTGGATTACGCCCAGGTGCTGCCGTTCAAGCTGCGCGCGCTGTATCTCGTCTTCCGCGACTTTTGCGACAGCGACGACGCCATTTTTGCCGCCGCGCGCGAGAATTTCGCCCGTTTCGTCGAAGAACAGGGGCGGGAACTGCGTCTCTACGGCACTTTTGAAGCGCTGGATCACTACTTCGACGCGCAGAATGCGTCCCTGCCGTTCAGCGAGGACAGCGTCGGCTGGCTGGGCTGGCCGGAAGCCTACCGCTACCCGGACAGCGCCTCCGTCCTTGCCTTTTCCGCCTCGCACGAAGCGGACATCCGTTTTTACATGTGGCTGCAATGGCTCCTGGCGGAACAGCTCGACAACCTGCGCCATTACTGCGGTGAACAGGGCATGATTCTCGGCCTCTATGGCGACCTGGCCGTCGGCGTCTCGCGCGGCGGGGCGGATACCTGGATGCATCGCGATATGTACTGCCTGCAAGTCTCGGTCGGTGCACCGCCGGACGAATTCGGTCCCACAGGGCAGAACTGGGGGCTGCCGCCGCTGCATCCGCAACGCCTAAAACGCAGCGGCTATCAGACCTTCATCAACATGCTGCGCACCAACATGCGTTACTACGGCATCCTGCGCATCGATCACGTCATGGCGCTTTTCCGTCTGTGGTGGATTGCCTACGGCAACAGCGCCAACCTCGGCGCCTATGTGCGCTACCCGCTTGCCGACCTGATGGCCATCCTCGCGCTGGAAAGCCGCCGCGCGCGCTGCGTCATCGTCGGCGAAGACCTCGGCATCGTGCCGGACGAGATGCGCACCGCCCTGCGCGAATACGGCATCTATTCCTACGGCGTGATGTATTTCAACCACAATGGCGCGCGCTACCTCCTGCCCGAAGAATACCCGGAACACGCGCTGGCGGTCATCAGCACGCACGATCTCGCGCCGCTGGCGGGCTACTGGGCCAAAAACGACATCGACACCATGCAGCATCTCGGCGTCTTCACCGGCGACGCCCAGTACCAGAACCTGCTCGCGCAGCGGGAAAGCCGCAAGGCGCAAATCATCGCCGCCCTGCACCAGACCGAACTGCTTGCCGAAAACGAAGACGGCGGCACCCTCAATGACGCTGTCACCCTCGCCCTGCACCGCTATGTGGCGATGAGCCGCAGCCGCCTCTTTGCCATCCAGCCGGAAAATCTCCTCGGCGTAACCGCCTCGTTCAACATCCCCGGCATCGCCAACACCTACCCCAACTGGCGTTACCGCCTGCCGGAAGACATCGTTGCCATGGGGCAAAACCCGCAACTGCACGCCATGCTGCGGCAAATCGTCGCTACCCGTGCCCAACCGCGCGAGCTGCGCCCCATCGCCGCCGCTGCCGCCATCATAACCACCACCGGAGGAATCGAAGTGACATCCGTCGATAAATACCTGATAGACCAACTGTTTTCCGGCACCTTTGCCGACCCCTTCTCCTATCTGGGGCCGCACGAAAACAGCAACGGCACCGCCCTGCGCGTCCTCCTGCCCGGCGCCGAAGCCGTGCGCGTGCTCGCACACGACGACCCGGAAACCGTGCTGGCCGACATGAGCCTGCTGGACGAACGCGGCTTCTTCATCGCCCGCCTGGAAGCGGATGTGCGCCGCTACCTGCTGCAAGTGCGTTACAGCAGCGACAACGTGCAAACTATCGAAGACCCCTACCGCTTCGGCACTACCCTGCGCGACTACGACAACTGGCTGCTCGCCGAAGGCACCCACCTGCGCCCCTACGAACAATTCGGCTCGCACCTCGTCGAAATCGACGGCGTTGCGGGCGTCAGCTTCAGCGTTTGGGCGCCGAACGCGCGGCGCGTCTCCGTCGTCGGCGACTTCAACCTCTGGGACGGTCGCCGCCACGTCATGCGCTTCCACCCGCAAAGCGGCATCTGGGACATCTTCATCCCCGGCATCGGCGAAAACGCCCTCTACAAATACGAACTGCTGGATGCGAACGGCAACATCCGCCTCAAATCCGACCCTTACGCCTTCGGCGCGCAACTGCGGCCGGACACCGCCTCCGTCGTCACCCGTCTGCCCGAACGCCTGCCCTACGACCCCGAACGCATCACCGCCAACGGCATTGACGCCCCCATCAGCATCTACGAAGTCCACCTCGGCTCCTGGCGCAGAAACCCCGAAAACAACTTCTGGCTCAGCTATGCCCAGATTGCCGACGAACTTATCCCCTACGTCAAAGAGATGGGCTTCACCCACATCGAACTGCTGCCCGTCGCCGAATTCCCCTTTGACGGCTCTTGGGGCTACCAGCCGCTTGGCCTTTACGCGCCGACCAGCCGCTTCGGCACCCCGCAGGAACTGTGCACCTTCATCGAAAAAGCGCACGATGCGGGTCTTCATGTCCTCCTTGACTGGGTCGTCGGCCACTTCCCGACCGACGAATACGGCCTCATCCGCTTCGACGGCACCCCGCTTTACGAGCACGCCGATCCGCGCGAAGGCTACCATCAGGACTGGAACACCCTCATCTACAACTTCGGGCGCTACGAAGTGCGTAACTTCCTGACCGCCAACGCCCTCTACTGGATCGAACACTACGGCGTGGACGGCCTGCGCGTGGACGCTGTCGCCTCCATGATCTACCGCGACTACTCGCGCAAAGAAGGCGAGTGGATTCCGAACCGCTACGGCGGGCGCGAAAACCTCGAAGCCATCAACTTCCTGCAACGCACCAACGCTATCTTGCAAAACGAACAGCGCGGCGTTGCCTCCATCGCCGAAGAAAGTACTGCCTTCACCGGCGTCAGCCACCCCACCGAAAGCGGCGGCCTCGGCTTCCAGTACAAATGGAACATGGGCTGGATGAACGACACCCTGCGCTACATGAAAGAAGACCCGGTACACCGCAAATACCACCACAATCTACTGACCTTCGGCATGATCTACCAGTACAGCGAACACTTCGTGCTGCCGCTCTCGCACGACGAAGTCGTACACGGCAAAGGCTCGCTGCTCTCGAAAATGCCGGGCGACTGCTGGCAGCAATTCGCTAACCTGCGCGCCTACTACGGCTACATGTGGGGATACCCCGGCAAAAAACTGCTCTTCATGGGCGGCGAATTTGCCCAGGGGCGCGAATGGAACTACCAGGAAAGCCTCGACTGGTTCCTGCTCGAACCCGGCTACGGCGGCTGGCACGAAGGCGTGCAGAAATGGGTGCGCGACCTCAACCACGCCTACCAGGAACACCCCGCCCTGTGGAAGCAGGACTGCTCGCCGGAGGGCTTCGAGTGGCTGGTGGTCGATGACGCCGAACAATCTGTTATCGCCTTTGCCCGCCACGGCGGCGACGGCAAACCCGTCATCATCGTCAGCAACTTCACCCCGGTGCCGCGCGAAAACTACCGCATCGGCGTCAGCCAGGCGGGGCGCTACCGCGAAATCCTCAACTCCGACGACACCAAGTACAACGGCAGCGGCGTCAGCGGCGGCAAAGAACTCGCAACCGACCCCATCGAAAGCCACGGGCGCGGCCAATCGCTCAACCTCACCCTGCCGCCGCTCGGCACCATCTTCCTCGCCTACGCAGGTGAAAACGGAGCAGACGCATGAAAAAAGAACGCCCGCCGCTGCTCTGCCATCGCGGGCAACCCTACCCGCTCGGCAGCCACCTCGCCACTGTTGACGGCAAAAGCGGCGTGAACTTCGCGCTGGTTGCCCGCCACGCGAGCGCCGTTACCCTCTGCCTCTACGGCCGGGACGGCGTGGAAACCCGCATTGAGGTAAAAAACCGCAGCGACGATGTCTGGCACCTCTTCGTCGCCGATCTCAAGGCGGGGCAGCGGTACGGCTGGCGCGTGGACGGCCCGGCGGACGCGGGCAACTGCTACAACCCGCAGAAAGTCCTGCTCGACCCCTACGCGCGCGCGCTCAACCACCTGCCGCAGTACCGCACGGCGGACGAACTCGCGCTCTACCACCACAGCGATCCGCGCGACAACGCCGCCGTCGCGCCGAAAGCCATCGTCGTCGCACCGGGCAGCTACGACTGGGAAGACGACGCGCCGCCGCGCACCGCCTGGCGCGACACCGTTATCTACGAACTGCACGTCAAGGGGTTCAGCCAGCGCAACCCCGCCATCCCGCCCGCCATGCGCGGCACCTTTGCCGGGCTTGCGCACGAAGCGAGCATCCGCCATCTGAAAGACCTCGGCATTACCGCCGTCGAACTGCTGCCCGTCAGCCAGCACCTTGACGAAGTGCACTTGCAGCGGCGCGGCATGAGCAACTACTGGGGCTACAACGTTTACGCGCACAACATCCCCGATCGCCGCTACGGCAGCGCGGACGACCTGCGCGACATGGTGAAAACCCTGCACCGCGCGGGCATCGAAGTCATCCTGGATGTCGTTTACAACCACACCGCCGAAGAAGACGAGCGCGGCCCCATGCTCAGCCAGCGCGGCATCGACAACCGCCTCTACTACCGCCACAACGCGCACGGCGACTACATCAACGACACCGGCTGCGGCAACACCATCGACGCCAACCACCCGCACGTGCTGCGCTGGATACTCGACAGCCTGCGCTACTGGGTCGAAGCATTCCATGTGGACGGCTTCCGCTACGACCTCGGCTCCATCCTCGGCCGCACCCCCGCCTTTAACCCTGCCGCACCCTTCTTCGCCGCCGTCATGCAGGACCCCGTCCTCAGCCGGTGCAAACACATCGCCGAACCCTGGGATACCGGTTCCGACGGCTACAACCTCGGCGGCTTCCCGCAGGGATTTGCCGAATGGAACGGCCGCTACCGTGACGACATGCGCGGCTTCTGGCTGTGGGAAAACGGCTGGCTTGGTGCGTTGGCGCAACGCCTCTCCGGCAGCGACGACATCTACCACCACGACTGGCGCGGCGTGTACAGCTCCATCAACTACATCGCCGCCCACGACGGCTTCACCCTGCACGACCTCACCGCGTACAGCTACAAGCACAACGAAGCGAACGGCGAAGACAACCGCGACGGCGACAACCATAACTACTCCTGGAACCACGGCGAAGAAGGCGACAGCACGGACCCCGCCGTGAACCTCGCCCGCCACCACAGCCGGAAAGCCCTGCTCGCCAGCCTGCTCCTCTCCCACGGCGTGCCGATGCTGCTCGCCGGCGACGAACTCGGCCACAGTCAGCACGGCAACAACAACGCCTACTGCCAGGACGACGACACCACCTGGCTGGACTGGGAAAAACCCGCCCCGCTGGTGCCATGCGTCCGCGCGCTGACCGCGCTGCGCCGCCAAATGGCCGCCGACGGCATCTACGACGGCTGGTGGCAGCCCGACAACGCCCGCTGGTACACCGCCGACGGCCAACCGATGCGCGACGGCGACTGGCACAACGAAGCGGCGAAAGCGCTGATGCTCGTCCTGCACGACACCTACCTCGTGCTCATCAACGCCAACCGCTGCCCGCAAACCTACCTCCTGCCCGAAGGCAACTGGCGACCGCTCTTTGCCGACGAAGGATTCACCCCGGACGACAGCCGCGCCACCCTTGCCCACAAGGGCGTCGTCGTCCTCACCAACAGCACCGACAAACAAACGGCAACATAACGGAGACAAACATGAATGCCAAAGAAAACACCCTGCCATCCACCGAAGAAATCGCCAGCCAGACCCTGGTGCTCATCCTCGCGGGCGGACGCGGCTCACGCCTCTACGAACTCACCGACCAGCGCGCCAAACCGGCCGTGTATTTCGGCGGCGGCCACCGCATCATCGACTTCGCCCTGTCGAACTGCATCAACTCGGGGCTGTTGAAAATCGGCGTCATCACCCAGTACGAAGCGCACTCGCTGCTGCGCCACCTGCAACACGGCTGGTCCTTCCTGCCGCGCGAACGCAACCAGTTCGTCGATATGCTGCCCGCACGCCAGCAACTCAACGACCAGACCTGGTACCGGGGCACCGCCGATGCCGTGTGGCAAAACGTGCACATCATGAAAGACCACTACCAGCCCAAATACGTGCTGATACTGGCGGGGGATCACATCTACAAGATGGACTACATGCAAATGCTGCGCGACCACATCGCCTCCGGCGGCAAAGCCACCGTCGGCTGCATCGAAGTGCCGCGCGAACAGGCGACCGCCTTCGGCGTCATGGCAGTGAACGAAAAACTCAAAGTCAAAGCCTTCGTCGAAAAACCCGAAGACCCGCCCGCCATGCCCGACCGCCCCGGTTCATCACTGGCCTCAATGGGCATTTACGTCTTCGACGCCGACTACCTCTACGAAGTCCTTGAACGCGAAGCGACGAGTCCCAACACCTCGCACGACTTCGGTAAAGACGTCATCCCCGCCGCCGTGCGCGAAGGTGTGCTCTATGCCCACCCCTTCGAAAAATCCAGCAAGGGCCGCAACACCCAGGGCACCATCTACTGGCGCGACGTAGGCACCCTCGACAGCTACTGGAGCGCCAACATTGACCTCGTCAGCGAACACCCGCAACTCGACATGTTCGACGAAAGCTGGCCGATCCGCACCGTGCCCAAACAAACCGCGCCGACCAAATTCTTCTACAAGCACAACCACGCCCGCACCATCGACAACTCCCTCATCGGCGGCAGCGGCGTCATCACCGACGCCGAAATCAGCAACTCCGTCATCTTCGACCGCGTGCAAGTCTCCGAAGGCAGCCACATCGAATACGCCGTCGTCCTGCCGCAAGTACGCATCGGCAAAAACTGCGTCCTGCGCCGTTGCATCATCGACCGCAACTGCACCATCCCGGACGGCATGCAAATCGGCGTCGATGCCGAGCTGGACAAACAGCGCTTCCGCGTCAGCAAAGGCGGCGTCGTCCTCGTCACCAAAACCATGCTCTTCGCGCTCGCCGCCAAACAAAAACAGGCAGAAGAAGCGGCTGAAAAATAATCCCAAGCGGCATAACCACGGACTTTCCCGCTTACACTATCTACCCCCTCCCCCTTGGGGAGGGCTGGGGAGAGGGTGTTGAGCCGCAGGCTCAAAAAAACAGCCAAGCGGCACAAACACCGGCTGACAACAAAACGTAGGGTGGGCTTCAGCCCACCACACCACATAACCCAAACCCCCGTCGTGTAGGTGGGCTTCAGCCCACCAAACCCAAAACAACCAACCCAACCACATCATCACCCACGAAAGAGGAAACCGCCATGAAAATCCTGCACATCTGTTCGGAACTCTACCCGCTGGTCAAAACCGGCGGCCTCGCCGATGTCCTCGGTGCCTTGCCCTTCGCCCAACACGCGGCAGGACAGGACGTGCGCGTCGTTTTGCCGAATTACCCGCAAGTCGCGGAAAAAATCGGCGAAACCGGCCACGTCGGCTACTACCACACCTTCGCGGGCGACATCGAACTGCGCTACACCGACTACCACGGCGTCGGCCTCTACCTCATCAACTGCCCGCACCTCTATCAGCGCGGCGGCAACCCCTACCACGACCAGCACTACGCCGACTACGGCGACAACTACCTGCGCTTCGGCCTCCTCGGCTGGGTCGGCGCCTCGCTTGCCGCCGGTGCGGATACCTGGTGGAAGCCCGACCTCATCCACTGCCACGACTGGCAGGCCGGCCTCGCCCCCGCCTACCTCGCCGCCTGGGAAGTGCCGGTAAAAAGCGTCTTCACCATCCACAACCTTGCCTATGCGGGCATCTTCAACAGCCGCCACATGGCCGAACTCGGCCTGCCGCAAGACATGTACGGCACCTACGGCCTCGAATTCTACGGCCAGATGTCCTACCTCAAAGCGGGCCTCTACTACGCCGACCACATCACGACAGTCAGCCCCACCTATGCCAGGGAAATCACCCTGCCCGAACACGGCTACGGCCTGCACGGGCTGCTCGGCGAACGCGCCGCGCAGGGACGGCTCAGCGGCATCCTGAACGGCGTGGACGACACCATCTGGAACCCCGACACCGACACCAACATCGCCAAACCCTACAACTCCGGCTACATGCAGGGCAAACGCGTCAACAAGCACACCCTGCAACAAGCCTTCAACCTGCCAACCGACGACAGCGTGCCGCTGCTCGTCATGATCACCCGCCTCACCGAACAAAAAGGCGCGGACATCCTCCTAGGTGCCGCCGAAAGCCTGCTCTCGCGCCCCTTGCAACTCGCCATCCTCGGCACCGGCGCGCCCGACCTCGAAGCCGCCTTCCGCGATCTCGCCGGGCGGCACCCGGAGAAAGTCGGCGTGCGCATCACCTACAACGAAGCCCTCTCGCACCAAATGATCGCCGGCGGCGACGTCATCCTCGTGCCGAGCCGTTTCGAGCCCTGCGGACTCACCCAGCTCTACGGCCTCAAATACGGCACCCTGCCGCTGGTGCGCGCCACGGGCGGCCTCGCCGACACCGTGACCGACACCACCGCCGATTCCGTCGCCGCCCGCACCGCGACCGGCTTTGTCTTCCACCAGCCGACCCCGGACGCCCTGCTCGGCGCCGCCGGGCGCATGCTCGAAACCTGGCAGAACGCCAAACAGTGGGCCTCCATCCGCCAGAACGCCATGGCTGCCGATTTCGGCTGGCACAAAGCCGCCGCCGCCTACGATGCGCTCTACAACAGCATCCCCTGAAACGGGCGGGCACACAAAAGCGGGGCATCGCCCCGCTTTTTTCGTCCACACGGAAAACCCCGCAAATCCACCGTAACAACCACGCAAGACCCCGCTTATAAACGCAAACCCGTTGCGCCATCCACAGCAAAAACGCAGCCGCACCGCTGCCCGCCTTCCTACACTGACCGCATCCCCAAACCAACCCCACGAGGTCAAACATGAGCGAAAAACTGCGTATCAACGGCAAACGCCTGCTGGACAACCTGTTCGCACTCGGCAAACTCGGTGCCCTGCCCGGCGGCGGTTGCTGCCGCCTTGCCGCGATCGCCGAAGACAAACTCGGCCGCGATTACGTCGTCGGCAAAATGAAGGCGCTCGGCATGAGCATCCGCATTGATGAAATCGGCAACGTTACCGGCGTCTATCCCGGCGCAACCGACCTGCCACCGGTCATGATCGGCTCGCACATCAACACCGTCGGCACCGGCGGCATCTGCGACGGCAACTACGGCGTCCTCTCCGGCCTCGAAGTCGTCTAGACCCTGAAAGACGCCGGCATCCGCCCGCACCGCCCGGTCGCCGTTACCTTCTTCACCAACGAAGGAGGCGTGCGCTTCCAGCCGGACATGATGGGCAGCGTCTTCTGGTCGAAACAATACCCGCTCGCGGACGCGCTCGCCGCCAAAGACATAGACGGCGTCAGCGTAGGCGAAGCCCTTGCCGCCATCGGCTACAAAGGCGAAGCGAAAACGGGCGATTTCGCGGTGGACAGCTACCTCGAACTGCACATCGAGCAGGGCCCGATTCTCGACAAAGACAAAATCAACATCGGCGTCGTCACCGGCGTGCAGGGCATCTCCTGGAACGAATACACCATCAAGGGCGTGACCAACCACGCCGGCACCACGCCGATGCGCATGCGCCACGACGCCGGGCTGGTCGCGGCAAAAATCGCCACCTACGCGCGCGAAATCAGCAAAACCCTCGGCGGCAACCAGGTCGCGACCGTCGGCTACATCGACTTCAAGCCGAACCTCATCAACGTCATCCCCGACCATGCCGTCGTCACCATCGACCTGCGCAACACCGACAACGAGCTGCTCAAACAGGCGGAAAAAATGCTGCACGACTACGCCCTCGCCGCCGCCAAAGAAGAAGGCACCGACATCAGCTACCGCTCGCTGGTGCGCTTCAACCCCGTCGTCTTCGCCGCCGAAATCGTCGATGCGGTCGAAGCGGAGGCGCAGGCACAGGGCTTCAGCAACCGCCGCATGCCGAGCGGCGCGGGGCACGACGCGCAATTCATGGCGGGCGTCTGCCCTGCGGGGATGATCTTCGTGCCCTGCAAGGACGGCATCAGCCACAACGTTACCGAATATAGTTAAATAGCAAAAAACAGTAACCATCAAAATCATGACCTATCCAGCCCATATCCGTAAAAAAAT
>NZ_CALIZP010000061.1 GCF_938028825.1 uncultured Cardiobacterium sp. | reverse complement strand
TACGCCAGCCCCGAAGACGGCACAGCGCAGTATGAAGCGGTGCAGGTGCATTTGCTGACGATATGACTACCCTACACCGACAGATGCAGCGGGCGACCCAGCGCGGCCAGCGCCCGTCCCAGCGTGTCAATACGCGTTTTGTGGCGCACATTGAGGATGCGCTGCACCTCGGGTGGCTGGGTATCGAGCAGACGGGCAAGGTTCGCCTTGCTTTCGCCCTTTTCCAAAAGGGTGTTGTGCAAAAGGATTTTGGCATAGACCGTTTCCGGCAAATAGACCGCCGTCTCCCCCTCGCGTCCTGCACGGGCAAGCGGGAAAACCCAGCCTTCATCAAAGTACAGCTCCACGCAGGTGAGCAGCACGTCCTCAGCCATCACCATCGCTTTCTCATCGGTTTGTGCGCAGGTCATGGCCTCCGGAATATCGGGGAAAGTGACGGTGATGCCGTCGGCGGCGTGGTCAAAGTGGGCGTAGTAGTACATAGCTTCTCCTGTGTTGCGGGGTGGACAATTCCCGAAGACCGGGGCTCACTTGAGCCCCAGTTGCTTCTTGATGGCTTCCGCCAGACCCGTCGTGATTTCGTCGCCGGGGTGGCGGGGCATATGGCTTACTTTGCCCTGATAGCGCAGCTGGATGTGTCTCTTGGCATCCGTTGCCTCCACCCCTTGGGACTTCAGCCATTTCAGGAATTGTCTTTGTTTCACTTCACCTCCGGTTGTTTCGATGGGGTGAATTATATGCTTCTGTGCTAACTATTGCCAGAAAAAATTAACATCCGTGTAAATATTTTATGGAGTAACCCATGCCCCAAAAACACACCGCTCTCACCAAGCAGAACCTGCAAATCTACCCGACCGAACGCCTTGACGACTCCGCCGACGGCGGCGGCTTGATGGTGAAAGACCCGCTCTCCGGACGCGAGAACGAACTCTTTACGCCCATTTCCGACGTGGCGCGCACCGTCGGCGCGCTTAACCTGCGCAGTGTCCACGGCGCGGTGCGGGTGCCGGAGAACATCCCGCTTGGCGGCGCACACATGATTATCTCGCGCCCGCCAAAAGCAGAGAACGTCAGCTACCTGCTCTACAAGGGCGTGCGCTACGGCGAATTGCGCCGCGACATCATCAAGCGCATCGAAGCCTATGCCGTTGCCACGATTGAATCGCGCATGACCCTGCTCTCGACGCAGTCGCTCGGCTCGCGCATCGTCCAGGCCTATCAGCGCCCCGGCGAGCCGCTGCCGCTGATTGGCGATGTGTACTGTCTGCGCCAGGAGGCGCGCGGTTATCCGCAGGTGGAGCAGTACATCCAGGTCATCCGCGTCACCTCGGAAGAGCGCACCTTCACCACGCCGGAAGGCAAGGAGTTTGTGAAAACGGTGGTGAAGATGGAGACCTCGACCGCGCTCACCACCGACTTTACCGGGGTAGATTATCCGGAGCCGGGCAAGGCGGAGCCGCCGTGCAAAATCAGGGAAACCCACATTGCCGACGGCGCGCAGTATTACGGAGTCAAGCCGCTGGTGGCGGACGCGAAAGCGCAGGCGCTCAAAATCCGCGTGCCGACCCTGATGGAAAAACTGGTGCCGACAGCGCAGGTGGAAACGGCGCTGACCGACCTTACCGCCGCCGGGCAGGCGCAGATTCTCGCCGCTTCCTCCACAGGCGTCATCACCCTCGCCGCCGCCACGCCGCTCAACGAGGGCGCGACCGTCCACCTCGGCAACGCCATCCTGCCCGGCTCGCTCACCCTCAGCGCGGGCGGCAGCACCCTCAACGACCGTGGCGGGACGCTGTACGCAGGCGATCAGGCCGTGGGCAGTATCGACTACCCGCGCGGCATCCTGACCTTCAGCCAGTATGTCAGCGGCAGTGCCTGGCAGGCGGCCTTCCGCCCGGCCGCCGAATTTATTCAGGTGGCGGACAGCGCGAGCATCAGCATCGTCAACAACAACCGGGGCTACAACTACGTGCAGACCATCATCCCCGCCCCGGCGCCGGGCAGCCTGCAAGTCAGCTACCGCGCGCAGGGGCGCTGGTACGATCTGCGCGACGACGGCAGCGGCGCGCTGCGCGGCGCGAGTGCCGCGCACGGCAGCGGCAGCCTCAACTACGCCACCGGCACCGTTTCCATCACCTGCGGCGAGCTGCCCGACGTCGGCAGTGAAATCCTCTACACCTGGGGAACAACGGCGACGGTAAACAACCGCAGCGGCGAGCGCCCGCAAGCGGTGATGCTGCTCAAAACCGAAGCAGGGGTTACGCCGGGCAGCGTCAAATTAAGCTGGACGGACAATGGCGCCAAAACGGCGCAGGATGACGGCGCGGGCAACATCACCGGCGCCTGGCGCGGGAAAATCGACTACCGCACGGGCGACATCACCCTGACGGACTTCCCGGGCGGCGGGCAGCACCTCGACGTCAAGGTGGATTACTCGGTGGGCGAGCCGCAAAACAAAGAATTCAAGGCACCCTTGCGCGACGGGCAGGGCATGGTCAGCCTCAACCTCGGCCAGACGCAAATCAAACCGAAGAGCTTCGCCATGACCTGGAACCTGCTGATCGAGGACTACGACCGCAAGGTGCAGGAGGGCGAGGCCTACCTGCGCCAGGCGGGACACGCTGCACTGCTGCCCGTGCTCAACGTGCAGACCTGCCTGGTTGACCCCTACAAGACCGTGCATGACGACGGCGCGGGCAAAGTGGTGGACGACGACGGCACGGAATATGGCACGATTGACTACGCGCGCGGCGTGGTCAAATTCAAGCCGGACATGTACGGCGCTTTTTAAATGTGCATAAAACCTGCTTTAAATGTGCATAAAACCTGCTTTAAATGTGCATAAGCTCTTGCCGCTTGCGTTGCTTATATCTGCATAAAATGCAGATTTATTCACCGCAGAAAAATCACCTCGAAAGCCACCCTTGCCGGTGGCTTTGTTTTTTGGGGCGTCAGAATTTGTACACCACGTTGTCCTCGTAAGTAGCCCTCTGGTTGAGGGTTGCTTTGAGGGTGGCAGTACGGTAGCCCGTAAAGTTCTGCCAGCCGTCCAGATGCTCTTGCAGGGTTAGATCAAGCCATGCCGGAAACTCGCTGCGCGTACTGGAAAACATGATATACGGTGGGCGCACCATCCGCATCAGTTGCAGGAAGGCGACCATGCCGAAGTAGTCGGCTTTGTGGTAGCCGTCTTGCGTCGTGTTGACGTAGGGCGGGTCAAGTACCAGCAACACGCGCGACTGCCCCGTGTAACGCGGCAGCAGGTCGCGGTAGTCCGCACGGATTACGGTAATGCCGTCAAGATAATGGGCGGCGGTGGGGTAGTCGGTTTGCCGGACGCGGTTGTAGTTGCTGTTGCGCATGATGCTGGCGATGTCGTTGGCTCTTGTCCCCGCCGCGCGCTATGAAGAGATGCAGGCGCGCCTGAAAGAATTTGAGGATGTTGTCCTTATCCCGTTCGTTGATACTCGCAATATGACGGATGCAGAGGCTATCGAAGCGCTTACATCCGGTAAAAATAAGCGTTAACTAGACCTTGATTTCCGCCCACGCCACCGCCGGAGCCTCGCCCTCAATCTCCAATGTATAGGCGTTGTAGTACACGTGCTGGCCGATTTGCCCTTGTCCGGTGAGGACGACCACAGCGCCGGTCGGGGTTTCGGCCACCCACATGTTCGCGCCTTTGCCGCCGGTGATTTTCGCGGTCATGCGCCGTTTGGGGTTGAGCAGGCTCTCAAATTGCTGGCGGATGTTCATATCAGTCCCCCATGTAGCGGTCGATGGTGAGCGTTTGTGTAACGACAGGCGCGTTGTTATCCAGTGTCACGTCCACCTGGATACCCTTGATGACGCCCTGCCATGTTTTCCCCGCTTCGGTGAATGCCCACACTGCGCCGAGGCTGGCGAGTGGCAGTTGGTATTTTTCCGCCCAGGGCAAGGTGACGGTCTCGATTTTGTGCGTTCCGGTTTCGGACAGGGCATGGATGCCTGCGGCACGGTGCGCGGTTTCGTCGGTGTAGAGGGCATGTTCGCGCAGCGCCGCTTCCGGCGTTTGGTCGGTACCTTCGCGCCACACCAGCGCGCCTTTGGCGGTCGCCCCTTTGCCGACCACACGCACACCATTGCAGCGCTCGCTGATGCGGCGTTGTCCCGACACGCTCAAGATCAGGTTGGACGGGATGGTGAGCGCCGGTGTCGGCTTTTCCCACGCGGCTTTTTGCCACACCGGGCGCACAAAGAGTTGCGGCTCGTAGGGATGCGACTCGACAAAGGCACCGATGGCCTGCGCGATGTCCATCACGACGGCAATCGGCGTTTGGCCGCTCACGGTGTAGTTGTCGCCCGGCACCAGCCAGTCCACCGCGTCCCAGCCCGCGATGGTGTAGGGCGTCGGCTGTAACTGTTCGTCGGCGATTTGCCGTGCGTAGCGGCTTTGTTCGTACTTGATATGCCGCCCCTGCGTGTAGTCCGCGCCCAGTTTGGCGGTGATACTGCGCCCGGTCACGGTGTAGCTGTGGCCGATAAAGCGCCGCGTGTCGCGGTAGTCTTCGGCGAGTATGTCCCAGCGCCGGTGGTTGATGCGCAGGGTGATGATGGCTTCGTCGCCCGCTCGGCGCGTGGTATGATTGGTTTGCATAGCCATTATGGCTATAAATATTAGCCACTTTCTCCCACTCTTCTCGTGTAAAAATAGCATAAATGGTATTTGCAATTTTATTAGGCATGGTTTTCTTCTCCTTTAAGATTTGTTGTGAAAAATATTTTTCACATTCTTGAAGAGGGTGTATATTAACAAAAATACAATAAAACAATAAGTAGCAACCCGATTTTCTGCATTATTCCGAGGCTCAATTTCTTTCAGCTTATTATCTTGCAATAGATAATTTACCTGAAAAGAACTAAGATTATAATCCATATCTAGATAATTCATTTTCAGTATCAGGCAGCTTCTTTTTTTATTAATTTGCAGTATCTCTAGTTTTTCAATAACATCATTGCCAGAAGATTTATTAAAATAATCTCGATTCTTGCATGGCGAGAAATTGCAATCACAATAATACGTTTTTCCATTAATGTTTAATTCCATAAAAGGATTTAGAGAACGGCGGGTATCAGGCCTAAGGCTGCGTTGGGCATACATGATTGGCGTTCTGGAATCGCCATCTGCAATAATCACATCTCCTTTGGCACTATCAAAAACCAATTTCTTTTTGAACTCAATCGTCGTTATCGGAAAAATGACATGGCGCGTTAGCAAGAATACAAAAAATAGAAATAAATATATCCAGTTAAATTGTTTTTGTGTCATAACACGTGCATCTATGTATACCATCAGCAGGATCGCACAAAATATAACCAAATTAATCCAGGTAAAATATTTTTGCATCATAGTATTTCTCCTGGTGTAGATGGGAAATCGGAATATCGCGTCTTGGTTTCTGCTGAGTCTGTCCGCGATGCCCGGCTGGGTATTCTTGAACGGCTTTTGACGTAAATGACATCTCATTTTTGCTGGTCAAAGCTCAAATACCGCTTGAATTCCATGCCTCTTTTGGGGAACAGAACAAAAACGACCAAGACCAGCCCGGCGAACAGCCCCAAATAAACCCGGTTATAGTATTGCTGCGACCGGGGTGGCCTCTCTTCAACATATTCGTTCAGTTTCATGGAATTCCTCCTGCCGTAATCCAGCAAATATCATATTTGCACCTTCATCAGAAATGCTTTGTTGGCGTGCCTGTCGCCATTCTGCGTGACAGCTAGAAATCCGTCTGTCCATATTTCCGTTCGTCATCATTATCCATGTCTTCCCAAAAATATATCATCATTCCAGGAATTATTTCCACCATAATAATTCTCATGAACTACTGCCGCCGCTCCTCGCCTGCATCGTCATCCTGCGCACCTGCCGCACCCTCTTCCCGGTAGTCGATGAAGCCAACGACGAGCCGGCCTCGCGCACGACCTCGACCTGCGCCCGATTGAAACCATCTTCATCGGCGGCGGCACGCCCAGCCTGTTGCGCGGTGCCGCCATTGACGCGCTGCTCGACGGCATCAACCGCTAAGCCCCTTGCCGGACAGCTGCGAAATCACCTTGGAAGCCAACCCCGGCACCTTTGAACAGGCGAAATTCGCCGACTACCCCGGCATCGGCGCCGGCGCGCACGGCAAACAGACGCGCGACGGCAGCATCAGCCGCAGCAGCAAATACCGCGCGCCGGGGGCGTAGCAAAAAGCGGCGGGCGCGGGCGACAGCCCCTACCGCGACCAGCGCTTCACCGTGCCGCGCGACGAACAGGTATTTGAATTCATGATGAACGCCCTGCGCCTGAAAGACGGCGTGCCAACCGCCTATCTGCACGAGCGCAGCGCGCTGACCCTGGACGAACTGCGGGCAACGCTGACGCAGTTCATCGCGCAAGGGCTGATAGAAGCCGACATCGAACAGCACCTGAAAACCAGCGAACGCGGCTTTGCCCTGCTCAACAACGTGCTGGATGCCTTTCTCTAAGAACCTGTTCAAAATCTCAAAAAAGCAAATTTTTTAGTGCACTGAAGCGCGGTAAACCGCGGCGTAATGGACAAATTTCATGCTAAAAATCGCTGTAGCCCTTACGCTGCAAGGCTTTACGCGAGGTCATAACCTTTGAACACAAAAAATGCTTTTTCTGCGGCTCCAAACAGGTCAAGAAAAAC
>NZ_CALIZP010000060.1 GCF_938028825.1 uncultured Cardiobacterium sp. | reverse complement strand
GCATGGATTATCACGGCTACCTGCGCCACCTGCCGGGCATCTACGCCCTCAAACAATCATGAACACCCGCCTCACCCTCACCGCCCTGCTCGTCGCCCTCGGCGGCTGCACCCAAAGCGACTACTACGGCAACTACCACGATAGCCAAACCGTCACCTACGGCATGGCGGGCAACACCATCCGCAGCGAAAACAGCGGCTACTGGCACGAAAGCGGCATGACCACGCCGCAAGCCGACGTTGCCATCTGGAACGACAACGTTCGCATCAACATCGACAGCAACCCGCCGCGCACCAACCGCCACCACCGCGCCAGCCCCTGCTACATCGAGCGCACCGTGTACCGGCGCGGCCGCCCGACCACCATCCTGCAACCCTGCGACCAGTCGCCTTACTACTGACGGCAAGTCCGGGAAACAGATGACGCCGAACCGCCGCCCGCATCCATTGCCCGGCCATTTCACGATATTTGCCCATTTCATGCCGTTTCTCTGACCGGACGCCCTTCCATGACCACTGCCCAAAGCAACGTTACCCTCAGCAAATTCCTCAGCCTCATCCTGCGCCATCGACCCGAAACCATCGGACTCCGCCTTGATGCACAAGGCTGGGCGGATGTCGAGACGCTCCTGCGCCTCATGAACGCGCACGGCACGGCGATTGACCGCGCCCTGCTGGCACACCTCGTCGCCACCAACAACAAAAAACGCTTCACTTTCAACGCAGACGGCACAAAAATCCGCGCCAGCCAGGGACACTCCCTCGCCATCGATCTCGCCTACACGCCGCAAACACCGCCGGACGTGCTGTATCACGGCACCGCTGCCGCCACCGTCGCCGCCATCTTCGCGAGCGGCGGCCTGGACAAACGCGCGCGGCAGCACGTCCACCTCAGCGCCGACCCCGACACCGCCGCCAAAGTCGGGCAGCGGCACGGCAAACCCGCCGTGCTGCGCGTGCGCGCCGGCGAGATGCAGCGCGACGGCTACACCTTCTACCGCGCGGATAACGGTGTCTGGCTCACCGACCACGTCCCTGCCGCTTACCTGCAACAGCCATGAAGCGCCGCCCCGCCACGGAGGCTGTGTTCACGATTTGGCGCAATCGTCTAGGGTCTGTTGACATTCGACTTGCGCAGCGGATTTTTGTGGCAAAAACGGCAGGTGCAAGGCAAAAAGTGCAGTAAGGTTGCCTACCTTGCGTGCATTTTTATAGTCGCTTCAAACAGGAATGATACGATGTTGGCGAGCCTCGCCGTACTATCTGTACTGTTTTCGGCTCGCCGCCTTGTCTCATTCCTGTTTGAAGCGACTATAACGCAGCAGATGCCGGATTTTGACGGAAAAGCCGCCGCAATGTTGAGTGTCAACAGACCCTTAATACCAAAATCAAAAAACAACCTGTCGTAGGGTGGGCTTCAGCCCGCCATTAGCGTGATTTCACTTGGTCGAAGACCAATCTACGGCAGGTTATTTTTTAGTTTTGGTATAAGCGAGAAAAACATGGGGTACGATGCACCTATAATCACCCCATCACAAGCAAAAACGTTCATGCGAACCAAAAGACACTATCGCTGGCAATTCCGGCAAAAATACCTCTTCAGCTACCTGAGCGTGATGCTCATCTTTATCGCATTCGGCGTAATAGGCGGTTATCGCTACATGGTTTACGTCATCCATCGCCAATACTCATGGGGCAATTTACTTCTTGGGGTTCTCTTCATTGTGCTGATGCTTGCCATGGCTTACAGTGTCTATTACATCGGTTTGCGAGGCTGGATAGCATCCTTCCGGCAGCCGGAATTTATAGAAATCAATCGCTATGGCATTAGCTATTGTCGCGCCACGCAGCAAGAAGAAATAGCATGGGATGAAATATTGAAAATAACGCTTACCCGCAAATACCTCTCGCATAGAGGAACAATAGGAAAAGATATTGGCACTATGCGGATCATCAAGAAAAACAGCAAAATTATTGACATTAACATCGCTGAAATAGATGGTGATCATATTGATGTCAACCTGATCCTTATCATTCCTGCCTTTATTATTATAATGTTTGTCAGTAAAGTCTATGCGGTTATAGCCTTCATCATCATAGACCTTATCCTCTCAATACCCGTTGGCAGAAAATCCGCCAAAGAAATACAACAAGCCCTGCGCCATTACGGCAAAGAGGCCTTGCTGGCGAGCAACGGCCTGCTCTGAAACACGGAGAACTCCATGCCCATGTACCCCGACTACAACCCCGCTTGACACCAACCCCGGCATTAGTGCCCGGTTCAGCGTGAACTACGATGATGGCAGCGCCGACAACTGGGACCTGCCCGCGCTGCTGGCCGACGCGCTTGCTGCCGAAGGCTGCCCCACCACGCGCCACGGCGACTGGCTCTATCACGCGGCCAGCGGCTACGCGCTGCTGGTGCAAATCGCTGCACTGGACTTCGGCGAACGCGTGCGAAGCACCATCACCATCCAGATCCACCACCCCGAGCTCTTTCCGCAGGGCATCTTCGAATACCAGCACAGCTTTGGCGCAGACCCGGCAGAAGCCCTCCATTACGGCCTCGAATGGTGGCTCACTGGCGACTGGCAACTGCTGCACGCCGTCGCCACCAACGACGACAAAGGCCACACCGGCATGAGCATGACCTTTCCCGACGGCAGAATCCGCCGCGTCCACTTCGGCGCGACCCAATACTGGCAGGAAAACCCGGCGCCCGCCCCGGCGGATGGCGAAGATGATGCGCACCAACCCTTCTGCCCCTGCTGCCTCTTCACCAACAGCATGGAAGCCTTCAAACCACTGCTGGAAGGGCACGACAACTACGCTCTGCGTCTCTTCGCCTCACGCAACGACGACGGCAGCACCGATGCCGATTGCCGCGTCAACGGCGAAGACTACGCGCCGGGCATGGACGCCCTGCGCGCCTACGCCGCCACTTGGCCGGGCACGGGCAGCGAATTCCGCAAACAATATGTCCTCATCACGAATGACTGACGGGCCCGGCAACGACACCGCTTGGTGAGTCCAGTATTTATTGTCGTTTCAAGCAGGAATGAGACAAGGCGGCGAGCCGAAGACAGTACAGATAGTACGGCGAGGCGAGCCGACACCGTATCATTTCTGTTTGAAACGACTATACGCCGCTGGCGTGGTATCGGTAGGCGCTGTTTTGGCAAGCGGCATCTTGGCGTATCCGGCGTTCCCACAAAAAAACCACCGCAAGCGGTGGTTTTTTATCGGTATTCAGGCGGCTCAGTCGTCGCTCATCTGCACGGAGGAGAAGATGTTGTAGCCACCGTCCACATAGGTGATTTCGCCGGTGATGCCGGAGGCGAGGTCGGAGCAGAGGAAGGCGGCGGTGTTGCCGACTTCTTCGATGGTGACGCAGCGTTTCAGCGGTGCGGTTTTCTCAAAGCCTTTCAGCATTTTGCGGAAGTCCTTGATACCGGAAGCAGCAAGCGTGCGGATGGGGCCGGCGCTGATGCCGTTGACGCGGATGCCGTCTTGTCCCAAATCGGCGGCGAGGTAGCGGATGGCCGCTTCCAGCGAGGCTTTGGCAAGCCCCATGGTGTTGTAGTTGGGGATGGCTTTGACGGCGCCGAGGTAGGTAAGCGCCAGCGCTGCGGCGTTGCGCCCTTTCATCAGCGGGACGGCGCCGCGCATCAGGGCGGCGAAGCTGTACGCGCTGATGTCGTGCGCAAGGGCGAAGTTTTCGCGGGTGCAGCCGTCCAGAAAGCGGCCTTCGATGGCGTCTCTGGGCGCGTAGGCGATGGCGTGGATGAGGCCGTCCAGCCCGCCCCATTGTTCCGAGAGGGTGGCAAAGACGGCATCAATTTCCGCGTCACTGGCCACGTCGCAGGGCAGGAAGATGCTGCTGCCGAATTCGGCGCCCATTTTTTCGACGCGCGGTTTTAATTTGTCGTTCTGGTAGGTGAAGGCGAGTTCGGCGCCTTCGCGGTGCATGGCCTGGGCGATGCCGTAGGCAATGGATAGGTTGCTGGCGAGTCCCGTGATGAGGATTTTTTTGCCGTTCATGAAGCCCATAGTGCGTTCCTTGGGTTAGAGGTTATCGAAGAATTTTTTGACCTTGTCGAGGAAGGATTTTTCTTGCGGCGCGTGGGTTTTACCGCCTTCGCTCAGGGTGTTGCCGAATTCGGCGAGCAGGTCTTTTTGTTTTTTGGAGAGATTGACCGGGGTCTCGATGGTCACGGTGCAGTAAAGGTCGCCTGCCGCGCGGCTGCGCACGGATTTGACGCCTTTGCCTTTCAGGCGGAAGCGTTTGCCGGTCTGGGTTTCGGGTGGCACGTTGAGGACGACCCTGCCGCCGAGGGTCGGCACTTCGAGGTCGCCGCCGAGGGCGGCGGTGACGAAGCTGATCGGCATTTCGCAGTGCAGGTCGTCGCCGGTGCGGGTGAAGATGGGGTGTTTGCGCACGCGGATTTCGACATAGAGGTCGCCCGCCGCCGCGCCGCGTTCGCCCGCCTCGCCTTCGCCGGCGAGGCGGATGCGGTCGCCGGTGTCAACGCCGGCCGGAATGTTGACGTTGAGGGTTTTCTGTTGCTTGACGCGGCCGTCGCCGTGGCAGTCGCTGCACGGGTTTTCGATGATTTGGCCTTTGCCGCCGCATTGCGGGCAGGGCTGGGCGATGGAGAAGAAGCCCTGCTGGATGCGGATTTGCCCGCTCCCGTTGCAGCTCGGGCAGGCGCGTTTGATGGATTTGGCGGTCGCGCCCGAGCCGTCGCAGCTTTTGCAGCGGACGTAGGTGGGGATGCGGATGCGTTTTTCGCTGCCGTTGACGGCTTCTTCGAGGGAAAGGTCAAGTTCGTAGGCCAGATCGTGCCCGCGTGTTTCCTGGCGCGCCTGGCGCTGGCGACCACCACCGAAGATGTCGCCGAAGATATCGCCGAAGACGTCGGCACTGAAACCGCCGAAGCCGCCCCCAAACCCGCCGCCGCCCCCGCCGCCGTTGCCGTTCACGGCGTCGAAACCGTAGCGGTCATAGGCGGCGCGTTTTTGTTCGTCCGAGAGGATGTCGTAGGCCGCTTTCATTTCTTTGAATTTGCGCTCGGCTTCTTCGCGGTTGTCGGGGTTGCGGTCGGGGTGCAACTCCATGGTGAGTTTGCGGTAGGCGCGTTTGAGTTCTTCCTGGGTGGCGTTTTTGTTGACGCCGAGGATTTTGTAGAGGTCTTTGTCTGCCATGCAGGTTGCTTTGTGGGTGGTAAAAAGACGGGTTCCTGATGCCGCCAGCGCGGTGGCATCAGGAACCCGTCCTGGTGGACGGGTCGGGTTGGGGGTTTATTTGTTGTCGTCGTCTTTGACTTCCTGGAAGTCGGCGTCAACGACGTTGTCATCTTTCGGCGCGCTGTTGCTGCTGTCCGCGCTGCTGCCGCCTGCGGCCTGATCGCCGCTCATTTTGTTGTAGGCTTTTTGCAGGACGGGTTCGGCGGCTTTAGTCAGCGCTTCGGTCTTGCTGTTGATGTCATCAACGCTGCCGTTATCCATCACTTCTTTCAGCGCCTTGATGGCATCTTCTACCGCACTTTTTTCGGATGCGGTGACGTCGCCGCCAAGGTCGCTCATGCTTTTCTCGATGGTGTGGATCATCGATTCGGCGTTGTTCTTCGCGCTCACTTTTTCCTGGAAGGCTTTGTCTTCTTCGGCGTGCGCTTCGGCGTCCTTGATCATCCGCTCGACTTCGTCATCGGAAAGGCCGGAGTTGCCCTTGATGATGATGGACTGTTCTTTGCCGGTCTTCTTGTCTTTGGCGGTTACGTTCAGGATACCGTTGGCGTCAATGTCGAAGCTGACTTCGATTTGCGGCATACCGCGCGGTGCAGGCTCAATGCCGGAGAGGTCGAAGCGCCCCAGCGATTTGTTGCCGCTGGCCTGCTGGCGCTCGCCTTGCAGGACGTGGATGGTCACGGCGGACTGGTTGTCTTCGGCGGTAGAGAACACTTGCGACGCTTTGGTCGGGATGGTGGTGTTTTTCTCGATCAGCTTGGTCATCACGCCGCCCATGGTTTCGATACCGAGCGACAGCGGGGTAACGTCAAGCAGCAGCACGTCTTTGACGTCGCCGCCGATGACCCCGCCCTGGATGGCGGCACCGAGGGCGACCGCTTCGTCCGGGTTCACGTCTTTGCGCGGCTCTTTGCCGAAGAAGTTCTTCACGGTTTCCTGCACTTTCGGCATCCGCGTCTGACCACCGACGAGGATGACGTCGTGGATGTCTTTGGCGGAGAGACCAGCATCTTTCAGTGCCTGACGGCAGGGTTCCAGCGTTTTCTCGATCAGGTCGGCAACCAGCGATTCCAGTTTGGCGCGGGTCATCTTGATGTTGAGGTGTTTCGGGCCGGAGGCGTCGGCGGTGATATAGGGCAGGTTGATTTCAGTCTGCTCGCTGGATGACAGCTCGATTTTCGCTTTTTCTGCCGCTTCTTTCAGACGTTGCAGGGCAAGCGAGTCTTTCGAGAGGTCAATGCCGCTGTCTTTTTTGAACTCGGCGACGAGGTAATCAATGATGCGGGCGTCGAAGTCTTCACCGCCGAGGAAGGTGTCGCCGTTGGTGGACAACACTTCAAACTGCTGCTCGCCGTCGAGATCCACCGTTTCGATGATGGAAATATCGAAGGTACCGCCGCCCAGGTCATAAACCGCAATCTTCGCGTCGCGCGCACCTCGATCCATGCCGTAAGCGAGTGCTGCGGCGGTCGGTTCGTTGATGATGCGCTGCACGTTCAAGCCCGCGATACGGCCAGCGTCTTTGGTCGCCTTGCGCTGGTCGTCGTTGAAATAAGCAGGCACGGTGATGACGGCGTCGGTAACTTTCTCGCCGAGGAAATCTTCCACCGTTTTCTTCATTTTCATCAGCACGCGCGCGGAAACTTCCGGCGGTGCCATTTTCTTGTTTACCGCTTCCACCCAGGCGTCGCCGTTGTCGGCCTTGATGATTTTGTAGGGGACGAGGTTGATGTCTTTCTGTACCTCTTTTTCGTCGAAACGGCGACCAATCAGGCGCTTGATGGCGTACAGGGTGTTTTTCGGGTTGGTTACCGCCTGACGTTTCGCCGGCTGGCCGACCAGCACTTCGCCGTCGTCGGTGAAGGCGACGATAGACGGCGTGGTGCGCGCGCCTTCGGCGTTTTCGATGACGCGCGGCTTGTCGCCATCCATGATGGCGACGCAGGAGTTGGTGGTACCAAGGTCAATACCGATAATCTTGCTCATAAGGTTCTCTCTCTAAAATAAAAAACAAAAACGGGTTAACCGCCTAAGTGGGGCGAGCTGCCGCAAAATCAAGCCTGCGGCGGATTTTTCTGCGCACCGTCGGCGACGATGACCTGCGCGGCGCGGATGACGCGGCCGTTGAGCAGATACCCCTTCTGCGCGACGTGCAGGATGGTGTTCGGCTCCGCATCGGGGCTGGGGATGACCGACAGCGCCTGATGCAATTCGGGGTCGAGCTTCTCGCCGACCGGGTCGAGCTCGGTCACGCCGTTCTTCTGCAACACATCCAGCAGCAGCTTCAAGGTCATCGCCGAGCCTTCAATGAAATGATCCAGCGCCTGGCGGCCTTCCGCCTCGTGCGCCTTCGCCGCGTCCAGCCCGAGCGTGAGCGAATCAATCACCGGCAGCAGCTCTTTGATCAGCTTCTCGCTGCCGAACTTCAACGCCGCTTCCTTCTCGCGCTCAAACCGCTTGCGCAGATTGTCGCTGTCGGCGCGCTCGCGCAGCACCGCGTTCTTCAACTCGGCAACCTGCGCCTGCAAGGCCTCAATCTCCGCGCCGCGCGCATCGAGAAACGCCTCTTCGGCGGCAAATTCCGGGGACGGCTCCGCCCCCTCTTCCGGCGGCAGATTTGTGGTCATCTCTTCATCCTGCATAAAGCACCTCTCAAAAAACAGAAAACAGTCCCCCCTAACTGGGAACGGACGGCGGAAAATTCAAGGGCGGGGGCAGTGAATGAGAAAAACCGCATGGTTACGCCGCCTGCGGATGCCCGCAAAAACACCCGCCGTGGCGGGTGTTTTCTTTATCCGGCAAGCGGTTATGGCGACGGCGCGGTTAAATCCGCTTCCGGCTTCCAGTCCACTTCTTCGCCGCGCAGCAGCGCCGCAATCATCGCCTCTGTTTCGGCGTCGTCGGCTTTGGCAATCATCGCCA
>NZ_CALIZP010000059.1 GCF_938028825.1 uncultured Cardiobacterium sp. | reverse complement strand
CTACCTGTACTGTCTTCGGCTCGCCGCCTTGTCTCATTCCTGTTTGAAACGACTACAACCGTCGCTGCAAACCGGAATGTTACGGTGCCGGCGCGCCTGCCCGGGTTTTTCCGGTCCGGTTTCCGGGAGGCATGGTGCGCAGATGGCCGCCTTTATTTCCCTTCTTTGACGACCTCCACCAAATCGCCATAGCCCGCCGCCGCCATTTCGTCCAGCGGGATGAAGCGCAGGCTGGCGCCGTTGATGCAGTAGCGCAGGCCGCCTTTGTCTTGCGGGCCGTCGGGGAAAACGTGGCCGAGATGCGCGTCGGCGACGCGGCTTCTGACTTCGGTGCGGTGCATGTTGTAGCTGGTGTCGTCATGCTCGGTAACAACGGCACGGCTGATGGGTTTGCTGAAGCTCGGCCAGCCGCAGCCGGAGTCGTATTTGTCGGCGGAACTGAACAGCGGTTCGCCGCTGACCACATCCACATAGAGGCCGGGCGCAAACAGATGGTCGTAGGTGTGCGAGAAGGGGCGCTCGGTGGCACTGTTTTGCGTGATTTCGTAGGCCTGCGCATCCAGGGTTTGTCGCAGGGTGGCCAGGTCGGGCTTTTTGTATTTGCTCGCGTCAATCACGGGTTCGCCGTTTTTATCGCGTGTGGCGCGGGGTTTGTCGAGCGGGATATCGGCTTTGTGGATGTCAATGTGGCAGTAGCCGTTCGGGTTTTTCGCGAGGTAGTCCTGATGGTATTCCTCCGCTTTGTAATAGTTGGCAAGCGGCAGGTTTTCGACCACGAGGGGCTTCTGGTGCCGCTTCTGTTCTTCGGCAAGCGCTTTTTCGACGATGCTGCGTTCGGCGGCGTCGGTGGTGTAAACCCCGGTGCGGTATTGCGTACCCCGGTCGTTGCCCTGTTTGTTGAGCGAGGTGGGGTCGATGACGCGGAAGTAGTATTGCAGGATGTCGGCAAGGCTGATACGCGCCGGATCGTAGGTGATTTTCACGGTTTCGGCGTGGCCGCTGCCGCGAATGACGTCTTCGTAGCTGGGGTTGGCCGTCTTGCCGTTGGCGTAGCCGGATTCGGCGTCGATGATGCCGGGGATGCGCTCGAAATAGGCTTCAAGCCCCCAGAAGCAGCCGCCAGCGAGATAGAGGGTCTTGCTTTGCATGGGTTGGGCTCCTTGTGCTTTGGGCGTGTAGTGGGTGGTTTGTGCGCTGATGTCCGCTTGCGGATTCTCGATGAGGGCGAGGGCTTGCGCGCGCGTGATATGGCCTTTGATGACGCGGGCGATATTGCCGCGCGCATCAAGCAGCACCCAGCTCGGATAGACGGCGACGCCGCTGTCGCGGGCGATATCGCCGCCGTCGTTGATAAGCACGGGCGGATAGGGCGTTTTCAGGCCGCTGATCCAGCTGCGGAAGGCGGCGGGTTCCTGTTCGCCCAAATGGCCGGGCGAGGCGATGCTGATGAGATTGATGCCCTTAAAGGCACTGTCCTGACGCCACTCAGCAGTTTCTTCAAGGGTGGCGAGGCAGAGCGGGCACCAGCTTGCCCAGTATTTGATGAGGGTGGGTTTGCCGCGTTCCAGGTAGGTGGCGGCGGGTTTGCCGTCGGCGATCGGCAGGGCGGCAAGACGCGCGGGCAGGTTTTGCAGGGCTTCGGCACGCGTCGGCGCGGCGGGGGCAGCCAGGGTCGGGGCGGCGGCAAAGGCGGCAAGCGCCAGGGCGAGCAGGGTATGTGTTTTCATGGTCGTGGTTTTATGTGGGTTCGCCGTGGATTATAGGGAATTCGCCTGTTGGCAGTGTCTTGTTCTGTTGTGCGGGTGTCTTGTGGCCGTGAATGTCCGGCAAGAAAAAACCCGCCTTGCGGCGGGTTTCGTAACGGCTTGCGGCGCTCAGGCGGCGATTTTGTTGCAGGCTTCGACGCATTCGAGGCAGGCATCGAGGCAGGCTTTGCATTCGGCGTGGTGGTCGGCGTGCTCTTTGCAGGCTTCGGCGCACTGTTTGCAGGCTTCGGCGCACTGTTTGGCGACGGCGGCGAGCAGGGCGGCGTTTTGTGCAGCGAGGCTGTTGGTCGCATCGCACAGGGCCAGCATCTGGTTGACGGCTTTGGCGCAGGCTTCCAGGGTTTTGTCGCCTGCGCCAAGCTGGGTGATGCAGTGGGTGAGGCAGACACGGCCGGTGGCAAGGCAGGCGGCGGTGGCTTTGAGCAGGTCTTCGTTGACCTTGCCGGCGGCAGCGGTGCCGTGTTCGTGTTTGTGCTCTTCGGCAGCGGCGGTGGCGGCGGCGGAAAGGGCGAGGGTGGCGGCGGCTGCGCCGATGAATGTTCTGCGTTCCATGTTGTTCTCCGGAATTGCGTGGGTTGATGTTGGTTGTGCCCCGTGTGGGGTGGCGCAGTATAACGGTTTTCCCGTTTTTCCCCAATTTTATGCGCCGATGTGTATGTATCTGCGACGGTTGACGTTTCCGGCGTGTTTCCCTATGGTAAGTGGCATTTCTTGTTGAGGATTTTGCTATGAAATACGTCTGGTTGCTGTGTTGTACGCTCCTGCTTGCCGCCTGCGGACAGGAAGAGGTGGCGAAGGCGGAAACGGGACGCCCCGCGCCTCCGATTCTCGCGCTGGGGCCGCATGATGAGGTCGTGTCTTTGCCTGCAAGCGGCGAGCGCCCGCTGATTCTGAATTTCTGGTCGGCGACCTGCGGCATGTGCATCAAGGAATTGCGCGAGATTCAGGATTTGCAGGCGGCGCATCCGCAGGCGGTAGGCGTGCTCGCGGTCAATATCGACGGTGCCGACAGCAACACCCTGCAAGCGCTCGCCGCGCAGCGCGGGCTGACCGTGCCGCTTGCCGCCGACCAGATGGGGGTAACGGCGGAGCGCTACCGCGTCAGCGGCACGCCGACCAATTACCTGATCGGTCGCGACGGCCGGATTATTGAATATAAGGCGGGAATGCTCGATGCGGATGACCTGCAACGCTGGTTCGCCACCCGCTGAGGATTACCAATGCTGCACAATATCGCCCGCATTCTCCGGTGCCCGGTACCGGCAAAATCATCAACAGTAACGCCTTCCCCTCATTAAGGACACCCCATGACAACCACGAAAAAAGCCCCCGTGCGCCGCAAGAGAACCGCCGGGAACGACGGCGGCAAAGTCATCGACATCGAGCCCATCGACAAGGCCCCCGCGCCGCAAGTCGAAGCGCATGAAATCAGCACCAAGATGCAGCGTGCCGAAGACCATCATGCCGAAGCCTTGAGCGACATCATCCTGCGCGACATCGCCGACGGCAGAATCGGCGCGCCGGGCAGCTATCTCGACACCGTCCTCGCCAGCTTCTCGCCGGACGAACTTGCCAAGGTGCAAGAACTCTTCCGGAAACACGGCAGTGCGCAGCCGCCTGCAACCACCGTGCGCGCCGATGACGAACTGGTCGAAGGCTGGCGCGAAGGCGTGTACCCGTACAAAAACCGCATGAGCCGCAAAAACTACGAAAAGCAGAAATACCACCTGCAAGTCGAGCTGCTCAAACTGCAAAAATGGGTGAAAGACACCGGGCAGCGCGTCGTCATCCTCTTTGAAGGCCGCGATGCGGCGGGCAAAGGCGGCACCATCAAGCGCTTCATGGAGCACATGAACCCGCGTGGCGCCCGCGTCGTTGCCCTCGAAAAACCGACCTCGGAAGAACAGGGGCAATGGTACTTCCAGCGCTACATCAAGCACCTGCCGACCAAAGGGGAAATCGTCCTCTTCGACCGCTCCTGGTACAACCGCGCCGGCGTCGAGCGCGTCATGGGCTTTTGCAGCGACGGCGAATACGACGAATTCATGCGCGAAGTGCCGGATTTCGAGCGCAACCTGGTCCGAAGCGGCATCATCCTCATCAAATTCTGGTTCTCCGTCAGCCAGGACGAGCAGCGCCGCCGCTTCAAAGAGCGCGAAGCGCATCCGCTCAAACAATGGAAGCTGAGCCCGATGGACAAAGCCTCGGTGGACAAATGGGACGACTACACCGCTGCCAAAGAAGCGATGTTCTTCCACACCGACACGGCGGAAAGCCCGTGGATCGTGGTCAAATCCAACTGCAAAAAACGGGCGCGGCTGAACGCGATGCGCTATGTGCTGCACCGCGTGCCGTATAGCGAAAAAGACAACGCGCAAATCGGCGCCATCGACCCGCTCCTCGTCGTGCGCGCCGGCGCGCTGTACGAAACGGAAAACGGCCACGGCACACCGCGCTCGGCCCGCGATTTGGGCTGACCGCGATGAAGACGAAACCCCGCAGCGGCGGGGTTTTTAATCCTGCGCCCTCCTGTACCCGGCAAAAGAGGTCATCATGCTGAAATGGCTTTCCCTGGCGCTGGTCGCGACCGGTTTCCTGCACAATATTCTGGCGTTCGTGCTGATGCGCGATGCCCTGCGGCGGCTGTGGCGCGGCGGCCTGATTGCCGCCGTGCGCGCCGATGATGCCGCTGCCTTTGCCCTGCTGTGGTTCATGGTGGCCGGTTTCGCCCTGATGCTGATTGGTGCGGCGTTCTGGCAACTGGCGGATGCAGGGCGCCTCGGCTGGCCGCTGCTTCTGGGACTGTGGGCGCTGGCGGCGGGCATCTGTCTGCTTTTCCCGCAGCCAGGGCCGTTCCTGCTGCTCGCGCTCGCCTGCGCCTTCGTGCTTGCGAAGGCAGGCGGGGCAGGGTAGGGTGCCGTTCCCTTCTTTTTTCGTGAGGTTGTTATGTCCATGAAAAGTCTGCCCGCCCTGGAAACCGCGCTGGCGCACCGCTCCATCCGCAAATTCAGCGACAAGCCCGTGCCGCCGGCAGTATTGGCCGCGCTGCTTGATGCCGCCCAGATGGCATCCACCTCGAACCATCTGCAATGCATCTCCATCATCCGCATCACCGATGCCGCCATCCGCGCCGCTATCCGCCGCGTGGCGTCGGATATGGCCTATGTGACGGAATGCCCGGAATTCCTGCTCTTCTGTGTCGATTTCCACAAACACCACCTGCTCCTGCCGCAGGCGCAGACCGACTGGGCGGAAGCGCTGCTGATCGGCGCGGTGGATACCGGCATCATGGCGCAGAACGTGCTGCTGGTCGCGGAATCGCTCGGCCTCGGCGGCGTGTATATCGGCGCGCTGCGCAACGACCTCGCGGCGGTGGCGGCACTGGTTGGCCTGCCCGCGCACTGCCTGCCGCTGGTCGGGCTCTGCCTCGGCTATCCGGCGCAAGACCCGCCTGTGAAGCCGCGCCTGCCGCGTGCGGTGGTGCTGCATGAAAACCGCTACCACGAACCCGACCCGCAGGCGTTCGCCGCTTATGATGACGAACTGCGCGCCTACTACACGGCGCGCACGGGCGAGGCGCGCACCTGGCTGGATGCGGTGCGGAAGTCGCTGGACGCGCCGTTGCGCCCGCATGTGCTGGCGTTTTTGCAGGCGCAGGGGTTCGTCAAGCGATGAAAACGGGATGGATGGTGGCGGCGCTGCTGTTGCTCGCCGCCTGTCAGCGGGAACGCAAGCCGTTCGACGGACCGTGGGTGATGGCACCGCAAACGCCGCTGCAAAGCCCCGGTTGCGCGGCGCGCCGTTGCCCTGCCACGCATGATCCCGTCTGCGTAACCTTTGACGCGGGCGGGCGGCGGCAGGCGCTGACCTTCATGAATGCCTGTGAGGTGTGCATCGCCCCCGAACATATCGTCAGCATGCAGCCGGGCGCATGCGCACGTTAACCAATCCCGGGAAATAATCTGGGTGTGTCGGCGGGTCTGCCCCATATCATTTCTGTTTGAAGCGACTATTTAATGCCGCTCGCGGGTAACGCTGATCAGCCCGGCGGTGATGATGATGGCGATGCCCGCCATTTCTTGCCCGCCGAGGATTTCGTGAAAAAAATAGTGGCCGAAGACAACGGAGAAGACCACGGTCAGGTAGGACAATGCGGCGACAGTGAATTTCTGCCCGACGGCATAGGCGCGGGTCAGCGCCAGTTGCGCGACAAGGCCGGCCGCGCCAATGCCGAGCAGGTAGGGCAGGGCGGCAAGCGGCGGTGCGTGCCAGCCCTGGGCGGTGGCGATGGCGGCGCTCATCAGGGTGCTGACCAGCGAGAAATAGAAAACGATACGCCAGGCGGGTTCGCCGGTGGCGCTCATTTCGCGCAATTGCAGGTGGGCGAGGCCGGTCATCGCCGCACCGAAGAGGCCGCAGGAAAGTCCCCAGGCCTGTCCGGCGGAAAAGCCCGGTCGCAGCAGCACGGCGACACCAATCAGGCCGATGATCAGCACGGCGACGGTGCGGTGGGTGATGTGTTCGTGCAGCAGGATGAAGGACAGCAGGGCGAGGAAGATGGCCGAGCTGTAGCCGAGGGTAACGGCGGTGGCAAGCGGCAGCAGGGTGATGGTGTAGAAAAACAGGAGGGTGGAAACGCCGCCGGAGACGCTGCGGACGACATGCGCGTGCAGGTGCTGCGTGGCGAAACGCTGCCCGCGCAGCAGGGCGAAACCGCCCAGGGCCAGGGTCGCGGGCAGATTGCGCCAGGTGGCGAGTTCGTTCGAGGAGAAGGGGAAATGCTGCGCGCTGGCTTTGGTGATGACGCCCATCAACGCGAAGTTCAGGCTGGAAAAGACGGACCAGTAAATCCCGCGCCAGGCGGGGGTGAGGAAGCGGGTCATGATGCGTTTCTGCGGAGGAAGTGCGGATTGCGGCAAGGCGCCCCACAGGGCGCCGTGCTTATTTTTCGATGCGGATATATTTGCTCGGCCAGTGGTTCATCACGTTGGCCTCGTAGCCTTTCACGTAGGGCTTTATCAGGTGCTTGGAGACGAAGTAATACACCGGGATGAGGCCGTTCTGGTCGATGAGCCGTTTTTCCGCTTTGTGCAGCAGGGCGGCGCGTTTTTTGCTGTCGGTTTCCGCCGCCGCTTCCGCCAGCAGTTTGTCGTATTCGGGGTCGTTCAGGCCGATGGTGTTGCTGCCACCGCCGCTGACGAAGAGATCGAGGTAGGTGTTGGCGTCGTCGTAGTCACCCATCCACGAGCCCCGGAAAACCTGGGTGTTGTATTCGCGGCGGTCGTTGAGATACGCCTTCCATTCTTTGTTGGTCAGGGTGGTTTCGACGCCCAGCCCTTCTTTCCACAGGGCGGCGGTGGCGATGGCGATTTTTTTGTTGTTGTCGTTGCTGTTGTAGAGCAGTTCGACTTTGAGCGGGTTGTCCTTGCCATAGCCTGCCTCGGCATAGAGTTTTTTCGCGCGTTCGAGGCGTTTGCCGTAGTCCCAGGCGGCATAATCGGGTTGGTAGGGGGTGTAGTCACTGACGCCGGGGGTGACGAAGCCGTAGGCCGGGGTCTCGCCACTGCCCGCCAGCTTGACGATGCGGTCGCGGTCGAGCGCGAGGTTCAGCGCTTCGCGCAGTTTGGGCGCGTCCTTGAAGGGTGCTTTGGTCAGGTTGAAGCCGAAGTAGTAGGTGCCGAGGTAGTTGTGGATGCTCAGTTCGTCACCGAGGTTTTCACTCAGCCATTTGATCTGGTCGTTGGGCACGTCCGCCGTCCAGTCGAGTTCGCCGGCGCGGTAGCGTTGCAGTTCGGCGTTTTTGTCTTCGCTGACGTAGTAGATGACTTTGTCGAGTGCGACTTGGGCGGCGTCGTAGTAGTTTGGCGATTTTTCCAGGGTGATGCTGGCGGACGGCTTCCATTCGCGCATTTTGAAAGCGCCGTTGCCGACGATGTTCTCGGCGCGCGTCCAGTTTTTGCCGTGTTTTTCCACGACGTGGCGCGGCACGGGGTAGGTGGCGGCGTTGCTGAGGAGGCCGGTGAAGTACGGGGTCGGGTTGTTCAGCTCGACGCGCAGGGTGTGCTCATCCACGGCTGTCACGCCGAGGCTGTCCACCGCTGCGGTGCCTGCGGTGATTTCTTTGGCGTTTTTGACCGGGTAGAGGAAGAAGGCGTATTTGCTGCCGGTCGCGGGATCAACGGCGCGCCGCCAGGCATAGACAAAATCATCGGCGGTAACGGGGGTGCCGTCCGACCAGTTGGCGTCGCGCAGGTGGAAAGTCCAGGTTTTGCCGTCGCCGCTCACGTCCCAGCTGGTGGCGGCACCGGGGATGGGGCGCGCGCCCGCGTCTTCATCAACGAGGCCGACGAACATGTCGCGCAGGATGTGCATTTCCGGCATGCCCTGGGCAAGTTGCGGGTCGAGGGTGGCGGGTTCGGCGTCGTTGCTGCGGCGGAAAACGGTTTCCGCCTGGGCGGAGAAGGCGAGGGCGAGCAGGGCGGGGAGCAGGAGGCGTTTGTGCATTGAAGATTCCTCATGATGTCGGACGGAACGCATACTTTATACCAATCCCCCGTGGAGGCGGCAAAAAGCCGCCCGTGCCAAGACTTGCGGCGATAACACCCCGTAAATACGCCGTTTGACGATGCGTCACCAAGCAGGCGCAGCCTGCTTTTGGTCTCCGGATAAAAGCGGGCACCACAAGCGGGACGGTTACGCAATTTTTGTTTTTGAGACGTTGCAGGCAACGTCTCGACAAAGCCCGACATTCACGCCGCCTGACGGCATTTTTCGGGCGCCTGCCGGGATTGTAAAAAACGGGCCCGCGCTGAAACCCGCCCGGCGCGCCAACACCGTATCCGTCCTATTTGACACGACTATACGCCGCTTGGCGGGCAGCTTTGCCGCATAATGCGCCTTTCCCTTCCTCTCCCTTTTTCCATGCAGATTCTCTATCTCCTGATTCCGATTTCCGTCATCCTCATTGCGGCGGCGGTCTTTGCCTTCTCCTGGGCGGTCAGACACCGCCAGTTCGACGACCTCGAATCGCCCGGCATGATCCCGCTGCTCGACGACACCGATGAAGAACGTCAACGCGGGCGGCACGATTCATGAATGGCGCGGTACTGCTCGGCGCTCTCGCCACCGGTCTCGCCGGCAGCGCACATTGCGTGGCGATGTGCGGCAGCATCAGCGCCTCGCTGGGGCTCGGCAGCACGCGCAAGCGCTACCTGCTGGTCTATCACGGCGGACGCCTGCTGAGTTACGCCGCGCTGGGGCTGACCTTCGGCTGTCTGCTGCCGCTTCTCGGCATCCGCCCGCACAACCCCGCCTGGGGCGCGGCCTTGCGCATCATGGCGGCGCTGGTGATGCTGCTGGTGGGCGTGCAAATTGCCCTGGGCGTCAACTGGCTGCGCCGCCTGGAACGCTACGGCACGAAGCTATGGCAACCGCTGGCCGGCTTCGTGCAAACCCTGCTGCCGGTGCGCAGCGAGAGTGATGCGCTGCTGCTCGGTTTCCTCTGGGGGCTTTTGCCCTGCGGTCTGATTTACAGCGCCCTCGGCCTTGCCCTTGTCAGCGGCAACCCGCTTGCCGCCGCGCTGGTGATGCTGGCCTTCGGCCTGGGCACCCTGCCCGCGATGCTGCTGCTCGGCATCTTCTCCGGCACGCTGCTGCAAGCGCTCACCCGCGACGGCGGCCGCCTGCTGCTCGGCGCGCTGGTCATTGCCGCCGCCTTGTGGACGGTGTGGCCGTTTGCGGCGCGCCTCGCCGCCTGATGGCGGCCGGTTATTCGGCGTTGTTGTCGGCTTCCCGGATGTCGGCGAGGAGTTGCTGGTAGGCGGCGTGCAGGTCGGGGCGCTGTTCTTCCGGGATGGCGTGGGCATCGAGGCAGCGGGCGAAAACGTCGTCGGGGTCGAGGTCGTCGAGGCGTTCGGCGGCGGCGTCTGCGGCGAGGACGCGCGCGGTGATGCGGTTGTTTTTGAGGCGCAGGATGTCGAGCAGGGTGCCTTCGGTTTGTGCGTGCAGGCGGTCGCGCAGGTCGGGGATGTGTTCGGTGCCGTCGTATTCGATTTCCAGCCAGACGGATTCAGGGCTGGCGGCAAGCGCGTGCAGGCGGTTTTCGATGGTTGTCCGGTCGCCGTGGATGCGGGCGAGTTTTTGCCGACAGGGGATGGCGAGGGTGTCGATGTGCGGCCGGCGACCGGTGAAGGTCACGCAGGTGAGGCTCTTTTCTTGTCCCGCTTCGCCGAAGCCGAAGGCTAGTGGTGCGCCGCTGTATCGCCGTGCCGGGTCGCCGCCGACGGTTTGCGGGCGGTGCAGGTGACCGAGGGCGAGGTAGTCGATGGCGGCGGGAAAGGCATCGGCGGGGACGTAGGCGAGGCTGCCGATGTAGAGGTCGCGCGTGCCGTCACCATCGGTGGTGCTGCCGCCAGCGGCAAAGAGGTGGCCGGTCGCGATGAGCGGGATGTCCGCGCCGTGGGTGGCGCGCAGGGTTTCGGCGTGGGCTATGGTCGCCGCGTAGTGGGCGCGGATACCTTCGAGCAGTTTGCGCGCTTTGTCGTCGCTGCTTTCGCCAGCGTCAACGCTGCGGATGTCGCGTTCGCGCAGGTAGGGCACGGCGCAGCAGATGGCTTCGACGCTGCCGTCAGGGGCACGCAGCAGCAGGGTTTCGTCTGCCGGGCTGCCTGCGCTGCCGATGATGTGGATGTTGAGGGCGCGCAGGAGTTCGCGCGGGGCGTCAAGGAAGGTGGGGGAGTCGTGGTTGCCGGCGGTGATGATGATGTGGCGGCAGGTTGTGGCGGCGGCGCGGCAGAGGAAGTCGTAGTAGAGCGCCTGGGCGCGGTTCGGCGGGTTGCCGCTGTCGAAGATGTCGCCAGCGATGATAAGGGCGTCGGCGTGTTCTGCGCTGAGGGTGGCGAGCAGCCAGTCGAGGAAGGCGCTCTGTTCGTCGTAGCGTTTGCGGCCGTAGAGGGCGCGGCCAAGGTGCCAGTCGGCGGTGTGGATGAGTTTCAAGGGGGATGGGGAGATGGGTGGGAATGGCTATTTTATAGGCATCCCCAATGGGCTGATACGACGTTGGCCCAGTCCTGTTTACGACTGTGCAGCGTGCGCGCTTTGGTGCAGGCGGCGAGGAGGGCGGCGGCGGTGTGGTGGTTTTTAGCAGGGTTTGCGGAAAGTGATGCAGTAGAAGCGGTTATCCCACAGCAGCTGGGTGCGCCGCTCGACCACATCAGCCGGGATGCTGTTTTCAATCTCGCCCAGATCAAAGTGGGTATCGGCAAAGTAGCGGCGGGTAAAGCCGCTTTTTTTATATTGCTGGTCGATGAAGTCGCTGGTTTCGTCAGCAATCATGATTTTGCTGCCGGGCTTGGCGACGCGCAGCATTTCCCGGATGGCGCGCGCTTTGTCGTTGAAAAAGTTGATGCCGCCAACGTGAAAGACGATATCGAAACCGTTATCCCGGAAGGGGAGGGTTTCGGCATTGGCGTGCACCAAATCCAGTCCCGGTGCTTTTTTCTGCCAGACCCGCTGACAACGGCGCAGCATGCCGAGCGACAGGTCAAGGCCGGTAATGTCCAGGGTGGCAATGTCGATATCCGCAGGCAGGTAATTCAGGTCGATACCGGTGCCGATGGAAACGTAAAGGGCAGTGGCGTCCTGCCGCCATTCCAGTTCGCGCATCAGGGCTCGGCGCGTGGTGATGACGCTGTTGCCGTATTTAATCCGCCCTATCCATTGTTCGCCGAAGTCGTACCAGCGGCCCATCCAGTCGTACATTTTCATGTATTTGGCATTTTCGCCGCTGATTTCAGCGGGATGCAGGCAACGCAGGATTCCGTTTTGCAGCGACAAATCCTGATAGGCGGGTTGCAGTTTGGCGCGTAATTTAGGGGATGGCATGGAGTTGTCTCTTTTTTTGTTTGGGGAAATGTGGCGTGTTGCTTACAAGGCATTGTATTCCCGTCATTTCACCAAGCGGATAAACACTGGCCTGGTCAAGCGGCGTAAATACTAGGTCCATCAAGCGGCGTAAAAATACCGGATTTTCAGGAAAGGCCGGGGCGGCTTGAAAGCCGCCCTGTGTCGTTATCTTTCTTCAGCGATTTGGCCATAAGCAGCGGCAAAGGCGGCGAGTGCTTTGGCGCGGTGGCTGATGCGGTTTTTTTCGGCCACGCCCAGTTCGGCGGCGGTCTGCGTGTAGCCGTCCGGGATGAAGAGCGGGTCGTAGCCGAAGCCGCCGTCGCCGCGCGGGGTTTCGGCAATGGTACCGTGCCACAGCCCCTGGGCGATGAGCGGCAGCGGGTCGTCGGCGTGGCGCAGGTACACGATGAGGCAGGCGTAGTAGGCGCGGCGGTCGGCGCTGCCCGCGAGGGCAGCGAGCAGTTTGTGGTTGTTGCCGGCATCGCCTGCGCCGCTGTAGCGCGCCGAGTAGATGCCGGGCGCGCCGCCCAGCGCCGGCACACACAGGCCGGAGTCGTCGGCAATGGCAGGCAGAGCGCTTGCGGCGGCGGCATGGCGCGCCTTGATGAGGGCGTTCTCGATGAAGGTCGCGCCGGTTTCCGCGACCTCGCCGATGCCGAAGTCGCTTTGCGGCTGAATGTGGAGGCCACTGGCGGCGAGGATGGCACCGAGTTCGCGGATTTTTTTGCCGTTGTTGCTGGCGAGCACGAGGCGCTTGGTCATAGTCCCAGCGCCTGTTTCTGGATGGTCATGATGTCGCGGATGCCTTGCTGGGCGAGCTGCATCATCGCCTGCATTTCTTCGGGGCGGAAAGCGTGGCCTTCGGCGGTGCCCTGCACTTCGATGAAGCCGCCGCCGTCGTTCATGACGATGTTCATGTCCGTCTCGGCTTCGCTGTCCTCACTGTATTCGAGGTCGAGCAGCGGCGTGCCGCGATAGATACCGACCGAAACGGCGGCAATCTGGCCGTGCAACGGGTTTTGTTTGAGTTTACCGCGCTGGATGAGGGTGCGGATGGCGTCGGCGAGTGCCACGAAGCCGCCGCTGATGGCGGCGGTGCGGGTGCCGCCGTCGGCTTGCAATACGTCGCAGTCAATGGTGATGGTGCGTTCGCCGAGGGCGGTGAGGTCAACGGCGGCGCGCAGCGAGCGGCCGATGAGGCGCTGGATTTCCACGGTGCGCCCCTGCTGTTTGCCGCGCGCGGCTTCGCGTACGGTGCGTTCGTGGGTGGCGCGCGGCAGCATGCCGTATTCGGCGGTGACCCAGCCCTGATTTTTGCCGCGCAGGAAGGGTGGGAGTTTTTCATCTACGCTGGCGGTGCAAAGGACATGGGTGTCGCCACAGCGGATGAGCGCCGAGCCTTCGGCGTGTTTGTTGACGCCACGCTCGATGGTGATGGGGCGGAGCTGGTCGGGGCGGCGGTTGTTCGCGCGCATGATGATTCCTTGGTTAGTGTGGGTGGGCGGGCATTATGCGGCGCGGTCGCCGGTGTGAGAAGCCCCCGGCGGGGGCCTATGGCCGTTTTAACCGGGACGGATACGCTTACCCCGCTAAGCGGCGCGGTTGTGCGATTTGTGGAAGAGGGCGGGGCGGTCGACAAGCGGCGTAAATGCTGGGGCTGCCAAGCGGCGTGTTGTTACTGGGGCCGCCGAGCGGCGTAGTAGCCGGGTCTCGTCGCTTCGCGATTTGCTTGCTGCCCCCATCCCAGCCTCTCCCCACTGGGGGAAAGACTTTGTTTGTGCCACCAGACGGCGTAAGCGCCGGGTTTCGTAATCAAAAAACGCGCAGCCTCCCGCTTGGCGGTTTCGCTTGTCCGGAACGCAAAAAGCAGGCTGCGCCTGTTCGGTGGGCTGAAGCCTCACCCTGTGCGCATCAAGCGGCGTAAACACCGGCCTTGTGCCCACCAAACCCCGACACGCTGGGCTTGGTGGGCTGACGCAGGTTCAGCCCCGTTTTTTCGGGTTGGCTTTGTGGATGGCGCGGCCGTCCACGGCGAGTGCCGCTTCGTGGATGGCTTCGGCAAGCGTCGGGTGGGCGTGCATGGTGCGGGCGATGTCTTCGCTGGCGGCGTGGTATTCCATCGCCACGGCGAGTTCGTGGATGAGTTCGGAGGCGTTCGGGCCGATGATGTGCGCGCCGAGGATTTCGTCCGTGTCACTGTCGCAGAGGATTTTCACGAAGCCTTCGGCGGCGCCGAGCGCTTTGGCGCGACCATTCGCGGCGAAGGGGAAGTCGCCTTTTTGGTAGGCAATGCCCGCCGCTTTGAGTTGTTCTTCGTTTTGCCCCAGCCATGCCATTTCCGGATGGGTGTAGATGATGGCGGGGACGAGGTCGTATCTGATGTGCCCCGCCTGGCCGTTGATGATTTCCGCGACCATCACGCCTTCTTCGCTGGCTTTGTGCGCGAGCATGGCGCCGCGCACGCAGTCGCCGATGGCATACACGCCCGCCTCGGCGGTGGCGCAATGTTCATCCACTTCAATGAAGCCGCGCGCATCGAGGGTGACTTTGCAGCCGTCGCCGATGACGCCGGCGGTGTTGGGTTTGCGGCCGACGGCGACGAGGAGTTTGTCCACGGTGAGTTGTTGTTCGCCGTTTTTGTCCTGATAGGTAACGGTGACTTGGTCGCCGTGTACTTCCGCTTTGCTGACTTTGGCGCCGAGGCGGATGTCGAGGCCCTGTTTTTTAAGGTGTTTTTGCGCCTCACGCGCGAGCTGGCGGTCGGCCATCGGCAGGAGGTCGTCCACGGCTTCGAGGATGGTGACTTCCGCACCGGCAGCGCGCCAGACGCTGCCGAGTTCGAGGCCGATGACGCCTGCGCCGATGATGCCGAGGTGTTCGGGCACGGCAGTGAGCGAGAGGGCTTCGTTGGAGCTGATGATGTGGCTGCCGTCCATTTTGGCGACGGGGATGTCCACGGGGATGGAGCCGACGGCGAGGATGACGGCTTTTGTCGCTTTGCTCTCGCTGACGCTGCCGTCGGCGGCGGTGATTTCGACGGTTTTTCCGGCGAGCAGTTTGCCGCGCCCCTGTATCCAGTCAATGCCGTTGGCTTTGAAGAGTTGGGCGATGCCGCCGGTGAGTTGTTTGACGATGTCGTCTTTGCGGGCAATCATCGCGGCGGCGTCGAGGGTGGCGGTGCCGGTGCCGATACCGTGCGCGGCGCTGTCGTACTGGATTTTTTCGTAGAGGTGGGTGGTTTCGAGCAGGGCTTTGGAGGGGATGCAGCCGACGTTGAGGCAGGTGCCGCCGAGGGTGGGTGCGGCTTCGACGCAGGCGGTTTTGTAACCGAGCTGGGCGGCGCGGATGGCGGCAACGTAGCCGCCGGGGCCGCCGCCGATGACGATGATGTCGTAGGTTGGGTTCATGTTTGCTTCCTCTTGGTTATGGATGACGGGTGTGTGACTGGATGTTTATTTTATGTGATTATCCGCTTGGTTGTGGTGAAAATTTGAGCTTCCCGTTGCTTCGGAGCAATGGTAACCGGGGCCGGAAGCGGGCGGAGCCGCCGCGCAAGCAGAAAAAAGCAGGGCGAACCCTGCTTTTTCCTGCCGCTAACGCCGCCTGCGGATGGCGATGTCGGGCAGATTCCAGTTGTAAATAATCGCCAGGACGCGGATGGCCAGCACCAGCAGCAGGGTCAGCGTGTCGCGCAGCCACAGCTCCACGCCGAAACGCAGCAAAATGAAGTAGAAGATGCCGCCGATGAGCGCGGCGGTGAGATAAATTTCTTTTTGCAAGAGGAGCGGCACCTGACGGCAGATGATGTCGCGCAGTATCCCGCCCATCACCGCCGTGATTACCCCCATCAGCACCGCGACCGGCGGCGAAACGACGCGCATTTGCGCGATTTCGATGCCGATGACGGTGAATGTCGCCATGCCGAGGGCGTCGAACCAGCGGAACGGCTTGTCGAGGCGTTCGAACTGGTAGTAGAAAATTTGCGTGATGATGGAGGTGGCGGTAATCAGATAGGCGTAGTTGAGATCCACCAGCCAGAACAGCGGGCGGCGGTCGAGGAGCAAATCGCGCGTCGTGCCGCCGCCGATGGCGGTGGCAAAGGCGACCATCACCGCGCCGAAGATGTCGAGCTGCTGGCGTTTCGCCAGCACGGTGCCGGCGACGGCGGCGGTGAAGACGCCGAAATAGTCAAGAATGCGGACGATGATTTCAGGTGCAATAGTCATGTTGGGGTGGAAGCGGAAAAAAACGCGCGCTAGGATACACTCTTTCCATTTTTTCATTGCTTTTCCTTGTCGGCAAAACCCGCGCCGCAGACGGCGGCACGGGGTCGCCGGAAAGGCATTGTCCGGCTCGGGGCGGCGCTGGTGCAGCCCTGGGCGTTGCAACATCATCAGGGAGCTTTATGCACAAAATCCGCAAGTTATCCACGTTTATCGGGCAGACCTTCGCCCTGTGGGCGATTGTCTTCGCCGTCATCGGCTACGCACTGCCGCAGCCCTTCGTGCCGCTGAAAAGCGCCATCCCCTACGCGCTCGGCGTCATCATGTTCGGCATGGGACTGACCCTGCGCGCGCGGGACTTCGGGGAAATCGCCCGCCGTCCGCTGCAAGTGCTGCTCGGCATCGTCGCACAGTTTTCCATCATGCCGCTGCTTGCCTACCTGCTGGTGCGCGTCTTCTTGCTTGACCCAATGGTCGCCCTCGGCGTCATCCTCGTCGGCTGCTGTCCGGGCGGCACATCCAGCAACGTCATGACCTACCTCGCGCGCGGCGATGTCGCCCTGAGTGTCACCATCACCGCCTGCTCGACCTTGCTCTCACCGCTCCTCACGCCGCTCCTGCTGCAATTCTATGCGGATAAAAGCGTGGACATCGAAGCGGGCAAAATGATGCTTGATATTCTGAAAACCGTGCTGCTGCCCATCATCGCGGGCGTGGTGATAAACCGCCTCTTCGACCGCCACCTGCAACTCCTGCGCGACGCCCTGCCGCTCATTTCCGTGGCCGGCATCGTCTTCATCATCGCCATCGTCGTCGCCCTCAACCACGCAACCATCGCCACCGGCGGCCTCATCATCTTCGGCGTCGTCATCCTGCACAACCTGCTCGGCTACGCCCTCGGCTTCATCGCCGCCCTGCTGTCCGGCATGAACAGCGCGCAGCGCCGCGCGGTGATGATCGAAGTCGGCATGCAGAACAGCGGCCTCGGCGCTGTCCTCGGTACCCGCTATTTCAGCCCCGAAGCGGCATTGCCGAGTGCCATTTTCAGCGTCTGGCACAACATCAGCGGCGCGCTGGTCGCCAACATCTGCGCCTGGTGGGACAAGCGCAATGGTCTTTTATCCCCGCCAAAGGCAGGGTAACGGGCCTTCGTACACGACAAAAACCTTTCCCCCCCAACGGGTCCGCCTGACGGGCTGGTATTGACGCTGCTTGGCGCGAACCCGGCAACTACGTCGCTTGACGGCTTTTGCCGCGCATGAAAGTAACAGACATAAAAAAACACCACCTGCATCCCGGTGGTGTTTTTTATGTTTCTCGTGGCGGCTGAAAGCGCCTTTTCCTTTTTTGACCTTGACGATGTGCTGGCGGTATTTCCCGCTGTGCAGCAGGTCGAGATGCAGAGTGCGTCTGTTCATCATGTGCTCCATATGTGTGTGGTAAGAGTACCCGCAGGGGGCGCGCATTATAGCGATGACGCGGGAGATTCATGTGGAGATTTGCGCAAGATTGCCAAACGGAATAAACACCCGGCTCTTGAGTCGCCGCTGCACACAGGGGCGGCCAATGTGGCGCGTTCCCCAGATTTAGCGAGATAAATAGCGAACATAATATTCATTCTAGGAAGTTGATGGCGTGGCGGCTGAACCCGCCCCCTGACAGCCCTAGACCATTCGCACCCGCTAAGCAGCGGCATTTTTCATCATGTGCCGGGTATTGCCGGTTATAGAACCATGCAGTCCATCTCAACGGAGTACAATCCATGCCCGGCAACCAACAACCCGCGCAGTTCCATCTGCTCAACCTGACCGCCGCCCCTGTCTTGGTGCGCGTCTATCTCCATCCCGGCATCTGCGCCTATTTTCGCGAAGCCGGCCCCGCCAAGAAATTTTCCTCGCGCATCCGCAAGGTGCTTGAAACCGATTTCTTCGCCCATGCCAGCCTTGACGACATTCGTCAGTATCTCGGCCCTTACGAGCAATTGCCCGAGGGCATCCTGGCTTCCAGTCGTGACGCTGCCGTCCCGGCATCGCCCGATGAATCCGCAGCCTTCCAAGACTCGCTCTTTGCTACCACCGGAGGCCGCTCATGAACCTCAATCGCGCACAAAAGCTGTCTCTGGTATCCAGCAAGGGGGGCGTTGGCAAATCCACCTGGGCAATTAACGGCGCTTGCGCCCTCGCCGATATGGGCCTCAACGTCCTCTGCATCGATCTCGACCCGCAGGGCTCGTTGAGCAAGTTCTTTTGCACTCCACAAGAACTGCGGCAGGGTCCGGGACTGGTGGAATTTGTCACCCAATCAGACGCTTACGCCATCCGCAGCACGCTTTTCCCCCGCATCAGCCTGATTGCCAACAATGATGACGGCGAGACCCTCAACCAGTGGATGCGCGAGGAGTTTTCCGCCTCCTTTGCCCTGAAAACCATGCTGGCCAGGGTGGAGGGCGACTTTGACATCATCGTCATCGATACCCAGGGCAAGGACGGTCGGGGCCAGTTGCAGGAAATGGCACTGGTGGCCTCCGACATCGTCATTGTCCCAACCACGCCCGACCTTATCAGCACCCAGGAGCTGCCCCGTTCCATCAATATCTACTCCAATGTGGTTCGCGGTCTGGCGGCGATGGGTTTTACTGATCAGCCACCGCCGCTGCGCATCCTCATCAACCGCGAAGATCACACCATCGAGACCCGCTCGGCGATTGCCGCCATCCGCAAGAATTTTGGTGCTATTGCCCGTCATATCGCCGTGCTGCGCACGGCCATCCCGCAACGGGTGGTGTGGAAACAGTGCATCAGCCAGCGCCAGCCGGCGCACCGTCTGGAAACGGCGCGGCATGACCCGCGCAGCGCCGTGTCGGTGATGGAGGCGGTCATCCACGAGCTGCTGCCGCACTATGCCGATTTGCGTCTCGATGGCGGCAAAGCCGCATTGTCAGCGGCGAACGGCAGCGGCAAGGATGATGGGGAAAGAATATCGTCACCCGGGACGGGGACGAATCAAGCCACCGATGCCCCGCATTGCCCTGCGCCGAAAGCAACAGCGAACCCCACGGAAACTGGCACTACTGCACAGGGAGGCTGCCATGACCAATAACGCCTACGACGCCGCCCTCGGCGGTATTGATCTCAACCTCGACACCCCGCCCGATGACAAGACCCTGGTCGGGCGCAATGCGGTTATTTCCATCAACCTCGACGACATCCACGAGTTTGCCCTCAACCCGCGCCGTGCTGACAATCCGCTCTTTGCCGAAATCAAGGCATCCATCGCCACCATCGGCCTGCAACAGCCGCTGAAAGTGACGCGCCGCCCCGGCGAGGCCGGTTATACCCTCTACGATGGCGGTAACACCCGCCTGCGCGCCCTGAAACAGCTGTGGCAGGAAACGCATGACGAGAAATTCTTCTACCAGCGCTGCCACTTCGTCCCCTATGTCTCCGATGCCGACATCCTCCTCCATCACATGGTCGAGAACGAGGTGCGCGGCGAGATGACCCTGCTCGACAAGTCGCTGGCGGTCTGGCGCCTGAAAAGCCTCTATGAACAGGCGCAGGATAAAAGCCTGTCGGTGCGGGAACTGGTTGATCTACTGGGTCAACAAGGATGGACGATCAAACGCAGCATGGCATCTGTCTTTGTCTTCACCGCGCAACACCTCGCTGACCGTCTGCCGCAGGCACTGGCCGCCGGCATGGGAAAACCGCGTATCGAAGAAATCCGCAAGACTTTCCATGCCATCCGCAAATACGTTGATGAACGCTTCGCCGCGCCGCAGACCCTGAGCGGCGAAGCGGCGCAACGCGGCTATCTCGATCACCTGGCCGCCACTGATGATGCCGACTTTGCCGCCGACTGCCTCGATGCGGCGCTGTCCGATTGCTGCGCCGACATCGGCAGGGCCTTCGCCATGGACAGGCAGCTGGTGTATTTCGAGCTGCAACAGCTTTGCGAGACCGGCACCCTCTACCGCAGCGAGCTGCTGGCCGATGTCGCGCAGTTTGAGCGCGAGCAAGCCGCCCAAGCAACCATGCAGCGCCCCCCTGCTGCTGCCGCAGGTGAAGCCGGGGCAAATCCGCCCCCTGACACAGCAAGCGGTACGCCCTCCGCTGATACCGCCGACGGTCATCACCCTGCTGGCGCAGACCATGATCACCCCACTGACACAGGGAGCATGACAGATACTGAGGCAGACGGGACGGGATTAACAGCATCCGGGCCCAACCCCCCTGCCCTGTCGCCGTTGGCAAAAGCCGACGACATACTGCACGAACAAATCCGCCATCTGCGCCTGCGTTATCCGCTGGTGCAGCGCCATCTCGACGAACAGCGCGACCCGCCTTTCTGCATTCCCGCCGAACACGCCCTGAGCGCCATCCGCGAAGAACTGGCCCAGGCCGGGACGCGTCTTGACCCGCTCGATGCCGCCTTCAACGACGAGGAAGCAGTGCTGTACATGGAACTGACCGACCTGTTTGCCGGCTGGTATCACCTGCAATGGGATTACCGCCGCGCCCGGGGCGAGGAGGATACCCTGCCCTACTGGGCGGACTGCCTGCAACAGGTGCGCGACATTCAGGCACAGCTGCAACCGCTGCGCCCCTACCTGTCCGCCCTGCATTACGGCTTCAGCATCCATGCCAAGGGACAGGAAGCGCAGCGCCAGTTTGCCCGACTCGCCGCCGCCATCCACGATTACCTGCGGGTCGCCGACCGTGAGGAGTAGCCGTCATGCAGGACTTCGATTACCAGATACAGGCCTTCATCCTGCAACAATACAGCGCGGCAGCGGCCAACCCTCGCCATCACCGCTACTTGCAGCGCAAAGGCTTCTCGGCCGGCATGATTGTCCAGCTGCGTCGTCTCAGCCTTGATGCCCGGCAAATCCTCGTCCGCAGCAGCCCCTTTGAGGTCCGGCTCTCGGACGTGCTGAAAACCCGGCTCGGCCACCTCGCCGCACGCGATGAAATGGAGGCGCTGGTGATGACCGCACTGCGCCTCGGTGCCTCACGGCGGATGCTGCACGAACTGCTCGGCCTCGGCGAAGCCGAATACAACCGCCTCAAAACCATGGCCGGGGTGCCGAAAGCAGAGCGTAACCGGCCGCAATCCCTCTCGCTGGACATGCAGGACATGCTGGCGACCATCCACAACAACCTGCTCAACTGCTACCGCCGTCAGGGCAGCGAGCCGCATCCGCTGCAACTGCTGATCCGCATGGCGGAGACGACCAACCTCGAACTGAACCGCGTCTATGACGGCTACTACTGCAAGAACTACGCCGGCTTCAGCGGAGACGAAGACGAAAGCGGCGATGATGCCGAAGGAGGTGCACAATGAACAGGCAATACCCCACCCTCTTCATCAGCCGGCAACAGGCGGCGGAGACACAGCCGCCCTCGCCTTTCATCCGCATCCTGCGGCCGCGCCTCTCGGTCGATGTGGACATCCTGCGCACCCTGGACGGCAACGAGATCCGTCTGTGGATGCTCTTCCGCGACATGCAGCAGGGGCGCAGCCATATTACGCCCGACCAGCGCCAGATTGCGGAGATGCTCGGCACCGCCCAGTCGAGCATCAGCCGCCGGCTGAAAGTGTTGCGGGCGTTGCGGGTCATCGCCCTGCTGCCGCAGGTGGTGAAAAAACGGCGTGAACGGCAGCGCTACACCGTCTTCCCCACGCCGGCCCCGGTCGATACCGTACTGGCACTGGACAGCAACTATCTGGTCTTCCTGCAAGAAGAGGGGCGGCATGGCGGCAAGCGGCTGCGGCAGTTGTGCAAAGACGAGCTGTTTGCCCTGCCCCGGGACCGTTACGACATCTATCTCGACCTGACGGCGGAAGGTAGCGCGGCACCGGGGCAGGACGGCAAGAAAAATGACATCAACCTGCTGCCGCTGTGCAGCGGAGAGACACCGTTATCCACGGATGCATCAGCGTTATCCAAAGTTGCATCACGGGACGGAGACGCCGAAATCCCGTTATCCACGGGTGCATCGGCGTTATCCAAATCTGCATCACGGGACGGGGACACCGAAATCCCGTTATCCACGGATGCATCGGCGTTATCCAAATCTGCATCACGGGGCGGGGACGCCCAAATCCCGTTATCCACGGATGCATCAGCGTTACCCACGACGGGAAATGGTGGGGATATATATAACCGCGCGCGTACCCGCGCGGGCGCGTGCGCACCCACGCGCGTGGTTGAATTAAACCCTACGGGTTTAATAAATCTTCCCTCCGGGGAAGGGGGTGTGGGGGGAAGGGGAAAACCCCCTTCGCCTACCTCGCCACGGACTGCTTCGCCGAACTGATTGCGCCGCTGGAAGCCAAATACGGCAAACCCACCGTGCATGCCGTGCTCAATCTGCTCAAACGCGGCAGCTATACGCACAACGGCCAGAACTTCCACTACCGGACCGACGAAGACACCGCCGCCATCGTGTTGATGGGCTTGCTCGACAACCGCGTGAACGTACCGCACAGGTACACGGAAGCCCTGCTCTACCGCGCCCATTGCGGCACGCTGACATTCCTCGGTGACCAGCATGCGCGCTTGCAGGCCATCCGCCAGCGCCTGCTTGACGCGGAAAAAACGCGGGAACAAGCGGCGCTACGCGACAAATTGACCGCTATCCGTCTGACTGACGGCATGGTACTGCTGGACGGGCAGGGACAAGCCTACGTCCTCGTCAAAGGCGAGCTGGACGGCAAAACCCATGGCGGCAACGCTGACGGCGATTTACCCTGGCATGGACACAGTGCGTATGACGCCGGAGTTGCCATTGTCCGGGAACAACTGCGCATCGCCGATGACGACACCACGCAACGGATTGCGGCCGCACATCAGGCCGGGGCTGCCGCAGAAGCAGCGGCCGGGGACGCCTTTTGGCAGAAACTCACTGACGGGTTCAGATACCGCCCGCAACGGGAGAGTCTCTGATGTGCAGCCGCACTGCCGGTATTTACTGCCGCAGGTTTCCTGCCGGCGGTGAAAGCGCTGCCGCTGTGTCCACTGGACACAAAATTCCTACCGGTGGCGAAGAGGC
>NZ_CALIZP010000058.1 GCF_938028825.1 uncultured Cardiobacterium sp. | reverse complement strand
CGACTGATATCGCTTGGGTAGGTTTTTCTGTTCATACCGATAGTTTACAGCAGAGGCTGAGACAATGAACACGTTCTAAGCAAATACAGGTAAAAAGAAACCCGTCAAAGGTTTATCACGACGGTGCTGGATAAGACGGAGTTGAGCCCACTCTACGCTCGCTCAAATATTCGCAAGCATTCTCTCTAATGAATCAACAAGGGCTTTAATGGAATCACATTTATGTTGATTAAGGCAGTGTGGATTCTTAGATACTTCTTCTGCCACTATGGCTTTTGCTTTTGAAAGTTCATGATCATCACCTAGTCTTCCAGACAATATAAAACAATCTTTCATACGATCAGACCATTTTCTATTATTCTTGAATTTAGGACTAAATTTAGATGAAGTTATATCTATCCCAAATTCTCTAGAAATAGCATCTTTATAGCAATTTATATCTAAGCAATCTTCAATTTCAGAATCTTTCATCCCCGCACATGTTGACATTGTATAACTTGAATTATCTATTAATCCTTCCCTGCGTGCTTTTTCCAAAGCATTTCTGCCAGCTTCATCATGATCAAGATAAGTGTGGGTGAGACATAGACATGTTCTTAATAAAGATAGTTCATATAATAAATTTCCTGAACCACCCATCGATTTTATTATTAATAGATTATTTTTTAACGCTTTTGCCAGATTATTGCTCAATACTGGCAATATTGCCTTAAATATTTTAACATCCCCATTGCCTTCTACTAATAAAGCATAATTAGCATGTATTAAATTATCTGAAGCTCTTATTCCTAACACATCGCGTATCATATCTATATTTTTTGCTGGATTTGCCTTTCCTTTATCTATAATGATATTACTTTTAAGATTTTCTCTATTTACAAATAACGGATTATGCGTTGTTAATATAACTTGATTCATCTTAGAAAGAGAATTAATAATTTCATTAATCTGGTGTATTGCACCAGGATGCAAATGTGATTCAGGCTCTTCAATAGCAATAATTGAGGCACCTGCGGTTTCTGTTTTATTCTTCAATAACCCTAGTGCTGCTAGGCTTTTTACTCCATCACCTTTATATTCCAAACTTGTTTCTATCCCATCATCAATAATAATATCAATATCTCTTCTCAGTGCAATCTTCCGATTAACTTCAGAAATTTCGATAGATACTTTCTTAATCGAAGGGAGAAATTCTGATAACGGCTTTTGTATTTGTTCAGCTAATTTATCTAGTACAGGTTGCTGTAAATTTTCAATGGCTTTTAACGCTTGGATATATTTATCATTATTCTCAAGCAATCTTAGTTCATGAGACAGCATCCTTTGAACTACATCCAATGCCTCCTTATCTGTCCTTATTGCTGGTATATAGTTGAAAGAAACCCGACTACCTATAAAGCTAGATATTTTTTGTACTTTATTTGTAAGCTGCGAAGCATTCTTACCTGATTTTTTTATATTAATAATTGGAATATCATCTTTCCCAATTTTTATCTCAATTGGCAAAATTCCATTCAAATTAGCACCTGTAAGTTCTTTAAACTCTATTATCTCTGAATTGTCCAGAAGAAAATCTATTTTAAAAATAGTTTGTGCAGAACGTCTTTTTTCTTGAAGCTGAATAGGAAAGTCTCGCTCCCAGTTGTATATACCCAACCTGTCAATTATATAATTTCTTAATCTTCTCTCACTTGGCCTTTGAAGCGCATCCATGGCTACCTGTAGTGCTCGCAGCAAGTTGGATTTACCTTCATTATTTTTCCTATTAGAATTGTTAAATCATTGGCTATGCTTATTTTATGCGCAGACGTAATGCTTCTAAAATTAGAAACAGAAAAACTTTTAATCTTCATACTATTAACCTTTTAAATACCCTTTAAGAATACCAGATCAAGATATTCTTGAAATAGTCATCCTTCAGAACCATTTTAACTTGTTCTACTTATTTCGTTCTATCTTTCACAATAATTCGTATCCCACTGTGCACGACCTATTACCTACACTGTTTGCGATAAGCAGAAAAACCACCAAGCGTGGATAATACCTGTCTAGGAAATAATCTGAGTGTGTCGGCACGTCTCGCCGTATGTCGTACTGTCTCCGCCACGCTGGTTTCTCAGTTTAATTTTTGGAATTGGCATAAATCTTGCCCCCCTACCCCGGCTGCTGCAATATCTGGCTCAAAAATTCTTGCGCGCGCGGGTGGCGGGCGTTGGTGAAGAAGTCTTCCGGCGGTGCGGTTTCGAGGATTTCGCCTTTGTCCATGAAGACGATGCGGTCGGCGACGGTGCGGGCGAAGCCCATTTCGTGCGTGACGACCAGCATGGTGATGCGGCTGTTTTCCGCGAGTTCGATCATGACGTCCAGCACTTCTTTGATCATTTCCGGGTCGAGTGCCGAGGTGGGTTCGTCGAAGAGCAAGACTTCGCAGTCCATGCACAGGGCGCGGGCAATGGCGACGCGTTGTTGTTGGCCGCCGGAGAGTTGCCCTGGGTATTTGTCCGCCTGTTCGCGGATGCCGACGCGTTCGAGGTATTGTCGCGCGGTCGCTTCTGCCTGCGCGCGCGGCTGTTTGTTCACCCAGATGGGGCCGAGGGTGAGGTTGTCGAGGATGGTGAGGTGCGGGAAGAGGTTGTATTGCTGGAAGACCATGCCGACTTTGCGCCTAAGATCGCGCGTCTGTTTGGCGCTGCCGGTGAGGACTTCGCCGTCCAGGCGGATTTCGCCTTCTTGATAGGTTTCGAGGCGGTTGATGCAGCGGATCAGCGTTGATTTGCCCGAACCGGATGGGCCGCAGATGACGAGGCGCTCGCCTTTTTTCACGTTCAGGTCGATGTTTTTCAGGGCGTGGTATTTGCCGTACCACTTGTTGAGGTGGTGGATGTTGATGGCGTCTGTCATGGGCGTTCCGGGGTGAAATGGCGTTCGATGCGGTAGCTGGTGTGGCTCATGCCGTAGCAGAGCAGGAAGTAAACGAGGGCGCAGAAGGCGTAGCCTTCCATGCTGTGGCCGAGCCAGGCGGGGTCTTGTCCGGCGGAGTGGACGATGCCGAGGAAGTCGTAGAGACCGATGATGGAGACGAGGGTGGTGTCTTTGAAGAGGCCGACGAAGGTATTGGTGATACCGGGGATGACGGTCGTGAGTGCCTGCGGCAGGATGACGAGGCGCATTTTCGCTGCATAGCCGAGGCCGAGGCTGTCCGCCGCTTCGTACTGCCCGCGCGGGATGGCCTGCAAGCCGCCACGCACCACTTCCGCCATGTAGGCCGAGGCGAAGAGGGCGACGCCAATCAGCGCGCGCAGGAGGTTATCGACGTGGATATGCGGCGGCAGGAAGAGCGGCAGCATGACGTTCGCCATGAAGAGGACGGTAACGAGCGGCACGCCGCGCCACAGTTCGATGAAGACCGTGCAGCACGCGCGCAGCACCGGCAGATTGGACGTGCGCCCCAGCGCGAGCAGGATGCCGAGCGGCAGGGCGAAGACCAGCCCGGCAGAGGCGACGACGAGGGTCAGCATCATCCCGCCCCACTGGTTGCTGCGCACCGGCGGCAGGCCGAGGACGCCGCCACGCAGCAGGAACCACGACAGCGGCGGCAGGATGAAGAGGGTGAAGACCAGCGCCCACAGCCGCGCCCGTCCGCGCCCGCGCCACAGCGCGGCGAAGGTGGCGGGGACGATGCCGAGGAACAGCAGCCACACCCGCCAGCGTTCCGCTTCGGGATAAAAACCGTAGAGAAACTGCGCGAGGCGCATTTTGATGAAGACCCAGCAGGCGCCGCCGCTTTGACAATCGGCCGCCGTCGTGCCGCGCAAATCGGCGTGCCACACCGCCCAGAGGAAGAGCGGCGGCAGGATGCGGTAGAGCAGGTACAGCGCCAGCAGGGTCAGACAGACGTGCAGCGGCGAGGCAAACAGATTACGGCGCAGCCAGCACCACAGGCCGAATTCGGATGCGGGCGGGGCGCGGTCGGGCAAATAGGAAAAATCACTCATCGTTCCACCAGGCGGACACGGCGGTTATAGCCGTTCATCAATAAAGAAATCACCAGACTGATGGCGAGATAGACCGTCATCGTCATCACAATAATCTCGACTGCGCGCCCCGTCTGATTGAGCGCCGTGCCGGTAAAGACCGAGACCAGATCGGGGTAGGCAATCGCCGTCGCCAGCGACGAGTTCTTCACCACATTGGCGAACTGGCTGGTGAGCGGCGGCACCATCACCCGCAGCGCCTGCGGCAGCACGACGAGGCGCATCACCCGCGCCGGCGGCAAGCCGAGCGACTCCGCCGCCTCATACTGCCCGCGCGGCACCGAGGCAATGCCGCTGCGCACATACTCCGCCACATACGAGGCGCTATACAGCGACAACGCCAGCCACAGCGCCAGCAGCTCCGGCAACAGCGTCACACCGCCGCGCACATTAAACCCCTGCAACAGCGGGCGGCTCACCTGCTCCGGCCCGACCAGCACGAAAAACACCGCCAGCGGCAGCGCGGCGGTGAGCAGACCGTACGCCCACCACAGCCGCAGCACCTGCCCGCTGTGCCGCTGGCGGCGACGGTTCCAGCCGCAGAGCAGCAGCGTGGCGACGATACCGCAGGCGAACGCGGCAAGCGCCCACTGTAACGGCGGCTGCCACAGCGACGCAGCGAGGGCGAGCCCACGGTTATTCAGCATGGCGAGACAACCGGTCTCATCGCAGCCCCAGCGCAGCGTGCTGGCGCGCGGTGCGGGCAGGACGGCGAGCACGGCGAAGTACCAGAAAAAAAGCTGCAACAGCAGCGGCACATTGCGGA
>NZ_CALIZP010000057.1 GCF_938028825.1 uncultured Cardiobacterium sp. | reverse complement strand
ACGAAGCATTGATATCCACTACTTCGGCGGGCGATGGATTTTTGTCGTGTACGAAAGCCCGCATGATAGACACTCTTCTCCCGTTTGCGGGATACCCGGATGGTGTTGTATGGCGACGATGGAAAGGGAATTGCCCCGCTTCATGCTTCCCGAAGCGCCGCCAGCACTTGCGCGAGCGCCGCCGGGTGGCCTTTGCGGTTGGGGTAGTAGGCGTAAAGCGGCGGGTACGCGACCGCGCAGGCGGGCAGCACTTCCACCAGCGCGCCGCGCGCCAGTTCGTCCGCGACCAGCGGCAGCGAGACTTGCGCGATGCCGAGGTGCGCCAGCGCCGCCTGTTTCTGGTTCTGGTTGACCACCACCTGCGCCGCCGGGCGGTATTCCCGCCGCTCACCGTCCACCGTCAGTTCCCACGGCAGGAGCGCGCCGTCGGCATGGCGCAGGCGCAGGCCGATCAGGCGGTGTTGCGGCAAGTCGTCCATCGTCTGCGGCGGCGGGTTGGCGTGCAGGTATGGCGGCGAGGCGACCAGCGTCATGGTCAGCGGCGGCGAGATGCGCAACGCCACCATGTCTTTTGCCACCTCGTCGCCGAGGCGCACGCCGAGGTCGTAGCCTTCGCCGACGATGTCCACAAAGCGGTTGTCCACCGTGATTTCCACGCGCAGGTGCGGGTTGGCGGCGAGCAGCGGGCGCAGTTTGGGCAGCAGTATCCACTCGCAGGCGAGTTGTGGGGCATTGATGCGCACCGGGACGCCGTCGCTGTCTTCACGCAGGCGCTCCAGCCCCGCTTCAATCGCGGCGAAGGGCGCGGCGCTGGCAGCGAGCAGCCGCTCCCCGGCGGCGGTGAGGGCGAGGCTGCGTGTGCTGCGGTTGAAGAGGCGCAGTCCCAGCGCGTCTTCCAGATTGGCGATGTTCTGGCTGAGGGCGGATTTGGACAGGCCCAGTTGTCGCGCGGCGGCGGTGAAGCTGCCGCAGCGGGCGACGTGCAGGAAGAGGTAGATGTCGTTAAAGCGGCGCATGGCGTTTCCTCCAAGAAAGGGTAGGGGATTGTCCGCTATTGCCGAACAGTACATACGGCAGAAGGCGGTTTATCCGGATAAATCTTGCCGCTATCCTGCCTCCATTGCCACCATAAAGGAGCAATCATGTTTCATCTGCCTGCGGCCATGCGCCGCCGCCGACTGCTCACCCTGTTCACCGCCGCCGCCCTGATACCCGCCATGACCCACGCCCGCCCGTCCCGCCCGCTCGTCGTTTACCTGTCCCGCAGCGGCAACACCCGCGCCGTGGCTGAAATCATCACCGAACAGACCGGCGGCATTCTTTTCGCCCTCGAACCGCAGCCGCCCTATCCCCGGGACTATCAGGCCCAGGTGGCGGCCGCCGCCAAAGAACTGGCGGACGGTAGTGGCCACCCGCTGGCCGCCATGCCCGATTTGACCGGTGTGGAGCGCATTTATCTCGGCTGGCCGACCTGGGCCATGCAGCTGCCGTCGCCCGTGCAGACTTTTTTACGCCAGGCCGACCTGGGCGGTAAAACCCTCTGTCCCTTTAATACCCATGCGGGCTATGGCGTCGGCGACGGCTTTGCCACCCTGGCCCGGCTGGCCCCGCAGAGTCGCATCCTGCCGGGCCTCAGCGTTGAAGGCGGCTACGAGAAAAAGGGCATTCTCCTGGCCATACAGGGCCAACGCCGCGCGGCCGTGGCCCGGACGGTGCGCGCCTGGCTTAATTCATAATTTCCCATTGTTTTCATCTGAATAGGAGCGCCCATGACCACTGATTACTCAGCAAATCCCTTTACCCTGACCTACGCCGGCGCCCTGCGGGCCAACGTTCCGGGGGCGGTGCATTTGCAGCCGGTGCATTACCCGGCCAACGGCATCGAAGCGGCGGCCAACGTCTACACCCCCGCCGGATTCAACCCGGCGAAAAGCTACCCGGCCATCGTCGTCGCCCACCCCAACGGTGGCGTGAAAGAACAGGTCGCCGGGCTGTATGCGCAGAAACTGGCGGAAGCGGGCTATATCACCATTGCCTTTGACGCCGCCTACCAGGGCGCCAGCGGCGGCGAACCACGCTACACCGACCGGCCCGCATTCCGCATCGAAGACATCCGCGCCGCCGCCGACTTCATCGGCCGGTACCAAGGCGTGGATGTCAATCGCCTCGGCCTGCTCGGCATCTGTGGCGGCGGAGGTTACGCCCTGAAGGCAGCCCAGGGGGATAAGCGCTTCCGGGCGGTGGCGACGATTTCCCTGTTCAACAGTGGCGACGCGCGGCGCAACGGCTTCATGCGCAGCCAGACCGACACCATCCGGCAGCGTTTGCAACAAGCGGCAGTCGCCCGCGCCCAGGAAGTGGCAGGCGGCGAAGTGCAATATTCGCCCGCGTTTGCGGCGGGTATGACGAAAGAGCAAGTCGCGGCGCTGCCTTTTGAGATGTACCGCGAAGGCTACGAATACTACGCGCAGACCCACGCCCACCCGAACTCGCAGACCAACTACACCTTGAGCAGCCTGCAAGACCTGATGACCTTCGACGTCAACACCAACGTGGATTTGATTAACCAGCCGCTCTTGATGATTGCCGGCGACAAGGCCGACAGCCTTTACATGAGCGAAGAAGTCTTCAAAAACGCCACGGGAACCGCCGATAAAGAACTCTATCTCGTCAAGGGCGCGAGCCACATCCAGACCTACTGGCAGCCGGAATACGTCAAAGAAATCAGCGCCAAGCTGAAGGACTTTTTCGGCAAGAACCTGTAAACAAACCTGTCGCCCTGGCGGACGACAAGACCAGACTCGCGGAGACAGCGGCGTACCGGAAAAAACGCTTGGCTTGCCACTATTGCCACGCACCACCCGCCGCCTTCCGCCCTTTACCCATGACAGGAGCACTTATGAAAAAGCACCTACTTATCCTCGCCATCACCCTGGCCCTGCCTGCTTTTGCCCACGCCGACGCCATACAGGCGGGTAACGGCATCGCCGTCGTGCAAACCCAAAGCGGCACGGTGCAAGGCTATATCCACCGCGACATCCTGACCTACAAGGGCATTCCGTATGCCACTGCTGCCCGCTTCATGCCACCGCAAAAAGTGGCAAACTGGCAGGGCGAAAAACTGGCCCTGACCTATGGCGACGTTTGCCCGCAGGTGCCGATGGGCGGGCGTTCTTTCTTCTTTGCCGGCCCTGAAATGCCGGAAAGCGAGCAATGCCTGAACCTGAACATCTGGGCACCGAAAAACGACGGCAACAAACGGGCGGTCATGGTGTGAATTCACGGCGGCGGTTTCTAATCAGGCGCATCCAATGACTTGCACAGCTACGACGGCGAAAACCTGGCGCGCACAGGCGATGTGGTCGATATTCCGCCCGAAGTCAAACATTGGCACGGCGCGGTCAAAGACCAATGGTTTTCACACATTTCCGTTACCGTTCCCAAAGAAGGTGCAGACAACGAATGGTGCGAACCTGTCGATGATGTCCAATACGCCGCCCTTGATGCTTATAGCTAATGGATTTCATTTTTCATACAGATCCTAAATAGCTTGTCGATATCA
>NZ_CALIZP010000056.1 GCF_938028825.1 uncultured Cardiobacterium sp. | reverse complement strand
GGAAAAACGACTACCGCCTGAGCCAGCACAGCCCGACCGGCATCACCCTCACCGCCGCCGCCGATGCCGACACCCTGCACAACTGCCGCGCCCACCTGCAACTCGCCTGGCAAAGACTCGGCGTGGACACCGCCCAGTTGCAATGGCGGCTCGGCGACCACCTGCCCCGCCCCGACCCGGGCAGCGAACAGCGCCGCATCCGCCGCCTGCCGATGGCGATGCGAAGCTGATAAGGCGTTGCGCCTGTAAAAAAACCCGCTGACGCGGGTTTTTTGGTTGTGCGGGCGGGTTTACTTTACCGTCTCCCGGGCAGCAGCCTGTTCATTGTCCGCCATTGCCAGCAGCAGGCGGATCAGGCGGTAGCTCTGCCCATTGCGCGCCGTCATCGCAGGCGAGAGACGTTTTTCCGCCGCCTGCAATGCCTGCCATTGACCGTTGCGGGCGTGATCAAGCAATACGGCCGCGAGCGCGATGTCGTCAAATTGGGCTTTCCATACCGGATTGGCATCCACTTTGCCCAGCCAGGCCTCGCCCAGCGCATGCGCACCTGACCAGTCGCGCGCCGCCAGTGCCGCATTGAGGCGCAGGATGTCAGCAAAATCGGCGGAAACCGCCTCCGGTGCGCAGGGCAGCCAGGCCGGGTCAATAAGCACGCCCTGATGCAGTTCGGGAGGCAGGGTCATCAGGGTGAGATTGACTGCACTGCGCAGATTGCGCGCCAATATTTCCACCGCCGTGCCATCATCCTGTCTGTGGCAGGCCTGCCTTGCCGCTTGCCACAACAGGTAAGTGGTCGACAGCAGCGGGGGATCAAGCCGTTGTGCCGCCGTTGCCGCCAAGTGGCCGGTGCGCAGCAGCTCGGCATAGCTGCGGGCATCGTGTGTATTCATTTCCCCCTGGAACGAGCGCAGTGGTGAAGGCGTTGTTGTAGCCGGCAGTGCCTGCCGGATACCCAAGGCTTCCGGGAGCAGGCCGGCAGTAGCAGGAACCGGGGTGTTCAAATCGATGAGATAGGAAGCCGTGCTTGAAGTAAAGCGGGTTTGCGGCGCATCCAGGCTCAGGCGCGGGTAGTAGTAGGAGTTCGCCCGCGTGCCGAACAGAGTACCGTAGGCGCGTAGCAACCGTCCGTCGGCAATTTGGCGCAGTTGCAGCTGGGCGGCACTATCAATGCCCTGATGCTTCAGGTCGTCGCCGATAAACCCCTGCAAGACGCGCTCTGCACGCAGTTCCGGCAAGGTGCCTTGGGGGGTGGCGATAATGACAAGATCAGCAGCATTGGTGATATAGGCGCGGTAATCAGCAAATGCCGGGGTAAGTGCGTTGATGATGGAAGCGACCAGCGCATCATCGATTTCGTAGAGCTGCACCCATTGCACGAAGAGACCGTCCGGCTTCAGGTGGCGCGGCACGAAGTCGTAGAACTCGCGCGCGAACAGCGCACCGATGCCGCTAATCCACGGGTTCGACGGCTCGGAGACAATAATGTCGTACTTCGCCTGCCGTCCGGAAAAGTAAGATTTGGCGTCATCGATGATGATGTGCGAGCGCGGATCGGTATAAGCCCGCTCAACGTGCTTGCCGAAGAGTTTGGCCGCTTCCACCATCACCGGCTCGATTTCGACAGTATCGACCCGCTGTACCCGCGCATCACCGAGCAGGGTGTGCGTGCTCATCCCCGAACCGTAACCGATGACGCCGATTTCCTCCGGCTTGTCGTGTATCGCCAGCGGCAGGGCGGCGAGCAAGACCATCGTTGCTTCATCCGGCGCCGGTTGCTCCTGCATCTCGATACTGGCATCGGGCTTGCCGTTGGTGGCAATGGAGCGCTGGGTATTGTTTTGCTGTACGGAAACGCTGGCCGTTTTGCCGTCGCGATAAAACAATATCTGTCCGGAGGTGGACACCTGCCCTGTGCGGAACACGCCGCTTGCCAGTTTCAGCGGGTCAAACTGCACCTTGCTAATGCTGAGGACAGTCGCCAGTACCACTGCCGCTGTCGCCACTGCGGTGCGCAGCAGGCGCGGTTTGCTGTCGGCCTCGCGGCGCAGCAGGAAAAGGCCAATGGCCATATCGATGAAGGCCGCCAGTACCAGTGCCAGTTTCAATCCCAGCGCCGGAATCATCAGGTGCATGGCGGCGAAGACACCGGCAATCGAGCCGATAGTATTCCAGGCATAGACCTGGCCGATGACCCGCTCACCATGCCCCTTGCGCAGCAGCGTCACGGTAAAGAGCGGCAGGGTGGTGCCGGCGAAAAAAGCGGCAGGCAGCATGATGGCGATGGCAATCACGGCGGTGCCGAAGGAATAAAGCGCGTAGCCGTTCGCCGTTCTTTCCAGACCGCCCATCAGCCAGCCGACCCAGTCGAAGGCGTGGCTGTAAACGACCAGAGAGAACAGCGCGGCGAGCCCCATGCCGACCTGCATCCAGCCGGCGAGACGGAGTGGATCGCGGCTGCTATCGGCGCGTTTGCGCACCCACAGGCCGCCAAAAGCGATACCGGCGATGAAAGAAGTCAGCATCAGCTCAAAAGCGTGCAGGGTGCTGCCGACTGCCATACTCAACATCCGGATCCACACGATTTCGTAAACAAACGACGCCGCACCGGAGAGCGCCGTACTCAGCAGCACGACGCGCAATAGCGGGCGCAGTACGGGCGCTGCAGCGTTGTCTTTTTGGGTGAGATGTGCGGGTGGTTCAGGAGTGCGGGCGAGATAAAGGGCAAGGGTCGCGACAACGAGATTCAGCACACCGGCGGTCATCACCGTGCCGGGCAGACCGAAGGCTGGAAGCAGCACAAAGGCGGAAAGCAGTGCTCCGCAGGCCGCACCGATGCTGTTGGTGAAATAAAGACCGCCGAGCAGACTGCCGTCCTGCCCCGGGAAACGGCGGATGAGGCCGCCACTCATCAGCGGGAAGGTCATGCCGAGAAGAATCGTCTGCGGCAGGATGAGCACGGCGGCGGTCAGCCAGCGCAACACGTCCGCCATGAAGGGCGAACCCGCTGCCGGCATCAGCACGTCATAACTGAAACCGAGTACGGCGGTGAAAATCCAGTGGAAAAGCAGGCCGAGGACGCCAATCAGCCCCTCAATCAGGGCATAACAGCGGATGAGATTGCGCCAGCGCTCGCCGGCGCGGGCAATCCACATCGCGCCCGCCGCCATGCCGCCCATGAAAATGGCGAGCACCAGCGCCTGCGCGTAAGCAGCGTGGCCGAGAAAGATGCCGAGATAATGCGACCAGATGGACTGGTAAATCAGCCCGGCAAAGCCGGAGAGGACGAAGATGCCGAGCAATAACGCGCGCCCTGAGGCGGCGGGTTTGGTGGGGTCAGGTGGGTTTTGCATAGATTCATTCCATTAAAAATGGCCCGAAGGAGCCAACGAAGAGGGTATCGTGCGCCTGACGGCGCGCGATGGCGGCATTCTACGCGAAACGGTCATGTTATAGTCGTTTCAAATGGGAATGGGACAAGGCGGCGAGCCGAAGACAGTACAGATAGTACGGCGAGGCTCGCCAACACC
>NZ_CALIZP010000055.1 GCF_938028825.1 uncultured Cardiobacterium sp. | reverse complement strand
CGCCTTATAGCCCTGATCTTAACCCTATTGAGCATAAGTGGGCATGGGTTAAATCTGTTCGTAATAAGTTGCGAATAAATTATATCGACGAGCTATTTAGGATCTGTATGAAAAATAAAATCCATTAGCTATAATACGGCGAGGTGAGCCAACACCGTATCGTTTCTATTTGAGACGGCCATATAGTTGGACAGATAAAAAAGCGTAACAAGGCGCGTCGCCGCAGACAGTACAAACCAGTACGGCAAGGCGACGCAACGCCGTTATGATTTTAGATGCTTAACTATAAAAAGGCCCCGCCGGGCGGCGGGGTCTTTGTCGTGCAGGGGCGTTGCCGCCCGCCGTCAGTGTTTTTTGTGTTTCGGCTTTTTCGCTGCCGCTGCGCCCGGCGTTTCTTCTTCCACTGCGGCAGGTTTGTTGTCGTCCTGTGCATTTCCGGTGATGGCACCGATTTCCGGCAGCGGCCGGATGTGCCAGATGTCGCGGGCGTAGTCTTCGATGGCGCGGTCGGAGGAGAAGTAGCCCATGTTGGCGATGTTGGCGATTGCCGCCTTGACCCAGGCGTCCTGGTTGCGGTAGCAGCGGTCAATGCGCGCCTGCGCTTCGACGTAGCTGCGGAAATCGGCCAGCACCTGGTAATAGTCGCTGAAGATGTGCAGGTTTTCGTGGTAGCGGCTCGGTTCTTCCGGCGAGAAGGCGCCGGAGGTAATTTGCATCACGGTCTCGTGCAGTTCTTTGTCGCTTTCGAGGTAGAGCAGCGGCGAGTAGCCGCGCTGACGCAGGGCTTCGACTTCTTCGACGGTGTTGCCGAAGATGAAGATGTTGTCTTCGCCGACGGCGTTCAGGATCTCCACGTTGGCGCCGTCCAGCGTGCCGACGGTGAGCGCACCGTTCAACGCAAATTTCATGTTGCTGGTACCGGAGGCTTCGGTGCCCGCCAGCGAGATTTGTTCGGAGATGTCGGCGGCGGGGATGATGAGCTGGGCGAGGCTGACGCCGTAGTTGGGGATGAAGACGACTTTGATGAGATCGCGGATGCGGCCGTCGTTGTTGATGACGTCCGCCACATCGTTGATGAGGTGGATGATTTTTTTCGCCGCGTAGTAGGCGCTTGCCGCCTTGCCGGCGAAGATGAAGACGCGCGGCACCCACTCGCCGTGCGGGTTTTTCAGGATCTGGTTGTAACGGCTGACGATGTGCAGCACATTCAAGAGTTGCCGCTTGTATTCGTGGATGCGCTTGATTTGCACGTCAAATAGCGCTTCCGGGTTCACCTTGATGCCGAGTTCGTCTTTGATGTATTCGGCGAGGCGGCGTTTGTTTTCGAGTTTGACAGCGCGGATTTCGGACCGGAAAGCGGCGTCTTCTTTGAGCGGGTTGAGTTTGGCGAGATCTTCAAGGTGGCTGCGCCATCCTCTGCCGATGTGGCGGTCAAGCACTTGCGCGAGGCCCCGGTTGGCAAGGGCGATCCAGCGGCGCGGGGTCACGCCGTTCGTGACGTTGGTAAAGCGCTCCGGCCAGAGGCGGGCGAAGTCGGCGAAGAGGGATTTGACCATGAGCTCGGAGTGGATTTTGGCGACGCCGTTCACTTTGTGCGAGCCGATGACTGCCAGCCATGCCATGCGCACACGGCGGCCGCCTTCTTCGTCGATGATGGAGACGCGGCGGATGAAGTCGTCATCCATGCCCTGTGCGCGCAGTTGACTGAGGAAGTGTTCGTTGATTTCGAAGATGAGTTGCAGGTGGCGCGGCAGGATGCGGCCGATCATGTCCACCGGCCAGCTTTCAAGCGCTTCGCTCATCAGGGTGTGGTTGGTGTAGGAGAAGATTTTCTGACAGGCCGCCCAGGCGTCGTCCCATTTGACGGCGTATTCGTCAATCAGGATGCGCATCAGCTCGGGGATGGCGAGCACGGGATGGGTGTCGTTCAAGTGGATGACGACGGTATCGGTGAGGTTGGTCAGGTCGTCGTTTTCTTTGAGGTGGCGGCGCACGATGTCCTGCACCGAGGCGGAGACGAGGAAGTATTCCTGACGCAGGCGCAGCTCGCGGCCGACGGTGGTCGAATCGTCCGGATAGAGGACACGCGAGACGTTTTCCGAGGTGGTCTGTTTCTCGATGGCGGCGAAGTAGTCGCCCTTGTTGAAGTCGCCGAGGTTGAAGACATCGCCCGCGTGTGCCCACCACAGGCGCAGGGTGTCAGAGACGTCAGTGTCGAAACCGGGGATGATCTGGTCATAGGCAAGCGCGGTGATTTGTTCGCTGTTGTTCCAGATGCACTGCTCGCCCTGGTAGTGGACGTTGCCGCCGAAGCGGATGGTGTAGCGCTTGCTCGGGCGGCGGAATTGCCAGGCGATGTCCTGCTCGGTCCAGGTGTCGGGCTGCTCGACCTGTTTGCCGTTTTCAATGACCTGGCGGAACATGCCGTATTCGTAGCGGATGCCGTAGCCGATGGCGGGAATGCGCAGGGTGGCGAGGCTGTCCATGAAGCAGGCGGCGAGGCGGCCGAGGCCGCCGTTGCCGAGGCCGGGATCGCCTTCTTCGGCGATGATTTCGTTCAGGTCCTGCCCCAGTTCGGCGAGTGCTTCGCGCATGGCGTCATAGACGTCTTCGGCGATGAGCGCGTTGGAGAGGGCGCGGCCCATCAGGTATTCCATGGAGAGGTAATAGACGCGGCGCAGGTGGTCGCGGCGCAGGTGCAGGGTGGTTTGCAGCCAGCGTTCGGCGGCAAGGTCGCGCACAGCGAGCAGGGCGGCGTTCAGCCAGTTGGTTTTGGTGGCTTCCGACGGCGGGCAGCCGAGGCCGAAAATCAGTTTGTAAACAAGCGCTTCTTTCAGGCTTTGCACGTCGCTGCCCGGGGCGCGGTAGGGGTATTTTTGCTGTTCGGTTAATGTCATGGTGGGACCCTCCGGGGTGTGGATTTTCGGAGCAGATGATACGCCTGCCACAGGCGTTTTTGTACTGTGTAAATTGAGGATTTCGTTTGGCTTTTTGTGAAGTTGCCGCACAAAAAGCCCGCCTCGCGGCGGGCCTGCACGGGCTCAGAAATAGCGCAGCCACAGGTAGATGTGCGACAGCAGTATCGTCAGGAGCATCAGCGGGAAGGCGTATTTGGCGAACTGCACCATGCCGATGGGCTGTTTGGCGCGTTCGGCAAAGGCAGCGACGGTGAGGTTGGCGCTGGCGCCAATCAGGGTGCCGTTGCCGCCGAGGCAGGCACCCAAAGCCAGGGCCCACCACACCGGTTCAAAGGTTGCCGGATCGATGCCCGCTCCTGCCGATTGCAAGAGCGGGATCATGGTGGCGACGAAGGGGATGTTGTCCAGCACGGAAGACAGGAGCGCCGAGACCCACAGCACGGCATAGGCCATTTTCGGCACATTGCCCTCGGTGGCGGCGACGAGTTTGTGTCCCAGCACGTCCAAAAAACCACTTTGTTCGACCGCGCCGACAATGATGAACAGCCCCATGAAGAAGAAGATGGTGATCCATTCCACTTCGGCGAAGGCGTGGTGGACGTTTTCCGTCTGCTTTTCCGCCGGATAACGGCCATAAGCGAGCAGCATCAGGAGAGCCGCGCCGGAAAGCGCCACGGTGCCGGGCTCGACGCCGAGCGGGTGGCCGGCGAAGAAGCCGAGGAGGACGAGGATAAAGACGAAAGCGCATTTTTTCAGCAGGCAGACATCGGTAATCGCGTCTTTTTCATTGAAACGCATGATGGCGGCGCGGGCGCGCAGGGTGGTTTTCAGGTTGCGGCGATGGATAAGCCACAGCACGAAACAGACGGCGAGCATGACAATGAGGGCGATCGGCGTCATGTGGTAGATGAATTCGCCGAAGCTGAGGCCGTTTTTCGAGCCGATGATGATGTTCGGCGGATCGCCGATGAGCGTCGCCGTGCCGCCGATGTTGGAAGCGAGGATGGTGGCGAAGAGGTAGGGGAAGGCGCGCACTTTGAGCTGTTCGGTAATCAGCAGCGTGACCGGGGTGACGAGCAGCACCGTGGTCACGTTATCCAGCAGCGCGGAGAAGAGGGCGGTGATGCCGGCCAGCATCAGCATGATGCCGACCGGGTCGGCGCGCACCCATTTCGCCGAGCGGATGGCGACGTACTGGAAAACGCCGGTTTTCGCGGTGATGTTGACCAGCATCATCATGCCGGTAAGCAGCCACAGTGTGTTGAAATCGACTTTCCCCAGCGCCTGCTGCTGGTTGAGCAGGCCGCAGTAAATCATCAGCACCGCGCCGAGCAGCGCCGTGACCGCGCGGTTGAGCTTTTCCGTGATGAGGATGATGTAAACGGTGACCAGGATGAGGCCGGAGAGCCACATCGGGTTGAGGCCAAAGATAACGTGGGATTCGTGCATGGCGTCCTCCTACACACTCTTGACGATGCTGTCCAGCACGCTGTTGACGCTGACCAGGCCGAGATAGTGGCGCGTGCCCTTTGCCAGCACCACCGCATGACTGCGGCGCAGGCGGTACAGCAGGTAAAGTGCTTCCATCAGGCCGGTGTCGGGGGAGCACAGCGGCAGGCCGTCGCGCATGAGAAAATCCGTAATCGGCTCTTCGTAATGTTCATGCAGGCGCATCCGCAGCTCGGCGACCGAGGTTCGCATGAAATTGAGCTCCGGCGGGTTCATCTCGCGGCCGAGGTTGGCGGTGAGGCTGCGCGGCAGCAGCAGTTCCACCAGCGACATGCTGTTGAACACGCCGATGAAATCGCCCTTGTCATCCACCACCGGGAAAAAACGTTCGTTGAGGTGGTGGATGGCGGCGAACGCGCCGGCAATCGTCATCGCCGCATGCAGCGTCGGGCGGTGCGGCAGCATCACATCGTGACAGGTGTAGTTCATGGGAATCTCCTTGCGGTAGTGGGGATGGCTTAATTGTAACGTGAAAACCACAGAAAACAGCGACCTTTACGCGTTATTCCACAAAGAAATGTGCGTCCCCACCCGCCACGGCCAAACGCGTCAGCCATGCGCTTTTCCGCTACAATCGCCGCCCTTTTTCCGACAACAGCCAACATCATGAGCCAACATCAACCCGCCATCGGTTTCGTCAGCCTCGGCTGCCCGAAAGCGCTGGTCGATTCCGAGCGCATCCTCACGCAAATCAGCGCCGACGGCTACGCCATCACCAAGCGCTACGACGACGCCGACCTCGTCATCGTCAACACCTGCGGCTTCATCAACGAAGCGGTGGCCGAATCGCTCGCCACCATCGGCGAAGCCATCCGCGAAAACGGCAAAGTCATCGTTACCGGCTGCCTCGGCGTGCAGCCGGAAAAAATCCGCGCCGTGCATCCCTCCGTGCTCGCCATCACCGGCCCGCAGGCCTACGAATCGGTGATGAGCGCGGTGCACGAACACCTGCCCAAGCCGCCCTACAACCCGCACCTCGACCTCATTCCCTCCTCCGGCCTCAAACTTACCCCGCGCCACTACGCCTACCTGAAAATCGCCGAAGGCTGCGACCACAAATGCACCTTCTGCATCATCCCCGACCTGCGCGGCCGCCTGCACAGCCGCCCCATCGGGCAAGTCATGCGCGAAGCGACGAATCTGGTGAAAAACGGCGTGAAAGAATTGCTCATCGTCGCCCAGGACACCGCCGCCTACGGCGCGGACAGCCGTCATCAGGCGGACAACTGGAACGGCGCGATGCTGCCGACCCGCCTCTACGAACTGGCCCGCGAACTCAGCCGGCTCGATGCCTGGGTGCGCCTGCACTACGTCTATCCCTACCCGGACGTGGACGCGCTCATCCCGCTCATGGCCGATGGCCGCATCCTGCCCTACCTCGACATCCCCTTCCAGCACGCCAGCCCCGCCATCCTCAAAGCGATGCGCCGCCCCGGCAGCAGCGAGCGCGTGCTTGAGCGCATCCGCCGCTGGCGCGAGATTTGCCCCGATCTTGCCATCCGCAGCACCTTCATCGTCGGCTTCCCCGGCGAGAGCGAAGCGGATTTCGAAGAATTGCTCGATTTCATTGAAGCCGCCGACATCAACCGCGCCGGCTGCTTCGCCTATTCGCCGGTGGACGGTGCGGCGGCGAACGCCCTGCCCGGCGCCGTGCCGGAAGCCGTCAAAGAAGAACGCCGGCAGCGCTTCATGGAAAAACAGGCGGAAATCAGCGCGCGTTTGCTCGCGGATAAAGTTGGCGACGTGCTGCCAGTCATCATCGACAGCGTGGATGCGGACAGCGCCAGCGCCATTGGCCGCACGCCCTACGACGCACCGGAAATCGACGGCGTGGTGCACATCAGCGGCGTCAGCGGCATAAAAGCGGGCGACATCGTCCATGTGAACATTGACGATAGCGACGACCACGACCTCTTCGGCAGCGTCTATTAGGGGCGGTGGATATAGTCGTTTCAAACAGAAATGATATGGTGTTGGCTCGCCTGACCGGGCACCCATAAAAATCGCTGCGCGATTTTTATGGGACCCGCGCCGTACTAACTGTATTGTCTTCGGCTCGCCGCCTTGCCAGCTTAGAACGTGTACATAGTCTCTGCCGTAAACTATCCGCATGAACAGAAAAACCTACCCAAGCGATATCAGCCGCGCGCAATTTGCGTCCCTCCTTCCCCTGCCGGAAAGTGCCCGTAAACGCACAGCGCCACGCCAGGTGGACTTGTACGATGTCTTT
>NZ_CALIZP010000054.1 GCF_938028825.1 uncultured Cardiobacterium sp. | reverse complement strand
CAACCACCAAAGGAGGATATAGAGGAGATAACATCAATGATGTCGGGCGTGGATTGTAGTGAGGGTGTTGCAGGGTGTCAAGCAGATGGAGGTTTATTTTATTTTGTTATTGCTATTTATTGTTTTTGCATCATTTTTTATAAAGTTTTTGCGATTTTTTCGTGATCTTACCAGCGTAATTTTGTGTTTCTTTCTGCTTTTTTGAAGTTTATTTATATTTTCAATAAATATTTTTGCGCAGTTTTGATGTTATGCGTGAAATTATATCCTGCCCAAATGGGAAATATCGCGTGCAAGCCCGGTTTTCTGTGGTTTTGTTATGAACAATGATGATGTTTTGTGCATTTTTTCTTGCGCAGGCAGTCGTCATGCGGAAGCGGTACGCCCAACAAGAACCCCGCAGCGCGCAACCCCGTCGCCGCTGTTGCGCCGTTCGTTACGCTGTTTCTGCGCTTGCCGCGCCGTTATCTTTCCTTTTAATTGTCCGCGCGCCCAAACCGGCGCACTCGTTGCCGCCATGTGCATCCGGCAGGGTCAGAGCGTTTCGGCGATGGTTTCGCCCATGCGGATTTTGCGGGCGTCGTCCAGCGCGGCGCGTTTCCAGGCGATGACGCTGTTTTCGAAGAAGAGGATGACGGTCGAACCAAGATTGAAGCGGCCGATTTCCGCTCCTTTTTTGTAGTGCAGCCCGGCGCTGCGGTAGTCGTAGTCGTTTTTGCTGCCGCGATCAAGAACGGCACCGTGCCACACGGTTTCGATGCTGCTGACGTTCAGTGCACCGACCATGACAAGCGCCATTTTGCCGAAGGGGGTCGCGAAGAGGCAGACGGCGCGTTCGTTGCCGGCGAAGAGGCCGGGGATTTTGTCGAGCAGCGGCAGGGCGACGCTGTGTTTGTCGCCGGGGCAGAAGCGCATGGCGAGCAGTTGCCCGTCGCAGGGCATGTGGATGCGGTGGTAGTCGTCCGGGGCGAGGTAGAGCGTGGCGCTGCTGCCGCCCGCGAAGTATGCCGCCCATTCGCCGCTGCCGAGCAGGGTGGTGACGTGGTACGGCAGTCCTTTGGCTTGCAGGATGGTGTCGGTATCCACGGAGCCGTAGATGGCGCAGCGACCGTCCACCGGGCTGGTGATGGCGCTGTTTTCCGGGGCGACGGGGCGGGCACCGTCGGCGAGGCTGCGGGTGAAAAAATCGTTCAGGCTGCGGTAGGCGTAGGGATTTTTCTCCGCAGCGAAGTCGGTATCTGCACCGGTGAGGCGGCAGTATGCGGCGATGATGCGGTTTTTCAGCCAGCGCGGTTTTTCGATGCGGGCGAGGCGGTACATGAGGGCGCTCGTCAGGCGGCGCGGGATGAGGACGTAGAGGTGGATGTTCATGATTGTTACTTCCTGTGGATTATTGCGCGCGCAGTGTATAGCGGGGGACGAGTGAAATCCATACGGGAAGGCGGTAATCAGCGGGCGACGGGCGGTGGCGGCGGTGGCGGTGCCGCCAGGCGGACGGCTTCCTCGTCGCTGCTTTTTTCGATGAGGATTTGGTCGGGATGTTTGTTCAGGATGGTTTCGAGGTTGGCGGGCGCGACGAAGCCGGGGATGAGGGTGCCGTCTTCGAGGATGATGGAGGGGGTGCTGCTGACCCCGAGTTTTTGCGCAAGGGCGTATTGTTCGCGGATGAGGCCGGTGCAGTCGCCGCGCGAGTTGGGCAGGGGCTGGTCGGTCTGCGCCAGCAGCAGGGCGCTCAGGCGGTCGGACGAACACCACACTTGTGCCATGCGCCGCGCGGCGACGCCGTTCGGCCCGCTGCGCGGGTAGGCGAGGTAATGGATGGCGATGCCGCGCTGGGTGTATTCGAGGATGTTTTGCTGCATGACGCGGCAATAGGGACAGTCCACATCGGTGAAGACGGTGATGTGGTATGCGGGTGCGTTCGGCAGGACGCTGATCATGGTTTGCGGATCAAGTGCGGCGAGGGTTTTGACCCGCTCGCCGGCACGGAAGGTTTCGGTAACGTTGATTTGGGTTTGCAGGTCGATCATTTCGCCCTGCATGACGTAGCGGCCATCAGCGCTGATGTAGAAGACTTCGTTGCCCTGGGCGAACTGGTAGAGGCCGGGGATGGGGGATTCGACGGCGTTGCTCATGACGCGCGGATCGAAGACGGATTTGGCCAGTTCCATGTTGGGCGAGGCAGCGTGTGCCGCCGTAATCCATACGGCGGCCAGCAGACAGAGGAGTGTGCGCATTGTTGTGTGGGTTTCCGGGCTTTCTTGCCGTGTATCTTACCGACAACAAATGTGTGCTGTCATGATGTTATTTTTAGGTTACGGTTCGTTTATGCCGGATTCAGGCGCGCGGGTGGTGGGCGGCGAAGATGCCGGCAAGGCGGGCTTCGGCGACGTGGGTGTAGATTTGTGTGGTGCTGAGGCTGCTGTGGCCGAGCAGCATTTGCACGACGCGCAGGTCGGCGCCGTGGTTGACGAGGTGGGTGGCGAACGCATGGCGTAGGGTGTGCGGCGAGACGGGCGCGGTGATGCCGCAGACGGCAGCATAGTCGCGGATAAGTTTCCAGAAGGCCTGACGGGTTATGGCTTTGCCGCGTTCGTTGAGGAAAAGGGTGTCGTCCAGCGGTTTTTTGAGCAGTTGCGGGCGGGCGCTATGGATGTAGCGCTCGACGGCAGCCACGGCGTCTTCGCCGATGGGGACGATGCGTTCTTTTTGCCCTTTGCCGCGTACACGCAGGATGCCGTCTTGCAGATTGAGGTTGCCGAGGCGCAGGCCGACGAGTTCGCTGACGCGCAGGCCGCAGGCGTAGAGCAGTTCGAGCATGGCAGCATCGCGGCTGCCGGTTGGCGTGGCGGGGTCGGGTGCCGCCAGCAGTTTTTCGACGTCTGCTTCGCCGATGCTGCGCGGCAGCGGTTTTTGCAGGCGCGCGGGTTCGAGACGGGCAGTCGGGTCGTCGCGGCGGTAGCCGTTTTCGGCGAGCCAGGCGAAGTAGCGACGCAGGGTGGTGCGCATATGGGCAAGCGAGGTGGGTTTGCGTTGCAGATCCATCATCCGCGCCAGGACGTTTTGCACGTCGGCGGCGGTGAAGGTGTGCACGGGTTTGTCGAGCAGGCGCGCGGCGAGTTGCAGGTCGTTGCGGTAGCTGGCGACGCTGGCAGCGGCCAGGCCTTCTTCGAAGAGCAGGGCGTCGCAAAAGGTTTCTATCATGGCTTCTCCCGTCCGTTACAATGGTTTCTCGGATGCGCCGCGAAACGCATGGTTGTCTCGCTTGGCGCGTGTTTTGGTTTTGGGATTATAGGTTTGTTAATGCGTTTTCGGTTTTTTTATGGATGGTTGCTGGCGGCGCTGATGGTAGCGGCGATGCTGGCTTGTGCCTGGTGGTCGCTGCATGATTCTCGCGCGCTGGTGCTGCGCGATCAGCCGCTGTTGCAGCTCACGGCGCAGCAGGAGGCGGCAATCCGCGCCCTGCAAGGCGAGCTCGTGCTGGAAGCGTTTGTGCGCAACAATCCGCAGATGCGGCGCGGGTTCAGTGATTTGGTCGCGCCGTTTCGGGTGTTGCAGCCGAATTTGCGTCTGGAATTTGTCAATCCCGACACGGATCCGCTGCGAGTGCAGGCGCGCGAGGTCACGCGTGAGGGGCAGTTGTTTTTGTCCGACGGTACACACGGTGAGCGGATTGATGTCGCCAGTCCGCAGGGGATTGCCCAGGCGCTGCTGAATCTCGGCGAGACGAGTGATGTGCAGATTTTGCATTTGCAGGGGCACGGCGAACGCGCTTACCGGCAGGACAGCAGCGGTAACTGGCGCGCGGCGTATGAACGGGTGCGCAATGCGAAAACGACGGTCACGGATCAGGATCAGACGCGCACGGTGGAGATTCCGCGCAGTGTCAATGTGCTGGTCATCGCCGATCCGGAAGAGATTCCGCAGGCGCATGGCAGCGCGTTGCAGACGTATCTTGCGCGCGGCGGCAGCCTGCTTTTTACGACGGATACGCGGCACCCGTATTTACCGCCGTGGCTGGCGACGTTGAGCGGGTTGCGCCTGGTTGAAGGCAGTGTGGTCGATGCCGGTGCGAAGGGCTACGGACTGGATGATCCGCAGTTGTTGCTGGTGGAGGAGTTGGGCGAGGATGTCGTCAGCGATGGCATCAAGCAGGCGCCACTGCTGCCGACGGCGGTCGCGCTCGCCGATAATCCGGACAGCCCGCCGACCAGCGACTGGACGCGCCATGTGCTGCTGTGGTCAGGCAAGCAGAGCTGGGCAGAGAAGAATGCCGATGCGGGCGTCATCATGCCGGACGAGGGCGAGGCGAAAGGGCCGCTACCGCTCGGCTGGGCGCTGGAACGCGATTTTCAGGGCAGGAAGCAGCGCATCATCATTCTCGGCGACAGTGATTTGTTTCAGGACAATTATTTGAACGTCGGCGGCAACAGCACCCTGGTGCAAAATCTCTTTGCCAGCCTGATGCCTGCCCGCGCCCACGCCAACATCGCCCCGCCGGAACTGAAAGACCAGTACCTCACGCTCACCGAAGGGGAAATGCTGTGGCTGGCCATCGTGCTGATTGTCATCCTGCCGCTGTTACCGCTGATTATCGGGCCGTATCTCGCATGGCAACGCAAACGGCGCTACGGTTAAGCGCACTCGCGCTGTGGGCGGCGCTGCTCGCGCTCTTTCTCGCGCTCAACGCCCGCATGGCTGGCGGCAAAGCCTTCCTCGACCCGGCGCAAGTGCGGCATATCCGCATTGATTACAGCGGTGAACCCATCGAACTTACCCGTGACGGCACGGATTGGCAAAGCGGCGGCACACCGGTGCGGCACGGCCGCACCGAGCAGATGCTCGACCTCCTCGCCGCCTGCCACAGCCCGCAGCCGCTTGCCGCTATCCAGGCCGCGCCCTCGCGTCCCGTCACCCTCGGCATCGACGGCAAAACCTACACCCTCGGCGCCTACAACAGCTTCCACCACGCGCACTATCTGGATGACGGCACGACCGCGTGGCTGTGCAACGAAAACCTCAAAGCCATGCTCGCCCAGCCGCCCGCGAGCTGGTTTCCCAAACCCACGCCTGATCATGCCTGAATTACCCGAAGTCGAAACCACCCGACGCGGCATCGCGCCGCACATCGAAGGACAACGCATCCACACCGTCCGTGCCCTTGTCGCCAAACTGCGGCAAACACTGGATAACGCCGCGCTTGACCGCCTCGCCGGATGCGTCATCAACCACGTCGCCCGACGCGGCAAACACCTGATTCTGCACAGCGACGACCCGCACCGCGCCCTGCATATCCACCTCGGCATGAGCGGCGCCCTGCGCATCGTTCCGGCAGACAGCCCGCGCAAAAAGCACGACCACGTCACGATAACGTTAGAAAACGGGCAGGAACTGCGCCTGCATGACCCGCGCCGCTTCGGCCATGTCGCCGTCATTGACCCGCTGCAACCACCGCCCGCACTGGCCACATTGGGTGTTGAACCGCTGGATGACGCCTTCAACGGCACCCGTCTCTACGCACAAACGCGCGGCAAAACGGCGGCAATCAAAACGCACATCATGGATCAGCGGCATATTGTTGGCGTCGGCAACATCTACGCAACCGAAGCGCTGTACGCAAGCGGCATCCACCCCGCCCGCCGCGCAAGCAGCCTCAGCACAGCCGAATGCACGACGCTGGCGGCGGCTATCAAGCACGTCCTGCAAGAAGCCATCGCCCAGGGCGGTACCACCCTGCGCGATTTCAGCCAGCCCGATGGCACCAGCGGCTATTTCGCCGTCAAACTCGCGGTGTACGGCAAAAGCGGCGAACCCTGTCCGCGTTGCGGTACGACGCTGGCGCAGGAAACCATCAGCGGGCGTAGCAGCGTCTATTGCCCCAAGTGCCAGCCCTTGCACACAAAAACACCCGCCTGACCCGCCGCCCGCGCCCGGACGACGCCGGGCATATCGGGGCAGGAAGAAGCACGGCAGCGGATACATCCTGTGCCCCGCCACTGCCCCGGAAAACTGTTACAATCCGCGCACCTACCGTTCATCCCCTCGCATGAAAAGACGCCTTCTCCTCGCTGCCGTACCTTTTGCTCTCGCCGCCTGCGGTTTTCACCTCAAAGGCGCGCAACAGGCGAACCATGTGCACAGCATCCATCTTGATCTGCCCGACGGCAACGGCGAACTCGCCGAGGCCATCCGCGCCGCCCTACGCCAGCAAGGCATCAGCGAAAGCGCGGATGCCGCCGTGCGCGTCAGCATCAGCGATATCGACAACCAGCGCGTGCGCACCTCGACCGGCAGCAAGGGCGACACCCAGGAAATCGAAATCTTCGACAGCTTCCGCGCCACCATCAGCGAAAATGGTGAGACGCGCGGCAGCCAGACCTTCACCGGGCGCAGCAACATCCTCTACCGCAGCAACACCTACCTCGGCAGCCGCCAGGAAGAAGCCGAGGCGCACCGCTACATCGCGCGCGACAACGCCGACAAGCTCATCCGCTACCTCAACGCCATTATCCGATGAACCTCGCCGCGCAAGACACCGCCCGCCACCTGAAAACCCATCCCCTGCCTGCCGTCAGCCTCATCTACGGCAGCGAAGCGCTCTTGAACGCCGAAGCGCTGGACGCCCTGCGTGCGCGCGCCACCGCCGACGGCTTCGGCGAACGGCAGCGCCTCTACGGCGACACCCGCATCGACACCCTCATCGCCGAACTCGAAACCCCCTCGCTCTTCGCGCCCAGGCGCCTGCTCGAACTCTACCTCGACCAGAAAAAAGCGGACAAGGCGACCGCCGACACCCTCACCCGTCTCGCCGCCTTGCCGCTCGACAACACCCGCCTCATCCTCTACGCGCCGAACCTTGACAAACCGCACACCACCGCCTGGTACAAGGCGCTGTTCAGCAAAGGCAACCTCGCCATCATGAGCCAGGCGCTCTCCCCCGAACAATTCGCGAAACAAATCGGCACCCGCCTGAATGCCGCCAAACTGCGCCTGACAGAAGCCGCGCAGGAACTGCTGCTCGCCAACTGCCGGGGCAACCTCTTTGCTGCCAAACAGGCGATTGAGCGCCTTGCCATCCACCCGCAGGCGCAAAGCGTCATCGACGACACCCTGCTCACCGAACTGCTCGACGACTTCTCGCAATTCAACACCTTTGCCCTGAGCGACGCCATCCTCGGTGCCGACTGGCTGAACGCCTGGCGCATCGCCGCCCGCCTCGAAGCGGAAAACCCGCGCGACACCACCCTCATCACCTGGCTCATCCAGCGCGACATGACCGTTCTCATCGGCCTCGCCAACCTGCCGCCACACGCACACCCCGAACACTACACGCAGTACAACATCTTTGCCGGCCAGCAGCGCCGCTACCAGGCGGCACTCGGCAAACACGGCAGCGCCGCCCGGCGCACCCTGCTCAAACTTGCCGCCAGACTCGACCGCATCACCAAAGGCGCGGAACATGGCGACTACTGGCACACCCTCAAACAGCACCTGCTCCTCCGCGCCCAACAACAACGACAAGCCGCATGACCTACACCCCGCCCCGCAGAAACCGCCGCATCCCGCTGCAACTCGAAGAAGGCCGCGCCTACCAGGGCCGCATCATCAACTGGAACGACGAAAAAGGCTACGGCTTCATCCAGATCCAGCCCGGGCACGAAAACCTCTTCTTCCACATCAGCAACTTCGCCTACCACCACCGCCGCCCGGCGGCGGATACCGCCGTCACCTTCCTCGCCGTCCCTGCGCCGAAAGGCGGCTGGCAGGCGAGCCGCGTCCTCCTGCGCGAACACGAACATGCCATCATGGACAGCGACGCCTACGACATCGCCGACAAAAGCAAACCCAAACGCATCGAAGGCTACGTCTATGCCGTGCTCGATGTCCTCTACTTCCTCGGCCTGACCCTCATCTCGCTGCCGCTCGGCATCACCAGCGCCGTGATGAGCGTGCTGACCGTCGTTCTCTACCGCTACGACAAGCGTGCCGCCGAACAGGGCGGACAGCGCATCCCCAACACCACCCTGCATCTGGCGAGCCTCCTCGGCGGCTGGCCGGGCGCGCTCATCGCCCGCCCGCTCCTGCGCCACAAACTCAACCAGAAGCGCTTTCGCGGCTTCTTCTGGGCGAGCATCGTCGCCAACTTCGGCATCCTCTACCTGCTCATCGCCTACCTGCCGCCCTACAACCCGCTGACCAACTTCTGAAACCATCCAAAGCAAAGGAACCCATGAACGCAGACGCACTGAAAACCCTGGTCGAACACAGCCTTGAAGAACTCAAAGCCGTTGACATCGAAACCATCGACCTTGCCGGCAAAACCGACATCGCCGACTACATGATCGTGGCGAGCGGCACCTCCGACCGCCACCTGCACGCCCTTGCCGACAAAGTCCATCTCGACAGCAAAACCGCCGGGCACCCGCCGCTCGGCATGGAGGGCGAAGACAGCCGCGACTGGGTGCTGGTTGACCTCGGCGACATCATCGTCCACCTCATGCGCCCCGAAACCCGCGAACACTACGCCCTGGAAAAACTGTGGTCGCTGCCGCCGACGCGCGACTGAAACCGGTTTCAAGCAACAAGACTTTCTCCGCAGGCGGGCGTCGGCCCGCCGTAACCATATTCATGGCGGGCTTCAGCCCGCCATTGGCTATGAACGCTGTTTTATAGTCGCTCCAAACAGGAATGATGCGGTGTCGGCGAGCCGCGCCGGGTACCCATAAAACCCGCGCCGTACTATCTGTACTGTCTTCAGCTCGCCGCCCTGTCTCATTCCTGATCTCTCCCGGAATGGGTATTACAGGTTCCAGCGGAAGGTCAGCATGGCGTTGCGCGGTTCGCCGTAGTAGTTGCCGAAGCCCGCCGCGCCGGGGGTGCTGTAATAGCGCTTGTCGGTGAGGTTGTCGATGGCAAGGCCGAAGCTCAGTTTGTCGCTTGCGTCGTAGTGCACGCCCGTCTGCCACAAGGCGTAGGAACTCTGTTCGCTGTTCCAGCTACTGACGATGCGGCTTTGCCAGTTGACGCCCGCGCCCACCCGCCATTTTTCGGCAAAGGGCAGGCGGTAGTCGCCGTAGAGGCGCAGGAGGTGGCGCGGGGTCTGCGCGCTGAAATTCATGCCTTTGCTGATGCTGCCGCCGCTTTCTTTGTATTTGCTGATGTTGTAGGTGTAGCCGCCGTAGAGGCGCAGTTGTTCGTTCACGTCGCCGCCGATTTCCGCGTCCACGCCCCGGCTTACCACGTCCATCGGGATCCAGTAGCGCTGTCCGGCGGCGTTGCGTTTGCCGGAGTTGATTTGCCGGTCGTGCTGTTCGGTCTGGAAGAGGGCGATGCCCGCGTTCAGGCCGCCGTCACGCCAGCTGCCTTTCCAGCCGATTTCGTAGCTGCGGCCGATGGCGGGCGGCATGACGTTGCCGTTGATGTCGAGGTTCGCCTGCGGTTTGAAGATGCTGGCGTAGCTGGCGTAGAGGCTGTGGTTGTCGCCGAGGTCCCAGGTCGCGCCCAAAAACGGGATGAGACGGTTGTTTTTGTAGGTTTTGTGGGTTTCGTCCGCCGCCGCCCCGGTTTTTTGCGAGCGGTAGTGGTAGGGGCGCTGCCAGCGGGTGTAGCGCGCGCCGCCGATGAGATGCAGGTCGTCAGTGGCGTTGAAGCGCGAGCTCAGGGTGAGGCTGTGGGTGGTGAAGTTGCTGTCGGTGGCGCTGGTGAAGTCGGTTTTTGCCCAGTCGGGGCGGGCGATGTCGCCGGTGTAGGTGAAGATGTTGTGTGTGCTGTCGCTGTCGATGCGGTCGTAGTCGATGTGGTTTTTTTCGCGGTTGTAGTCGTAAGCGGCGTAGAGTTCGTGGCTGCGGCCGAGGGCGTGGTAGGTGCCGTTCAGGTCGGCCTTGAAGGCAAGCTGGGTGCTGTTGCGCCTGTCGCGGTGCAGGTCTTCTTCGGCCATCTCCGGTGCGGCGCGGCTGACCGTGCCGTCGAGGTAGGCGTAGCGGTCTCTGGATTGTTCGCGGCGGTATTCGAGGGTTGCGCCCGCTTTCCAGTCGTCGTTGAAGCGGTGTTCGTAGGCGGTGAAGCCGCCCCATTTGTGGATGTCGTCCTTGTTCCAGGCGGCACCGAGGTAGGTTTTGCGCGGCAGGGTGAAGTCCGCCGGTTGCGGCAGGCCGTTCACGTCCGGCACTTGCCGCTGGTACTGGTAATAGCCGCCGAGGGTCAGGGTGCCCGCCGTGCCGACGGTTTTGTCGAGGACGCCGTAGAGTGCGGCGTTGTTGCCCTTGACGCGTTTCTGGAAGGTGCGGCCGTTGTCCAGCGCGACCACACCGCGTCCGCGCAGGCCGTGTCCGGCGCTCAGGGTGCCGGATGCGTCCAGCGTCGCCCGCGTTTTGCCGAAGCGGTCCAGGGTGAGGTCGCCGCCGATGTGGGTGTCGTCCGTCGGCCGCTTGCGCACCGCGCTGATGGTGCCGCCCGGCTCGCTGTTGGCCGTGGCCAGCCCCGGCGCGCCGCGCACGACTTCGATGCGTTCGTACATGGAAAGGTCGGTGATGCGGCGGGGGTCGCGTGCCGGACTGCCCGCCACGCCGGGCGCGCCGATGGTGGTGCTGATGCCGTCTTCGGCAAACTGGTCCACATAGAAGCCGCGCGACATGTAATGCTCGCGCCCGCCGCTGCGCACCACGTTGATGCCGGTGGTGTTGCGCATCGCGCCGCTCAGGGTGTCGATGCCCTGCGCCTGCAAGCGCTCGCTCCTGGGTGATGACGCTGACCGCCTGCGGTGTTTCCTGCGGCGTGAGCGGGAGGCCGGTGGCGGCGGTGACGGTGGCGGCCGCGTCGTGCTGCACCACGACCGGGGCCAGGGTGTCGCTGTCCGCCGCCTGGGCAGGCCATGCCAACGCGGCAGCGAGCGGCGTCAAGTACAAAGTCTTCATGGTAAAACCCTCAATGGAAACAACAAGCAACGACGCCGTGCGGCGTGTTCGCGGGGGCCGGACGGCATCGCCGGGGATTTTACATACATATGAATGATGAATGCTTGACTCACATCAACGCAAGTTACCACTACAACAACGACAAAACATCATTCAAACACAGAAAAACGCAGCGAAAATTCCTACCAACCGTGTAGCGGCGGGTGGCAGGGAAAGCGCTCGTCCGCGCCGCGCCGCCGGTGGTAACAAAGACGGAAGCGCTATACAATCCGCGCCTTTATCACCCCACGGAAAACCCCATGCTCGAAGACATCCGCGACAGAAAGACCAACCGCATCACCTACGCCCTCGTCATCATCGCCGGTATTGGCATGCTGTTCATCGGCGTCCCCTTCTTCAACCAGCCGGGCGGCGAATTCGCCACCGTCGCCACCGTCAACGGCCATGACATCCCGCTCAGCGCCTACAACAATGTCTATCGCGACATGCAGCAGCAATTCCCCGACCTCCCCGAAGCCGAGACCAAAGAGCGCACCCTGCGCACCCTCATCACGCAAAGCCTCTTCCGGCAGCATGCGCTGGACAGCCGCTTCGTCCTGCCGGACACCGCCCTCTACCGCATCATCAAAAGCCAGTTCGGCGACAACGAGCAATACCGGCAATGGCTGGCCGCCAACCGCCTGAGCGCCGAGGCTTACCAGAACAGCGTGCGTCAGGATCAGACCGTATCCGCCTACTACCGCGCCCTGCTGAGCGACCCGGGCGAGAACCACCCGCTGCTGCAACACTACCTGCACACGCTGGCACAAGAACGCGGCTACACCCTCTACACCATCCCGCGCGCCCCGCTGGCGGAAGCCGTCGGCGTCAGCGATGACGCCCTGCACGCCTATTACGACGCACACAGCGGCGACTACATGACGCCGGAAACCGTGGACATCGACTACACCATCTACGACATCGCCGACCTCGGCGCGAGCGCGGAACAAATCGCCGCCGCGCGGCGGGACAGCGAAAAACGCGGCGGCCGCTACATCATCTTTGATGACGGCAAAGACGCCGCCGCCGCTGCCGCCGCCATCAGAGCCGGCGAAAAGACCTTTGCCGACTACTGGCAGGCCGTCGCCGACAAAAGCACCGGCGGCGAAACCGGCACCCTCGACCCCGCCGCCAAAGACAAAAGCATCACGCCGGAAATCGGCGCGGCCCTCTTCGCCCTCGGCAAAAGCGGCGACGTCAGCCCCGTGGTCAAAAGCGAATACGGCGACATGCTGATCGAACTCGGCAGCATCGAGGCGAACAGCCAAAGCGATGACGAACTGCGCCGCCTCGCCGCCCAGCAAAACCTCGACATCTACGACAGCCGCGCCAACCAGGCCTTCGACGCCGCGCAAAACGGCCAGCCGCTGCCCGCCATCACCGGCATCACCGGCGGCACCATCGCCAGCCTGAAAAACATCAGCGCCGCGAGCACAGACGCCGCCTGGCTGCAAAACCCGCAAGTGCGCGCACAACTCTTCGGTGCCAGGGCGCTGGCGGACAACAAGACCGCCGATCCCGTCGAAATCGCGCCGCAGCAAACCGTGTTCTTCGTCGTCACCCACCGCGAAAAACCCGAATCGCGCCCGTTTGCCGACGTGAAAAACGATGTCGAACGCGACTACCGCAACGCCGAGGCGGAAAAAGTCCTGCGCACGCGCGGCGAAGCGCTGCAAAAAGTGCTCGCCGCCAACGGCGACCCCGCGCCGCTGGTGCAGGAATACGGCGTAGAAATCCAAACCATCACGCCGGCCAACCGCTTCAGCAACAACCCGATTGTGCCCGTCCTCTTTGAAAAACCCGAACGCATCACCGCCCACACCAGCGCGAACGGCGACCTCATCATCGCCCGCCTCGACAGTGTGCGCGACGGCGACGCCAAGACGCTACCGGACAACATCCGCCAAACCGCCGCCTTTGCCTGGCAGCAGCAGGACATGGCGACGACCTACAACAGCTATGGCGACTGGCTCTACCGCCGGGCCAAAATCAAAGTCAACGACGACATGCTGCAACGCCAGTAACGAAAAGCCCCGCCATGCGGGGCTTTTTTATTTCAGAAAATCCGCCCGACCCGGCCGACACCGGGCGCGACACCCATCCCCGGCAGCGCTTCCGGATTGATACTCCACCGCCCCGCCAGTTGCAGCGGCATACATTCCTCACTGCCGCCGCAATCCAGCCATGCCGCAAACGCCGGGCCATGCAGCTCAATCAGCCCCAACTGCCGCTCCTCCGCCGTCTGCGCGCCCTCGTTCTGCATAATCCCGCCGTCGGCATAGGCGAAACGGCGCAGCCATTGCCCATCGACGGCCCTGGCCCAGGCGACATAATCCACCCCACGGTGGCTGGCGAAAGCCTGCACTTCGGGAAAACCGGCAACCAGCGGCGCGAGCAGCGCCTCGAAGCACTGCGTGGTGGGCGCGTGTGCCGCTTCTAGCGGCGGCATGCCGACGACGAATACCCAGCCCTGCACGGGCGGCGAGACGAACACCACACCGACGGCCTCCCTGTCTTGCCCGTGCTGCGCCCAGTACGCCATATCGATGCCGCTCTGCCAGTTGGCGCGGCGCACATCCTGCGCCTTGAGCAGCGCCAGCACCCGCTCCGGCGCGGTCGTCTTGACCGCCAGCCAGCAGGTTTTAAGGCCAAATGCCAACGGCTGATCGGGGGTGTCATCCAGCGGCGGATGACCATCCGGGATACGCAGCACCGCATCCCCGGCCGGCAGTCTCGCGGCACCTTGCGGCGCGGCCTGCCGCCGCCCCGAAAACCGCGCGGCCAGCCATCGACGTAACCGGGACATAAAAACCTCCAAAAAAACAGAATGACAACCGTGAATGGATGATGAACCCGCAAACCGCTGAAAACCGCGCAAGCGGGGCGGCATGCCCCATCAGACGGGACGCTCATGCCCGGATGAGGTCGGTCAGTTGCGCGAAGCGGTCGATGAGATAATCGGCGCGGGTGGCGGGGTTTTCGTGCAGGGCGCGGGTGTCGGCGTAGCCGTAGGTAACGGCGGCGACGGGGCAGCCTGCGGCTTTGCCGGCGCGGATGTCGTTGGCGGAATCGCCGACCATCAGCATCCCGGCAGGCGCGACGCCGAGCCGTGCAGCGGCGGTGAGAAGCGGCAGCGGTGCCGGTTTTTTTTCGGGCAGGGTGTCGCCGCCGTAGAAGAGGGCGAAGTAATCGGCAATGCCGAGGGCGGCGAGCAGGCGGCGGGCGAGGGTCTCGTTTTTGTTGGTGACGACCGCGAGCGGCAGGCCGCGCGCGCGCAGGGCGGCGAGGGTCGCGGCGACGCCGTCGTAGAGGCGGGTGGCGTCATGCAGGTGGTCGCCGTAGTAGGCGGTGAAATATTGATAGGCGGCGGCGTGTTGCGCGGCTTCGGCGTCGCCGTCGCGGGCATCGAGCAGGACGCGGTGCACGAGACGCGGAATGCCGTCGCCGATGTAGCTTTCGATGCGCGCGGTGGGCAGCGGGGCGAGGCCGCTGTGCACGCGCGTGGCGTTGGCGGCGGCGGCGAGATCGGGCAGGGTGTCGCAGAGGGTGCCGTCGAGGTCGAAGGCAAGGGCGTGGATGGTCATGGGGTTACTCGCTGGGTTTGTGGTGCTTGGGTTGGTTCCCCCTCCGCCCTGCGGGCACCTCCCCCCGCTTGCGGGGGAGGGTTCTCTTCGCGCAGGCGGGGAGGGGCTTTACTTTATGGGAAGGCCGGGGCTACGCCGCATCCGCCCGCTGTATTTGTATGTCGTAGTGGCGCTGCCAGTCGCTATGCGGGGCGAGGCGGATGATGCCCAGTTTGTGTTCGAGTTCGCCGTCGTAGTCGGCGCAGTCCATCACCCCCGCCCAGGGTTCGATGCAGATGAAGGGCGCTTCTTTGTCCGCCGGGGTCCACAGGCCGAGGTAGGGCAGGTCGGTGTAGCTGACATTGATGGCGGGCGCGGGTTGTTTGCCGTGCAGGCGGATGGTGGCCGGCGTCGGGGTGTGGTAGATGAGGGCGTCGTTGGCGAAGGCGGCGTAATTGAGGGCAAGGTGGCGTTCGCCGGGGTGCGGGGTGGGGTCAAGCAGGCCGTCGCGCCAGCCGAGGCGGGAGAGTTCGGCGGTTTCGATGTGGATGTGGTGGTCGGCGAAGGTGTCGCCCTCGGCCAGCGGCAGGGCGAAGGCGGGGTGGCCGCCGATGGAGAAGAGCAGGTCTTCCTGGGCGGCGGGGTTCGCAACCTGCCAGCCGACGCGCAGGGTGTCACCGTGCAGGGTGTAGCTGAGGTCGAGGATGAAGGCGAAGGGGTAGTTTTCGGCGCTTTCGCCGTCGTCTTCGAGGCGGAAGCTGATGCGGTCTTCGTCGTGTTCGAGCAGGCTGAAATCGCGGTCGCGCGCGAAGCCGTGCTGCCCCAGGGTGTAGCTGCGCCCGCGATAGCGGTATTCGCCGTTTTTGAGTTTGCCGACGATGGGGAAGAGAATGGGCGCGCGGCGTTTCCAGTAGCGCGCGTCGCCCTGCCAGAGGTATTCGTGACCGCCGCTGACGAGGGATTGCAGCTCGGCACCGTGAGTGCTGACGGTGATGGCAAGGTAGTCGTTTTCCAGTCGGTACATGGGGTTCTCCCGGTGTGTTTGGGGCGGGAAGTATAGTATTTGCGGCATGGGTTGGGAATCGGCGGGAATGGGCGGGGATTTTTTTGTTAGTATTCTGCTTTATTCGCGCCACGGCGCTTTTTTTGCGTTTTTTTGAGGTTTTTTATGCGTTCTTTTGACAGGTCGGCGTTCTGGGCGACAGGGTTGATGTTGTTCGCGCTGTTTTTCGGCGCCGGGAACCTGATTTTTCCGGCGATGCTGGGGCAGCAGGCGGGAGAGCATGTATTCCGCGCGGTGTTCGGCTTTTTGCTGACCGGGGTCGGGTTGCCGCTGCTCGGCATCGTCGCCGTCGGCTATGCCGGGGTGCGCGACGCACAGTCGCTCGCGTCCCGCGTGTCGCCCGCTTACGGGCTGGTGTTCACGCTACTCTTGTATTTGACTATCGGCCCGCTGTTTGCCCTGCCGCGCACGGCGACGGTGTCGTTTGAAATCGGCATCGTGCCGTTCCTGCCGCCCGGCAGGTCGAAGGTCATGCCGCTGGCGCTGTTTTCGCTGTTTTTTTTCGCGCTCAGTTGCTGGCTGGCGCTGTCGCCGGGTGAGCTGGTGAACCGTATCGGCAAGGTGCTGACGCCGCTGTTGCTGTGTTCCATCGCCATTCTCGTCGGTGCGGCGGCGCTGTTCCCCAGCGGCGCGTTGCAGGCGGCGCATGAGCCGTATGTGCTGCATCCGGTCGCCGCCGGGATGATCGACGGCTACAACACGATGGACGGCATTGTTTCGCCGATTTTTGCGGTGATTGTGCTGGAAGCGGTGCAGGGCTTCGGGATTCACGGGCGGCGGCAGGTGCTGCGCATGGTGGCGTTTTCCGGCTTGCTCGCGGTGTGCTGTCTGGCGCTGGTGTATGTGTTTATCGCCTGTCTCGGCGCGGGCAGTGTCGCGGGCATCGGTTTGCAGGACAACGGTGCCGCCGTGCTGGCGCAGACGGCGCATTTTTATTTCGGCAGCGCGGGCAAGGGGCTGTTGGCGGTGATTATTTTCCTCGCTTGCCTCACGACTTCGGTCGGCCTGATTTGCGCCTGCGCCGAGTATTTTCACCGCCTGCTGCCGCAGGTGTCTTATGTGCGCTTCGCCGTGCTGTTTGTGCTCGTCGCCGGTGTGTTCGCCAATTACGGCCTGAGCGGGATTATCCGCCTGTCGCTGCCGGTGCTGATGCTGCTTTATCCGCTGACCATCGTGCTGGTGCTGCTGACCTTTGCGCACCGCTTTTTCGGCGGCAGCCGCGTGGTGTATGTGCTGACGGTTGCCGCCACCGCCTGCGCCGGGCTGCTTGATGCCGCGCGGCAGGCGGCCGGCTTTTCCGCTGAAACGGTCGCCGCCATCAGTCGTTGGCTGCCGTTTTTCGATATTCAACTCGGCTGGGTGCTGCCCGCTGCGGTCGCGTTCGTGGTCGGCATCATGCTGCGCCGGGTTGGGGGTTCTTCTGTACAACGTGAGGAAAAAATGTCATGAGCAGAATCGTGTATGTAAACGGGCAGTTCCTGCCGGAGGAGACCGCTGCGGTCTCGATATTTGACCGCGGCTTTTTGATGGCGGACGCCGTCTATGAGGTGAGCGCGGTGGTGGACGGCCGCCTGGTCGATAACGACGGCCACCTGCGCCGCCTGGAACGCAGTCTCGGCGAGCTGGCGATGCCCTTGCCGCTGCCGCCGGTCGAACTGGTCGCGCTGGAAGAGCGGCTGATTGCCGACAATCAGCTGCGCGAGGGGATTGTCTATATTCAGGTTACGCGCGGCACGGCGGACCGCGATTTTCTCTATGACCCGGCGATGCGCCCGACGCTGGTGCTTTTCACCCAGGCGAAGACGATTATCGACGTGCCCGCCGCGCAGAAAGGCTTGCGGGTGATGGCGCATCCCGACATCCGCTGGGGGCGGCGCGACATCAAGACCACGCAACTGCTGGCGCAGTCGCTGGCAAAGATGGCGGCGAAGGCGGCGGGATTCGATGATGCCTGGATGGTCGCGCCGGACGGCTTCGTTACCGAAGGCAGCTCGAACAATGTATGGATTATCAGGGGCAACACCCTGACGACGCGTCCGGCGACGCACGAAATCTTGAACGGCATCACCCGCCAGACGCTGTTCACCCTGTTGCAGGATTGCGGTCTCACCCTGGACGAACGCCCCTTCACCATCGCCGAGGCGCAAGCGGCGGATGAGGCGCTGATGAGCGCTGCCGGTTCCTTCGTGCTGCCGGTGGTCGAAATTGACGGCGTAAAAATCGGCGACGGCACGCCGGGCACATACACCCGCGCCCTGCGCGAGGGCTATATCGCCCGCCTGCGGGGCTGATACCCGCGCCAAGAGAAAAACCCCGCCCAGGCGGGGTTTTTTATAGCCGTTTCAAACAGGAAGGAGACAAGGCGGCGAGCCGAAGGCAGTACAGGTAGTACGGCGAGGCTCGCCAACGCCGTATCATTTCTGTTTGAAACGGCTATATGGCTCGCAGCGGGACAGTCCCGCCTGTACCAAATGACGAACAAGCAGCGGCTGCCGGGCGTCATCGGCAAAGAGGAAGACGGCGGGGCGGCAGGCGCGGGCATGCGGGTAAATCAGCACGAAGCCGTCGCCCGCGAGGTAATGCGCGCCGGGCGGCAGTTCGCGCTGCCAGACGGGGTGGCCGTCGCGGGTGTAGCGGATGTGGCGGCCGTCGAGGGTGTAGGCGGTGGTGAACGGCGGCTGCGGCACGGCGGCGAAGATGCGCGCGGCGGCCTTGCGCCCGCTGTATCGCGCCAGGGCGGTGATGACGCGCCCCGCGCCGCCGCCTGTTGCCCGCAGGCGGAGATGGCGGGCGAGGAAGAGGGCGGCGATGCCGCCGCCGATGCCGAGCGCAATGCCGAGCCGGTAGCGCAGCGGGGTAGGGGTGTGCGGCGGTATCAGGCAGCTCAGGAGGAGCAGCACGCCGCAGCAGATGAGGCCGATGCCGCAGGTGATGAGGACGCGGCGCTGCCAGACGGGGAGGCGGACGGGCAGGCGCTGCCGGTAAGCGGCATCCTGCCGCAGGATGTGGGCGGTGATGGCGGCACGGCAGGCGTCTTGCGTCGCGGCAAGGGTGGCGGCGTCGATGTGCAGGGTGAAAGCGGTCATGGGGTTTACCAAGCGAAGAAGGTGTTGCAGTTTGCCTCACTCTGACGGCTGATGGCAGCGAGGCTTTCGCCGCGCAGGCGGGCAAGGTTGGCGGCGACAAGCGCGGTGCGCGCCGGGCGGTTCGCTTCGCCCTGGTAGCCGCAGAGGGGCTGGTCGGGCGCGTCGGTTTCAAGCAGGTAGCGGTCGGCGGGGGCGGTCGCCAGTTGGCGGCGCAGGCGGGCGGCACGCGGGTAGGTCGAGGTGCCGCCGATGCCGATGTAGCCGCCGAGCGCGAGGATACGCGCCAGTTGCGCGTCCGAGCCGGTGAAGCTGTGGATGACGAAGCGGGGGTAACAGGCGCGTTGCAGGTGATGCAGCACGGCATCCAGCGATTTGCGCGCGTGCAGGAGCAGCGGCAGATGGTGGCGGCGGGCAATGTCGATTTGCGCGGCGAAGGTGGCGCGTTGCGCGGCGCTGTCGCCGCCGAGGAAGTCAAGGCCGCATTCGCCGATGGCGACGGCCGGGTGGCTGTGGATTTGCGTTTCCAGCGCGTGCAGGTCGTCGTCGCTGTGTTCGGCCTGATAGAGCGGGTGCAGGCCGTAGGCGGCGTACGCGCCGGGCAGGGCGGCGGCGCGCGTCACGTCCGCCCAGCGCGCGCGGGAGATAGCGGCGATGACGATGCGGCCAACGCCCGCCGCCTGCGCTTCCTGCACGGTGGCAGCGGGATCGGGAAACCAGTCGAGGTGGCAGTGGCTGTCGGTGAAGGCGGGCATGGCGTCAGCGGGTAAAGAGCAGCAGGCTTTCGACGTGGGCGGTCTGCGCGAACATGTGCAGCAGGCGGCCGCTGGCGATGCGGTAGCCTTTGCCGCTGAGAATGGCGGCATCGCGGGCGAGCGTGCCGGGGTTGCAGGAAACGTAGGCGATGCGCGCCGGGCCGTGCTGTGCGTCCAGCGCCGTGCACAGCGCCTGCGCCCCGGCGCGCGGCGGATCAAGCAACCAGTAGTCCGCCCGACCCCAGCGGCGCAGTTGCCCGGCGGTCACGGCGAAGAGGTCGGCGCGGGTGAAGCGGCAGCGGTCGGCGAGCCCGTGTGCGGCGGCGTTGGCGGTCGCGCGGGCAACCATCGCCTCCCCGCCTTCGATGCCGAGCACCTCCGCGCCGCTGCGCGCCAGCGGCAGGCTGAAATTACCGAGGCCGCAGAAGAAATCAATAACGCGCGCGCCCGCCGGTGCCGCCAGCGCCGCCAGCGCCAGCGGCACGAGGCGACGGTTGAGGGCGGCGTTGTTTTGCGTGAAGTCGTCCGGCGCGTAGGGGAAGGTGAGGCCGTAATCGGGAAGCCGGTAGGCAAGCGGCGGCGCGCCAGGCGGGATGGCAACAGTATCCGCGCCGTGTTGCAGGCGGATTTGCCACGGTTGCGCCGCACCGTCGTTCCAGCGGGCCACGGCTTCCTGCGCAGGCAGCGTGTCCACGGCATCGCGCAGGCGGATGCGCAGCACATTCACATCGTCGCCCGCGCTGAGATCCACGCCGAGGATGGCAGTCGTGCGCGCGAGAGTGGCGCAGAGGGTGCGGATGTCGGGCAGGCGCGCGGCGAGCGCGGGGGCAAGGGTGAGGCAGTGCGTGATGGGGACGACGCGGTTGCCGGCGCGGGCGCGGTAGCCGAGGTTGACGCCGTCCCAGGCGAGGCGGGTGCGGGTGCGGTAGTGCCAGTCGGCACCGCTGACGGCGGGCAGGACGGTCTGCGGGCGGACACCGCCGATGCGCGCCAGCTGTTCCAGCCAGACGGTTTCTTTGAGGCGGTGTTCGGCGGCATCATCCGCGTGTTGCAGGGCGCAGCCGCCGCAGTCGCCGTAATGGGCGCAGGCGGGGGCGACGCGCTCCGGCGAAGGGCTGAGGATGTCGAGGACTGCGGCGGTGGCGTAGCGTTTTTTGTTTTCCACGAGGCGGGCGGTAACGCGCTCGCCCGGCAGCGCACCGCTGACGAAGACGGTTTTGCCGTCGTGACGGGCGACGCCGCGCGCCTCAAAATCGAAGCCGGTGATGTCGAGGGTGAGGGTGCTGGACATAATTGGGATGGGAAACGGTTGACGCGTTATTTTACGCCGCTGCGGAGGTGATTCAGGCGGAAACCCCCGTTTTGTCCCGCTTGGCGGCAGGCCAGCCCAAAGCCTGCCGAAGATTCCTATAATTCCTCCCATCCGCTTCCTGATTGCGAGGTAATCCCGATGATCCGTGCTGATGACGACCACAAAATCCCGACGCCGCGTAACGCCTCTCTATCGGCTGACCCGCATGAAGATGATGGCTGGTTTGTGCGCCTTTGCGCTTGGGCGGATGAACTGGAATTATCCGAGAAGATATTGCCGCGCGATAAAAAAGCCTTGCTTGTCTTGCGACATCTTAATATTACCTACGGTGATTTCACTACGCTTCCTCCGGAAATTGGTGAACTCCGTAATTTGCAAACCCTTGAAATTGGCTTTAACTCACTTACTACCCTACCGCCGGAAATAAGACAACTCGACAAGCTGCAAATCCTGAATCTTTGGGGCAATCAACTGGCCGCCTTGCCCGCAGAAATTGGCAAATTGGCTAATCTCCGTATATTAAATCTCTGGGACAATGATCTTACTGCTCTTCCCCCGGAAATTGGTCAACTCCGTAAATTACAGATACTCTCTTTGGGCTTGTCAACTTTTGGCGGTGGTAATCCGCTTGCCACACTACCGCCCGAAATCGGGCAACTGGAAGACTTGCAAGAGTTATACCTCTATTTTAATCGCCTCTCTACCCTGCCGGAAGAAATTGGTCAGCTCGGCAATCTGCAAAAACTTGACCTCAATGAAAACCGGCTTACCACGCTACCCTCGACTATTGGACAACTTGCCAGCCTGCGTGAACTTGATCTCAGCGAGAACCGGCTAACTACCATACCGGTAACGATCGGACAGCTCGGTAATTTGGAAGAACTGTATCTTGACCACAATGCACTGACCGCGTTACCGTCAACGATTGCACAGCTTGACAGACTGAAAATGCTCGAACTTTCCTATAACCAGCTAACATCGCTACCGCCATCAACAGGACACTTCCAGCATCTGGAAGCGCTCCATATTGGGGAAAATCTCTTTTCAACTCTGCCGCAGGAAATCTGCCAAATTAACAGTCTAAAAGCGCTTGATCTTTTCAATAATCAACTCTCTACTCTGCCAATAGAACTTGGACAGCTCAAGAAGTTACAAATGCTTTGGCTGTCTGACAACCACTTTTCCATTTTGCCATCATCTATCAAGCATCTCAAAAATTTGCAAGAGCTTTCGCTTAGTAACAACCAGCTCACTACTTTGCCGGAATTTATTGGTAATTTGCAGCAATTATCCTTCCTTAATTTAATGGGTAATCCTTTATGCCATTTGCCGGATTCGCTCAAACGGCTATATCGCGAGCGGGCGGGTGAACTCACCATCTGGCTGGATGATTCTTCCCTGCTGGACGAGTAATGGCCGTTATTATCCGCCTGCAAATACATCAGGCGCTGTTTCGCCTGGTGTTGCGTCATCCAAAACAAAAAGCCCCGCGCAGGCGGGGCTTGTGGGAATGCTGCGGTTCAGGCACGTTCGGCTTCTTTCTTGCGCAGGTAGTCGTAGATGCGGTCTTTCAGCGCAAGTTTTTCGCGTTTCTTGCGTTCGATGTCCGTCTGGCTGTTGGCGACGACGGCGGCATCGTTTTCCATGCGCTTGATTTCTTCATCAAGGCTGTTGTGCTCGTCGAACAGGCGCGCAAAGTGGTTGTCATTCTGGCGCAGTTCGGCAATCAGTTCGCGGTATTCGTGTAGCATGGGATTTTCCTTTATGTTGTGGGGGGATGGCGGCATTTTACCGTATTTTCATGTGCCGGTGCGGGCAGCGGCACGCCCCGGCGGGTTTTGAAACAGTAAGTTTCCATTTGTTTGCCGTTTGTGAATAATGGCTGCTTTCCGCTTCGCAAGGCCTGATTTTGTCCGCCATCACCCCGCGCCCCACCCCCGCGCCCCGTTATTATTATGGTCTCGACGAACTGCGCGCCGCGCTGATGCTCATCGGCGTTTTCTGGCACGCCGCCGCCGTCCTCTCGCCGTTCGCCGCCTTCGTTTACGCCAGCCCGTATCACCGCTCGATGGCGCTTTATGCCGCGATTTATCCCGAACACCTCTTCCGCATGGAAGCGTTTTTCCTCGTCTCCGGTTTTCTCTCGCAGATGACGCTGGCGCGCAAGCCGAAAGCGGTGTTCTGGCGGGCGCGGCTGAAGCGTGTGCTGATCCCGCTGCTGCTCGGCTGCCTCGGCGCGAACTTCATCCTGCAAGTCTTCGGCAGCATCTTCATGGAATACCGCTGGGCGCATTATGATTTCTGGCGCTGGGTGATGCACGGCTGGTTCCTCATCTGCCTGATGGTCTTCGCGGGCATCGATATGCTCTTGCCGCGCGGGGTGTTTGCCCGCATCGGTGTGCTGCCCTGCCTGCTGGTCGCGGTCATCGGCTCGGTCGGCTATACCGCGCTGATTTTCTGGAACGGCGAAAACTGGCACCTCGGCGGCGACCCCAGCACCTTCTACAACTTCTTCATCCTGCACAGCGTGCAGTATTACCCCTTCTATTTCGCGGGCGCGCTGCTTTTCTACCATCAGGACAAACTGACGCGGATCAGCCGCCGCACCCTCGTCCTGCTGGCGCTCGTCTCGCTCGCCGCCATGACCCTGATTTACCTGAACGGCCTGCAATTCGCCGCCGTCTTCACGAACGGCATCGGCGGCATCCTCTTGCAGCGTCTCGTATTAATGACGGCATCCGGCGGCGCTGCCTTCCTTCTTTTCTACTATTTTTACCACGTGCAGCGCGAAGGCAGCCGCACCGTGCGCTACCTCATCAACTCGGCCATCGTTATCTACCTTGTCCATCACCCGCTGGTCATCATGCTCGGCTGGCTGCTGGACGACCCCGCCCTCAGCAACACCCAGTACTACCTGCTGCTGCTCACCCTTACCTTCCTCTTTTCCTACCTCTGCTACGAAGGCGTGCGCCGCGTCGCCATCCTGCGCTTCGCCTTCGGCCTGAAACCGCAACAACCGCATCACGCCCTCGCCTCATGAAGCTCCTGCCGCTCCTTGCCCTCGCACCGCTTGCCGCCCTTGCCCACCCGCACCAGTGGATCGACCTGCGCGTTACCCCGCAAACCGACGCCAGCGGCGCGCTCACTGCCCTGCGGGAAAGCTGGGAATTCGACCCCTACACCTCGGAAACCCTCATCCAGCGCAATCAGGGTGCCGCCGCCCTCGCCCAGTTCAAAAAAGACATCGACCAATACTTCCGCGAACAGCGCGGCTTCACGTACAGCGACAGCCTCGGCTTCGCCGAGCCGCGCGACAGCGCCATCGACACCACGGGCGGCATCCTGCGCTACGCCTACACCCTGCCGCTCACCGCGCCCGTGCGCGGCATGGCGCGCTTCAAAATCTACGAAAACAGCTACTACATGGACGTTACCTACGCCCTCGACCAACCGAAACAATGGGATAACGGCTGCACCCTCACCATCCGCGAGGCCAGCCCGACCGCCGCCGAAGAAGAGCTGGCGGCAGGCTTCGACCAGAACGCCCAGGCACCCGCCGGCCTCGGTGCCGTCTTTGCGCAGACCTCGGAATTATCATGCGGCGCACCCTGACCCGCTGCCTGCCGCTGCTGGCCGTGCTGGCGCTGCTCATCCTCCTCATCGCCTATTGGCAGCCGCTGCACCACGCCCTGCAACACCTGCAAAACCGGTGGCAGCGCGATCTCGCCGCGCAACTCCTCGCCCTGCGGCGACAAGGCGGCCACGCCGCCGCCTGGCTGACCCTGAGCGGCCTCGGCTTCCTCTACGGCATCCTGCACGCCGTCGGCCCCGGCCACGGCAAAGCCATCATCGCCACCTTCACCCTCAGCCAGCCCGCCGCGCGGCGGCAAACCCTCGCCATCGCCCTCGGCGGCGCGCTCATGCAGGGCGCGAGCGCCATCCTCTGGGTCGCGCTCCTTATGGGGCTGCTGCACCTGCTCATGCCGGACGCCGTCAGCCACAGCCACTGGCTGCACCGCGCCAACGCCGCCCTCATCATCGCCATCGGCACCTACATCCTCTACCGCCACCGCCCGCACCGTCACCACGACGCGCACTGCGCCTGCGGTCATCACCATCACGACACGCCCGCCCTCAGCCCGTGGGCGGCGATTATCGCCATCGGCATCCGCCCGTGCAGCGGCGCCGTCATCAGCCTCGCCGCCGCGTGGAGCTGGGGGCTCATCGGCGCGGGCATCGCCATGACGCTCGCCATCGCCTGCGGCACCGCGCTGACCATCACCGCCATCGCGCTCTGCTGCTACCACGGCAAACGGCAACTCGCGCGCCGCTTCATCCGCGATGGTAACCGCCTCGCCCGCCTCACCCGCAGCCTCGCCCTCGCGGGCGGCCTTATCCTCATCCTCCTCGGCATCCTGCTCTGGCACGGCGACAGCGACACCGCACCCGCCCCTGCCACCAACCCCATCGGCCTGCCGCGTTAATCCCGTCTGTGTGCCATAAAAAACCGCCGCATCAGCGGCGGTTGACGAGGACGGGCGGCATCAGATAAGCGCCTGCCGTTTCAGCTCGTTCTTCAAATAGGCGTAGTACACCGGCGCGATGATGATGCCGCCGATGCCGAAGATGCGCTCGCAGATGACCATCACCAGCAGCAGTTCCCAGGCGGTGGATTCGATTTCCGCGCCGATGATTTTCGCGTTCAGGAAATATTCGAGCTTGTGGATGACGACGAGGAAGACGAGCGAGGAAAGCGCCACATAGAGCGAGACGCCGAGGCTCAGGATGATGATGACGGCGTTGGAGATGAGGTTGCCCACCACCGGGATAAGGCCGACGATGAAGGCAATCGCCAGCACGGTGAGGCGGAAGGGCAGCTCGACGCCGAAGAGCGGCAGCACCGCGTAGAGGTAGATGGCGGTGAGCACGGTGTCGATCAGCGAGATTTTCACCTGCGCGATGAAGACCCGCTCGAAGCTGCTCTGGAAGGTGATGACGCGGCGCAGCAGCTCGGCCTTGAAGACGGGGACGGCGTTGCGGTCGTGCCGCTTGTGCAGGCGGTGGAAACTGAGCATGGTGCCGATGAGGATGCCGATGAGGATGTGCACGAAGATGGTGAGGCTGTTCCTGCTGATGCGGGTCAGGGTGTCGCTGTATTCGCGGATGAGGCCGGAGAGGAGGGTTTTGATTTCGTCAAGGTTTTCGGGGAGGAGGTTCAGGATGAAGGCGGGCAGTTCCTTGCTGTTTTTCGTGTCTTCGAGAATCGCCGCCAGTTTGCCGAGCATCACCCCGATGCGCTCGCCGCTCAGCAGCTGGAAGGCGCTCAGTGACAGCAGGAAAATGCCGAGCAGCACCAGGCCGATGGTCATGGTGGAGGAGAAGAGATTGATGTGGCGCATGCTGGCGAAGCGTTGCAGCATGGTGTGGCGCGGCAGCAGGCGGCGGCAGAGCCAGAGGATGAAGCCGTTGGCGCGGGTGATGAAGACATAGGTGAGGATGATGGCGAGCAGGAGCGGCAGCAGGTGGTATTGCAGGACCGCCCACAGGGCGAGGGTCATCAGCAGGTACGAGGCATTGCGGAAAATGCCGTTGTCGGGCGGAGGCAGGGTGTGGGGCATGGGCATGCTCGGGGAAATGACGGGAGCGGGATTATAGCGGTTCCGCCTGCCGCGCGGCTTGCCCTGCGTGTTATAGTCGTTGCAAACAGGGCTGAGACAGGGCGGCGGGCCGGAGACCGTGGCGCGCCGACACCGTATCAGTTCCGGTTGAAACGACTGGACCATGCCACCCCGCCTACCCGGAGCCTTTGATGACCACACCCGTGCCCGGCGATATTTTTGCCGCTTATTCCCATCTCGGTGATTGCTACACCGCCTATCAATTCATCCGCTATCAGGAAACGAAGGCCAATCAGCTGGCCACGACGCATATCCTGCCTTTCACCGGTTTTTATCCCCGCCTTGACGATATCGACATTCATCAGCTGACATTGCCGCCAATGCACATGATGTCTGTCGGCGGGCAGCCGCATCAAACCGCCTTTCATGCCATTGAATCGTTGCACGGCTATATCCCGAAAGATCATGTCCGCATCGGCCATTTGCCGCTCATTGCCGATACCCGGCCGGTGATTTATGGCGGTAATATGAATGCCCCCGCATTTATTCCCCAGGAGAAACGGGTGCCGCCTTATGACCGCCCCACCGACGTCAGCGCCTGGCTGCACGATGAGGTGTTTGACCTGGCCGCTTTTGCCGCCGCGCAGCCGCAGGCGCGGGTGCTGGTGATGCGCGGCGTCACGATTGCGCATTTCGAGCAAGTGGTGCAATTAAGCAAATTGCGCTTTATCGCTTTTTTCGATGTGCGGATAGAAGCCGCGACGATTCCCGATTTGTCGCTGCTGCCGGATTTGAATCTTGTCTGGATGGTGGGGGTGCCGCATGACATCGGCAGTGCCATGAAAAAGCAATTGCAGACGCTCGCCAGACAGCAGCCGCAGCGCATTACCTATGAAATCACCCAATTGCGCAAACCGGAGTGGTATGCCGCCCATGATGACAATCCGTTGTTTTTCTTCACAGCGGCGGAACATATCCCGCCGAAAGAGGCGAAAAAGGCCGTCAGGATTTACCGGGACACGCTCAAACAGGCACTGGCCCTGCCCGCTGCCACTTGGCAAGCCGGGCTGGAGCGGCTCGCCGCCGCCTACGCCGCCGCTTTTAACCGGTTCGCCTGGATTGAAACGGAAGAGCGCGAGTTGCTCTGCACCGCCTATTGGCAGATTGCCCATCTCGCCGCTGAGAAACACGGCGCAGAGGCTGATCTGGAAGCGGTACAAGAGGCCATTGACCGCGTGCGCGACTGGTGAACCCTCTCAGTAAAGGAACTTGCATGACCGACCCGATTGAAGAACTGCGCAATACGATCCGCGCCCACGACCACGCCTACTACGTCCTCGATAACCCGACCATCGCCGATGCCGAATATGACGCGCTGATGCAGGAACTGCGCGCACTGGAAGCAGCCAGCAGCGCGCCGGTGCCTGATGATTCGCCCACCCGCCGCGTCGGCGGCAAGGCAGACGGTACTTTTGCCCCCATCACCCATGCCGTGCCGATGCTGTCGCTGGATAACGTCTTCAACGCCGAGGATTTCGCCGCCTTCTACCGCCGCCTGCAAGAGCGCCTTGGCAGCGACACATCACTGCATCTATCCGCCGAGCCGAAATTCGACGGTCTCGCCATCAGCCTGCGTTACGAAAACGGCGTACTGACCCGTGCCGCGACCCGTGGCGACGGCGCGACCGGCGAGGACGTGACCGCCAATGTGCGCACCGTCCGCGCCATCCCGCTGCGGCTTTTGAGCGATGCCCCGCCTGCCGTCATCGAAGTGCGCGGCGAAATCTATATGCCGAAGGCGGCCTTTGCCACGCTGAACGCGCAAGCCCTGCAAAGTGGCGGCAAGACCTTCGCCAACCCGCGCAACGCCGCCGCTGGCAGCCTGCGCCAGCTTGACCCCGCCATCACCGCCGCGCGCCAGCTCAGTTTCTTCGCTTACGGCTACGGCGCACACGACGGCTTTATCCTGCCTGCGACCTACACCGAGCTGCTCGCGCAATACCGCGCCTGGGGGCTACCCGTCTGCCCGCTGCAACGCGCGCTCACCGGCGCGGATGCCGCCGCCGCTTATATGGCGGACATGGCCGCGCACCGCCACGATCTGCCTTATGAAATCGACGGCATTGTCTATAAGGCTGACCGTTTCGCCGAACAGCAGACCGCCGGATTCGTCTCACGCGCGCCACGCTGGGCGGTGGCATGGAAATTCCCGGCGGTGGAAAAAACCACCATCGTCGAAGCCATCGACGTGCAAGTCGGCCGCACCGGTGCCGTTACCCCCGTCGCCCGCCTGCAAGCGGTGGAAGTCGGCGGCGTCACCGTCACCAACGCTACCCTGCACAACGCCGACGAAGTGGTGCGCAAGGATGTGCGCGTCGGCGATACCGTCTTCGTGCGCCGCGCCGGCGACGTCATCCCGGAAATCGTCAAAGTCGTCGTGGCAAAACGCCCCGCCGACAGCCAGCCTTTCACCATGCCGATGCACTGCCCGGTCTGCGCCTCCGAAGTCATCCGCCCCGAAGGCGAAGCGGTGGCGCGCTGCTCCGGTGGTCTGCACTGCCAGGCGCAACGCGTACAGGCACTGATCCACTTCGCTTCGCGCAAAGCGCTGGACATCCAGGGTCTCGGCGACAAACTCATTGAACAAGTCGTGGCGAACGGCAGCGTACAAAGCCCCGCCGACCTTTTCCGCCTGACGCTGGACGATTGGTCGGCGCTGCCGCGCATGGCGAGCAAATCGGCGCAGAACGTGCTGGACGCGCTAAATGCCGCAAAAGAGACGACGCTGTCCCGCTTCATCTACGCCCTCGGCATCCGCGAAGTCGGCAACGTCAGCGCCGAGCTGCTCGCCCGCCACTACCGCGCACTGCCCGCGCTGCTTGCCGCCGACGAAGCCGATTTGCAGGCCATCGACGGCATCGGCCCGGTGATGGCGCAGTACATCCGCCACTTCTTCCTCGACGACGCCAACCTTGCCGTCATCGCCGACTTGCAGGCGGCAGGCGTGCACTGGCCGGCGGTCGAGGCACCCGTCATCCACGCCGACAGCCCGCTGGCGGGGAAAACGGTGGTCATCACCGGCACCCTGCCGACGATGAGCCGCGACACCGCTGCCGCCCACGTCGTCGCCCTGGGCGGCAAAACGAGCAGCGCCGTGTCGAAAAAAACCGACTACCTGCTGGCAGGCGACAAAGCGGGCAGCAAACTGGCGAAGGCGCAGGAGCTCGGCGTCGCCATCATCGACGAGGCGCAATTGCTGGCGTGGCTGGACGGGCAGGATTGATTGGCGAGCCCGGTATTTACACCGCTCGGCGGGGCTTCTTCCGCACTGCTATCAATAATGCAGCCTGCCCGGTGGGCTGAAGCCCACCCTACGTGCCCCCAGTATTTACGCCGCTTGGCGGCATTTTGTCCCGTATGAAGGGAATTGGCTCAACATTGAGTGAATTTATGAATGACAACAATATTTTGCATATCTACACCGACGGCGCCTGCAAGGGCAATCCCGGCATCGGCGGTTGGGGCGCGCTGCTCTGCTACGGCGCGCACAAAAAAACACTGAACGGCGCGGCAGCGCTGACCACCAACAACCGCATGGAGCTCACCGCCGCGATCGAGGCACTGCGCGCCGTCAAGCGCGCCTGCCCCATTGTCATCAGCACCGACAGCAGTTACCTGAAAAACGGCATCACCCAATGGCTGGCGGGCTGGAAACGCAACGGCTGGAAAACCGCCGACAAGAAACCGGTGAAGAACATCGAACTGTGGCAGGCGCTGGATGCGCTGGTCGCGCAACACGACATCGAATGGCGCTGGGTGAAAGGCCACAGCGGCCACCCCGGCAACGAAATGGCGGACCAACTGGCGAACGAGGCCATCCGCGCCTTGCAGCAGGGCGGTTGAGCGTGGCATCCCCTGTGCTCGACATCGGCGCCATCAACCAGAGCGCGGGAGCCAAGCGCACCCTCGCCGGCATCGCCAAGCGCAGCCGTCTCGATGCCGCCTGGGTGCACACCCTGTTCAGCCTGCACTGGAATTACGACAAGCGCGGGCGGGAAGCGATGGGCTGGGTGACGCCCGCGCCCAATGCCGCGCTGGACAGCGCTTATGAACGTCTCGCTCAGGGGATGAATCTGCCCGCCACCGGGATGACGGCGGCGGATGCCGCCCGCGCTGCCTTGCACGTGCTGGAAAACACCGACCCCGCGCCGCTTGCCCCGCGTCTTGCCGCCGCTGCTGCGCGGGGCGACATGGGCGTCGTCGCCGAGGTTGCCGCCTGTTTCTACTTCCAGAACGCCACCGCTGCGGCCCTCACCGCCGCACGTGAAGAAAAACCGCTCGACCGCCGGAAAATGCTGTGGCACCAGTTCCGCAAGCTGCACAGCCCGTTCTACCCGGAGGCGTACAGCTTTCTCGTCCTGCGCCTGCCCTGCCGCGAAGAGGAGGGCGCGGCGGATGACCGCCTGCTCGCCTTCGCGGATGAGGTCAACCGCCACCGCGAACGCTATCCCGGCCTCGGCGACTTGCTCAAAGCCGTCGCCCCGTACTGCCCGGGCAACCGGAATTGCCGCAGGATGGTGCTCATCGCCCTGAGCTACGCCGGCCTCCTGCATGTGCCCGGCCATCCTGTCGCCGGGCGCTATCTGCCCGGGCACAAAGATGAACTCAGCAGCCATTTCATGAGCAACGAATGGCCGTATCCACTGCGCTTCTGGCGCGGCGGATAGCGGCTTCAGCGCTGCCGCTGCCGCTGCTGGCGGTACTGATTGTGCAGCGAGCAGTAGGTGGCGTCTTTGTCTTGCCGCACGATGTCGAAGTGGCGGATGATGCCGCTGTTGCGCCAATAGGTGAGGCGGAGGGTGGTGGCGCTGCTCAGGGCGAGGTGGGTGTCAAGGCTGATGCGCAGGCTGTCGCCGCTGTCCGGCAGAATCAGGCGCTGCGCAAAAAGGCGCGGGCGGGAGCGGTCGCAGCTTTCCAGGATGAAGTCATGCACGGTGCGCGTCGTGGTGCCGCCGATGAGATCCAGCCCGACCGGGGCGAGGTGAAAGACGGCGGCGTATAAAGCCAGCGCGGCAGCGGGCAGGCGGCGTTGCGGCGCATACAGCAACCGGGCACCGCCGAGCAGGGCGATGCCGCCCAGCGCGCGGGCGCAGAAGGCCGCCATGCCTTCTTCGGGGAAAAAGATTTTCAGCACAAGCCAGGCGAGGGCGGCGGCAACGCTGATGCCGCCGATGAGGTAGCGCAACATGGGGTGGGGCAAGGTGGTGGATAGACAAAAGCCCCGCCGGAGCGGGGCTTCACTGTGCCGTCTGCCTTTATTTGAGGAGGTTTTCCACGGCGGCGCGTTCATCGCGCAGTTCGGCGGCGGTGGCATCCATTTTTTCGCGGCTGAATGCGTCAATGTCCAGGCCCTGCACGATTTCGTAGTCGCCGTTTTTACAGCGGCAGGGGTAAGAATAGATGATGCCGGGGG
>NZ_CALIZP010000053.1 GCF_938028825.1 uncultured Cardiobacterium sp. | reverse complement strand
CCCTGCCGCTCCACGCCGCCCTGAGCGACGCGCCGGAGTTTACCCAGCCGGGCGACAACACCCGCTACCAAGCGCTCATCAAAAAAACCCGCTGCCCCACCTGCCAAAACAGCAACATCGCCGAATCCAACGCGCCGCTCGCCCGCCAACTGCGCGAACAAATCGCCGCCCGCATCCGCGACGGTGAAAGCGACAGCGACATCAACCGCTGGCTACAAGAACGCTACGGCGACTTCATCCACTACGATCCGCCGCTGAAAAGCCAAACCCTCGCCCTGTGGATCGCGCCATTTGCGGCAATGCTCGCCGCTGCCGCCTGGTGGTGGCGCGCGCGCCGCCGCCCTCCCGCCGCCCACCGCTTGAGCGACGCTGAAAAACGCGAATTGCAGCAGTGGGTCGCTGAAACAGAAAAAAACTAACCCACGCCCAAGCCACCCCGGGAGAACCCCATGCACAAGCCCCTCTGCCTTGCCCTCCTCCTCGCCGTAAGTGCCGCCCATGCCCTAGCCGCAGACGACACAACCCGCAACACAGACACCGACTGCACCCCGCAGGCAAAGTCCGCCGACAGCGAGGAAACCCAAGCACTCGCCGACCTGCAACAACGCGCAGCGGCAGGCGACGCCACCGCGCAATTCGAATTCGGTGTTCTCTACTACTCCGGTCAAGGTGTCGCGCAGGATTACGGCCAGGCGCGCGCGTGGTGGGAAAAAGCCGCCGCCCAAGGTCATGCCGATGCCCAATACTTCCTCGGCATCCTCTACGACGAAGGCCGGGGCGTGGTGCAGGACTACGCGCAAGCACGCGTGTGGTACGAAAAGGCCGCCGCCCAAGGTCATACCTATGCCCACGGCCTCCTCTACGGCAAAGGCCTGGGCGTGCCGCAGGACTACGCCCAAGCACGCGCGTGGTGGGAAAAAGCCGCTGCCCAAGGTCATGCCGATGCCCAATACGACCTCGGCCTCCTCTACGGCAAAGGCTTGGGCGTAGCGCAAGACCACGCCCAGGCGCGCGCGTGGTGGGAAAAAGCCGCCACCCAAGGTCATGCCAAAGCCCAATTCAACCTCGGTCTCCTCTACGGCAAAGGCCAAGGCGTAGCGCAAGACTACGGCCAAGCGCGTGTGTGGTGGGAAAAGGCTGCCGCCCAAGGCGATGCCAAAGCCCAATACACTCTCGGCGTCCTCTACAGCAAAGGCCAGGGCGTAGCGCAAGACTACGGCCAAGCGCGTGAGTGGTGGGAAAAGGCTGCCGCCCAAGGCGATGCCAAAGCCCAATACGCCCTCGGCGTCCTCTACGACAACGGCAAAGGCGTGCCAAAAAATAACGCCCAAGCACGCGTGTGGTGGGAAAAAGCTGCCGCCCAAACAGACGACAAAGAAGCGCAGCAGGCCGCACAGCTGGCCTTGCAAAAAATCTCCCAATAAAGCGGAAACAGACCATGAAAACCACCCTCTGCATTGCCCTCCTTCTCGTCGCAAGCGCCGCCCATGCCCTGGCCGCAGAAGACGCGACCAGCAAGCAAACCGCCGATTTCAGGCAGGGGCAAAAACGTGCCGATGCCGAACAGGCCGCAGCGGACAGCGCCCTCGCCGACCTGAAAAAGCGCGCAGCGGCAGGCGACGCTACCGCCCAATTTGAACTGGGTGTTCTCTACTACTACGGTCAAGGCGTCACGCAGAACTACGCCCAAGCGCGCGTATGGTGGGAAAAAACCGCCGCGCAGGGCTTCGGCACAGCCCAATACAATCTCGGCGTCCTCTACGCCGAAGGGCAAGGTGTGCAACAGAATTACACCAAAGCGCGTGAATGGTTTGAAAAAGCTGCCGTGCAGGATGTTGCCCAAGCGCAACACAACTTGGGGGTTCTTTATAGCAGGGGACAAGGTGTGCCGCAAGATTACGCTCAAGCTATTGCCTGGTACGAAAAAGCTGCTGCATTGGGATACGCCGATTCCCAATACAATCTCGGCGTTTCCTATGCCAAAGGACAAGGCGTGGTGCAGGATTACGAAAAAGCCCGCACATGGTATGAAAAAGCGGCTGTACAGGGGAGCGCTCAAGCGCAATACCACCTCGCCAACCTCTACGCCTATGGTTTAGGCACACCGCCGGACTACATCCAGGCACGCAAATGGTGGGAGAAAGCGGCCTTACAGGGCTACGCGGATGCTCAATACAATCTTGGCGCTATCTACTCGGCAGGGCGGAGCGTCCCGCAAGATTACGGTAAAGCCCGTATGTGGTGGGAACAGGCTGCCGCCCAAGGTGATAGCAAAGCTCAATACAACCTCGGCGCCTTCTATTACAAAGGTCAGGGTGTAGCGCAGGATTATGACAAAGCTCGCGCATGGTTCGAAAAATCAGCCGCGCAGGGCGATGCAGCAGCGCAGTACAACCTTGGTGTCCTCTACGCCGAAGGCCAAGGTGTCGCACGGGATTACGGTCAAGCGCGCCAGTGGTGGGAAAAAGCCGCTGCTCAGGGCGATGCCGATGCCCAATACAATCTCGGGGTCCTCTACTTGAACGGTGATGGTGTCCCGCAAGACATCAACAAAGCGCGTGCGTGGTACGAAAAAGCCGCTGCCCAAGGTAAAGAGAAGGCCAAACAGACGCTGCAAAAAATCTCCCAAAAAACCGGAAAACAGCCGTGAGAGCCCTCTGCCTTGCCCTCCTCGCCTGCGCCCTGCCGCTTCATGCCGCCCTGAGCGACGCGCCGGAGTTTACCCAGCCGGGCGACAACGCCCGCTACCAAGCGCTCATCAAAAAAAACCGCTGCCCCACCTGCCAGAACAGCGACATCGCCGAATCGAACGCCCCGCTTGCCCGCCAGCTGCGCGAACAAATCGCGCGGCAAATCCAGGAAGGCCGCAGCGATAGCGAAATCGCCGCCTGGCTGCAGGCGCGCTACGGCGACTTCGTCACCTACGACCCGCCGCTGAAAAGCCAAACCCTCGCCCTGTGGCTCGCGCCGTTTGCGGCAATGCTTGCCGCTGCCGCCTGGTGGTGGCGCGCGCGCCGCCGCCCACCGCCTGAATGACGCCGAAAAAAGCGAATTGCGGCAGTGGATTGCCGAAGCGGAAAAACTCTGACCAACCCCATACCTTTCAGCCCTCATCCGGAGAACCCTATGACAACGAGCAACTTCAACATGCGCATGGACACCGAAACCAGAGAACAACTGCGCCGGGTCTTGGCGCAATATGGCCTGACCATTCCGCAAGCATTCAAACTCTTCGCCAACCAGACCATCAAAACCGGCGTGCTGCCGCTCAGTTTCGATTGGGCCGCGAATTACCGCCCCAACAGCGAGACGGAAAAAGCATCGCGCAGCGAGATACCGCCAAGCGGTACAGCAGTCTGGAAGAAATGATGCAAGACATCGCGGCAGGCAACACGTTGAATAACCCGGCACTCATGCCCACCGGCCGGTTCAAGAGGGATGCCAAAAAAACATTTGCCATTCCTCTTGAGCGCTGACTGAATCGAAGTCATCCATTGCCTGACGCACCCAAAAAACCTGCCCGCCAAATACCGCGACCATGCCCCCGGCGGCAACCAGCAGGGCTTCGGGGATTGCCATATCAAGCCTGGCCCGGTCCTTATCTACGCCATCGGCGACGATTACGTCCAACTGGCGCGCTTGGGCAGCCATGCGGAACTTTTCTAGGGGCCGTTGACATTCGACTTGCGCAGCGGATTTTGGCCGAAAAGCCGCCGCAACGTTGAGGTGTCAACAGACCCTAAGCCGCCCACCGCCTGAGCGACGCCGAAAAACGCGAATTGCGGCAGTGGATTGCCGAAGCGGAAAAACCCTGACCAACCCCACCAGGAAACCTACCATGCACAAAACCCTCTGCCTTGCCCTCCTTCTTGCCACGACTGCCGCTTATGCCCTGGCCGCAGACGACGCAACCGGCAAGCAAACCGCCGATTTCAGGCAGTGGCAAAAACACACCGATGCCGCACAAGCCGCAGCAGACAGCGCCCTCGCCGACCTGCAACAACGCGCCGCAGCAGGCGATGCCGCCGCGCAATTCG
>NZ_CALIZP010000052.1 GCF_938028825.1 uncultured Cardiobacterium sp. | reverse complement strand
CCGACCAGCGTCCCCAGCGCAATCACCCCCACATTCATCCCGGCGAACACCACGCTGGGATTCTCGCGCATCGCCACATGCGCCTTGATATAAAACACGATATTGCCGACATTCAGCACGCCGAGCAGCGCCCCCGCCGTACAGGTCGCCGCCGACAGCCGCAGCCGCCGCCACAGCACATAACCCGCCATCAGCACCCCGGCCAGCACAAACACGACCAGCAGCAGCGCGGCGACTGCCGCCTGCCGCGACAGCGCCTTCAACAACACATCAATCACCCCGTAACCCGCCCAAACCCCGGCCAGCAACCACGGTGCGCGCTGCCCCTCCTCCGCCCCGCCCTGCGCGAGCAGACAGAAGAGTGCGGCAAACACCAGGCCAATCCCCGCCAGCGACCACGGCGACAGCCGCTCGCCGAACAGCACAAACGCCGCGACCAGCGGAATCACCACCGCGACCCGCTGCGCCGCATCGGCGCGGACAATCCCCGCCGCCTGCACCGCCCGCCCCATCACGATAAACACCGACGGCAACAGCAGCCCCAGCGCGGCAAACAGCCACCACCCATCCCGCCACACGGCGGCATCCGGCAGCGACGGCCGCGCCACCGGCCACAATACCAGCGCCGCCACCGGATAATTGAGCGCGACCAGCAGTGCCACCTCCCAGCCGCGCCGCCGTGCCACCTTCAACAACACCGACACCGCGACACTGCAACACACACTCAGCAGCAAAAACGCCATCACGACCTCCAAGCGATAAAAAAACAGGCGGCGCATCATGCCACTTTCTTTTGCCGCATCCGCAGGATTTTGGTATTCCCCCTTTAACGCCGCGCACGCATGAAAAAGCAGGCTTGCGCCTGCTTTTGTCTGTGGGGCGAAAGCCGCTTCAGCCCGTGTTGCGCAGCCCGGCCGCCAGCGCGTTGATGGAGCGGATGAGCGGGTCGTTCACGTCCGCGTCCTCGCCGTTTTTCGCACGGCTGCGGCGCAGGAGTTCGATCTGGATGTGGTTGATCGGGTCGAGATAGGGGTCGCGCCAGCGCAGCGAGGCGGCGAGGCGCGGCTGGTGTTCGAGCAGGTGCTGCTGTTTGAGCACGCTGTTCAGGCCGTCCAGGGTTTTGCCGTATTCGTCCTTGACGGCCTGCATCACGGTCGCGCGCAGGGTTTCGTCCGGGCAGAGGCGGCTGTAATCGTCGGCGATGGCGAGTTCGGTTTTGGCGAAGGCCATTTCGATGTTACTGATGAAGGCGTCGATGAACGGCCATTGTTCGCGCATTTCATCCATCAGTGGGCGGTCTTCGGCGCGGATGGCGGCGAGTGCGCTGCCAACGCCGTACCAGGCAGGCAGCATGAAGCGCGCCAGCGACCAGCCGAAGACCCACGGGATGGCGCGGATGGTCTCTTTGGTCGGTGTGCCTTTGCGGCGGTGTGCCGGACGTGAGCCGATGTTGAGCAGGCTCAGTTCGCGTACCGGGGTGGCGTCCACGAAGAATTGGTAGATGCCGTCGGTGCGGTCGGTGAGGTCGCGGTAGCTTTTTTCGCTGGCGTCCGCCATGCGCCCGATGAGGGTTTCGTACTCTGCGAGCCGGGGCGGGGTTTTGGCGAAGCGGGTGCTGCTTGCTTTGAGCGCGCCGGTGATGCCCATGGTGAGTTCGTACACGGCGGTTTCGGGGTTGGCATATTTGGCGTAGAGAACTTCGCCCTGTTCGGTAAATTTGATTTCGCCTTGCAGGGTGCCGGGCGGCTGGGCGGCGATGGCGTGGTGGGTGGAGCCGCCGCCCCGGCTGACGGAACCGCCGCGCCCGTGGAAGAGGCGGGTTTTGATGTGGTATTTGCGCGCGATGGCGAGGATGTTTTGCTGGGCGCGGTAGAGTTGCCAGGCGCTGGTGAGGATGCCGCCGTCTTTGCTGCTGTCGGAGTAGCCGAGCATGATTTCTTGGGTATCGCCCTGGTTGGCGAGGAGGGCGCGGTAGGCGGGGTTGTCGAGGAGGACGGGCAGGATGTCGCCGATGGCTTTGAGGTCTTCGATGGTTTCAAAGAGCGGCGCGATGGGCAGCGTGGCGTAGGGGCGACCATTGTCATCCACCCCGGAGAGACCGGCGAAACGCATCAGGAAGAGGACTTCGAGGATATGGCTGGCGTGGTGGGTCATGGAGATGATGTAGCTGCCGAAGGTGTGCGCGCCGACGAGTTCGCGCAGGCGGGCGATGGTGCGCAGCAGCGCGAGTTGTTCCTGGGTTTCGGCACTGAGGTTGGCTTCAAAGATGAGCGGCGCACCGGGGGTGGCGAGCAGGCGGTTCAGGATGTCGAGGCGCGCGGCTTCGTCGAGGCTGTGGTAATCCGGCAGGTTCGGCGCGTGCGCGAAGATGTCGGCGACGACGCCCGTGTGGTAAACGGATTCCTGGCGGATGTCGAGCGAGGCCATGTGGAAGCCGCAGCTTCTGACGAGGCGGATGAGGTCCTGGATGTCGCCGTCCGCCTGCGCGGGGTCGTGCTGTTTGAGCGCATCGCGGATGAGGATGAGGTCGTCGAGGAAGTCTTTCGGGCTGCGGTAGGCGTGTTCGGTGGCGGCTTTGTCCGTGCCTTTGCTCTGGATGTAGCGGTTGGTGTGCTGGATTTTGGCGCGCATCAGCACGAGCAGGCGGCGGTAGGGTTCGTTGCTGTAGTCTTCGGGGTTGTATTCAAAGACGGTCACGCCAAGGCGGGCGTAGTGTTCGTTGCGCGCGTTCACGGCGGGATCGATGGCGGTGATGCTGGCGCAATGCAGCAGGCGGCCGCGCAGGTGCTTGAGCTGTTTGCTGTAATAGCGCAGGACGTTGTCGGCGTGCATCAGCACCGCCTGTTCGGTGGTCTCATGGGTGACGAAGGGGTTGCCGTCGCGGTCGCCGCCTATCCAGGAGCCGAAGCGCAAGAGCGGCGGCAGCACGGTGTTTTTCAGTTCGGGGTAGATGTCGTTCAGTGCTTCGCGCAGGTTGCGGTAGGTCTGCGGGATGGCCTGAAAGAGGCTGGCGTTGAAGTAGTGCAGGCCGTTGTTGATTTCGTCATAGACGAGGGTTTTGCGGGTACGGATTTCGTCAGACGCCCAAAGCAGGTCGATGAGATCTGCCGCTTCTTTGAGGATGCGCTCGCGCGCGGCGCTGTCTTCGGCAGTGTGGTCAAGGCGGTCGCAGAGGCGGTAGAGGTTTTGCAGGATACGCATGGTGGTGCGCCGCCGTGCTTCGGTGGGGTGCGCGGTGAAGACGGGGATGAAGCGCAGCTGGGTGATGAGTTCGGCGACTTGTTCCGGGGAGAGGTCGTTGTCGCGGCACTGTTGCAGGGTGTGGTGGAAGGAGCCTTCCCACAGGCTGCCACTCTCGCGCGCGGCGGCACGTTCCTGGCGCAGGAGGTCTTCTTCGGCGAGGTTGGCAAGGGCAAAGTAGAGGCTGAAGCCGCGAATGACGTTTTTCAGGCGGCCATTATCAAGCGCGGCGATGGTGCGTTTCAGGGCGGCGCGGCGCTCCGGGTCGGGGTTCTGCCGTTCTTCGATGTAGCCCTGGCGCAGGTATTCGATGGTTTGCAGGGTGTCGCTGCCTGCCTGGCGTTCGATGGTTTTGCCGAGCAGATTGGCGAGCAGGCGGATTCTGGCGCGGAGCCGGTCGGCGTTGGGGGCGGTCGGCATCATGATGTTGTGTCTCCTGTGTTATGGGTTGATGTCGGGCGGCGATAGTAAAACTTTTTTACGTTTTTCGTGGATGTTTTTCGCCTGCGCCCGGTTGTGCCGTCATACGGTGAAGCCCCGCCGGGGCGGGGCTTCGCAATAGTCAAGTAGCAAAAGAAACCGTAGCGGCGTTGCACCGCCTTGCCGTACTGATTTGTACGGTCTGCGGCAGCGCTTTTTGTTACGGCCTCCCGGCTGTTTAATGCTGCAAGCGGTCAGCGCTTTTCCGCCGCCTGCGCGGTCTCTGCCGCCGCCGCTCCGGTTTCGTCTTCGTCGTGGCTGAGGGAATAGACGTAGGCGGCGACGACTTTGATTTTGGCGTCGCCGAGGGCGTCTTTCCATGCGGGCATGACATTGTTGCGCGGGTGCAGGATTTGCTGTTCGAGGAAGGTTTTGAGGGCGGCGGGTTCGTCGTCTGCGGCGTAGAGCCAGGTCTGGTCGGCGAGCCTGGGCGCGCCGAGGATGGGGTTGCCTTCGCCCTGCGCGCCGTGGCAGGCAACGCAACTGGTGTCATACAGCGCTTTGCCTTTTTCGGCGGCGCTGTTGTCGTGCGGGTAGCCGCCGAGGGCGAGGACGTAGTTGGCGACGTCGTCGAGTTTGCTCTGGTCTTCACTGCCCGGTGCCCAGGCGGGGTTGTTCGGGTCAATGGCAACGAGTGCGCCGCCGGGCGGCATGGCACCGGCGTGGCCGTTCGTAATGGTATTGATGATGGCCTCCGCTGTGCCGCCCCAGATCCAGTCGTCGTCGGTGAGGTTGGGGTAGCTGCCGGGGATGCCGCCCGCGTCTCCGGCGTGGCAGACGGCGCAGTTCTGCGCGAAGAGGCGGCGGCCTGTGGCGAGCGCATCCGGGTCTTTCGCCAGTTCTTCGACGCTTTTGCCGGCGTAGTGGCGGAAGTATTCGTCGGACTGCGCATCGATACTGCGGCTTTCTTGTTGGTACTGGCCGATTTGCGTCCAGTTTTTCACGCCTTTGAAGACACCGGGGTAGAGGACGAGGTAGAGGATGGCGAAGGCAATCATCAGGTAGAACAGCGACAGCCACCAGCCCGGCATGGGGTTGTTCATTTCTTTGAGGTCGCCGTCCCAGGTGTGGTCGATGATGTCGCCTTCTTTGGCACCGCCGCCCGCTTTGAGGTGGGTCGTCCAGTAAACGAGGGCGATGTAGCCCAATATGTGCAGGATGGTGACTGCCGCGATGAAGATGCTGACTGTGCTCATGGTTCTTGCCTCTTGTGTTCTTCTTGTGCCGGATAGCGTGGGGTGACGGGCGCGTCGCCGTCCTCTTTCAGTGCCAGTTTTTCTGCGTCTTTGTAGGGTTTGTGGCGCTGCGGCAGGTAGAGCAGGATGACCATCAGGACGAAGGCGGTGAAGAGGACGACGGTCGTGAATTTGACCCATGCGATGCTGCCGGCGGTCATGTGCTGTTACCGGTTGTGTTCTTTGAAGGCGATGCCGAGCCCTTGCAGGTAGGCCACCAGCGCGTCCATTTCGGTTTTGTCTTTGAGCGCTTCGTCCACGCTGTCGATGTCCGCTGCGGTATAGGGTTCGCCCAGTTTGATTTTGGTGCGGATGCTCGCCTTGGTGAGGGCGATGTTGGCCGGGCGTTCGTTCAGCCACGGATAGGCGGGCATGTTGGATTCGAGCACGACGCTGCGCGGGTCGGTGAGGTGTTTGTGGTGCCAGTCGTCGCCGTATTTGCCGCCGACACGGGCGAGATCGGGGCCGGTGCGTTTGCTGCCCCACTGGAAGGGGCGGTCGTACATGCTTTCTTCGGCGACAGAGTAGTGGCCGTAGCGCTCGGTTTCCCAGCGGAAGGGGCGGATCATCTGCGAGTGGCAGCCGTAGCAGCCTTCGCGCACATAGATGTTGAAACCGGCGAGGCGCAGCGGGTCGTAGGGTTTGACGTAGCCGTTTTCCGGGTGCATTTGTTCGTCGAAAAAGAGCGGCACGATTTGCACCAGCCCGCCCCAGATGACGGCGAAGAAGGTGAGGAGGCCGAGGATGACGACGCTTTTTTCGACGCGTTCGTGACTCATCAGATTCATGTGCTTTCCCTCTTATGCGGGTTGTGTCTCGAGTGCGGCAGGCTGTGCCTTGGCGGTGCCGAAGGCGGTCTTCCAGCAGTTGTAGGCCAGCAGGCAGAAGCCGCCGAGGAAAAAGCAGCCGCCGAGGAAGCGCACGAAGTAGAAGATGTATTTTTTGCCGAGGATTTCCACGAAGGTGTAGGTGAGGGTGCCGTCGGGGTAGGTTTCGCGCCAGAGCAGCCCTTCCATGATGCCCGCCACCCACATGGCGGTAACGTAGAGCACGATGCCGATGGTCGCCAGCCAGAAGTGCACGAAAATCAGGCGGGTGGAATACATTTCCGTTTTGCCGTACAGACGCGGCAGCATGTGGTAGATGGAGCCGATGGTGATCATCGCCACCCAGCCGAGCGCGCCGGAGTGGACGTGGCCGACCGTCCATTCGGTGTAGTGCGACAGCGCGTTCACTTCCTTGATGGCCATCATCGGGCCTTCAAAGGTGCTCATGCCGTAGAAGGCGAGCGCGACGAAGAGGAAGCGGATGATGGGGTCGGTGACGAGTTTGTGCCAGGCACCGGAGAGGGTCATGATGCCGTTGATCATGCCGCCCCACGACGGCACCCAGAGGATGACGGAAAAAGCCATGCCCAGCGATTGCGTCCAGTCCGGCAGGGCGGTGTAGTGCAGGTGGTGCGGGCCCGCCCACATGTAGATGGAAATCAGCGCCCAGAAGTGGACGATGGAGAGGCGGTAGGAATAAATCGGCCGCCCCGCCTGTTTCGGCACGAAGTAGTACATCATGCCGAGGAAGGCGGCGGTGAGGAAGAAGCCGACGGCGTTGTGGCCGTACCACCACTGCGCCATCGCATCCACCGCACCGGCATAGACCGGGTAGGAATGCAGCCAGTCAATCGGCAGGGCGAGGTTGTTGAAGATGTGCAGCACGGCGACGGCGATGATGTAGGCGCCGTAGAACCACAGGCCGACGTAAATGTGTTTTTCCTTGCGCTTGCCGATGGTGCAGAAGAAGACGTAGCCGTAAACAACCCAGACGACGGCAAGGGCGACATCGAGCAGCCAGGGCAGTTCCGCGTATTCCTTGCTTTGCGAGTAGCCGAGCATATAGCTGAGGACGCCCAGCACCAGCACCGCCTGGTAGCCGTAGAAGGTGAAGGCGGCGAGTTTGTCGGAGATGAGGCGCACACCGCAGGTGCGCTGCACGACGTAATAGGAGGTGGCAAACAGCGCGTTGCCGCCGAAGGCAAAAATCACGCCGCTGGTGTGCACCGGGCGCAGGCGGCCGTAGGAAAGGAAATCGATGCCGCCGAAGAGCGTCGGCCAGCGCAGTTGCGCGGCGATGATGACGCCCACCAGCATGCCGACGATGGCAAAGACGATTGCCGCCCAGGTGAATTGCCGCACCACCCGATAGTTATAGACCGTATCCACAGTCATCAGGATTACCTCATATGATTGTCTAATTACCGTTTATTGCCATCCGCCATATACGGATTTATGGCATCAGCATAGCATCGCGCGGCAACCTTAACAATCGGCAAGGCGTTATGTTTTTCCTATAACCATCGGTTATTAAAGAAAATAAGACAGAGCCGGTTCTATTTTGCAATTCTTTTCTTCATATCGTGGAATTAAAAATAATCCTCTTCCGGGACGATAGATTCGCCATTATGCAAGATACATTTTTATTGCATATCCCGCTTCCTGATACGCTTCCGGATAATGTACGCATGATTCGCGAATGACCCAATTTTCCGCCTCCCGGCAAGGCCATGACACGACGCCGCCATGCCGGGGGCGGAGTCGCAGCGGCGGCGCGCAAAACAAAGGGCAGACCCGCGTCTGCCCTTCACTATATAGATGTCGCGTGCGCGGCTGGCCGGCGGTTCAATACCCCCGCTCGTGCAGCCATTGGGCGATGTCGGCAATTTGCGGCGGGCAGACCTGGTGTTGCATCGGGTAGTCGTGCCACTGCGGCGCGTAACCTTTGCTTTTCAGCAGCTCGCAGGCGGCCCTGCCCTGGTGGTAGGGGACGACGGGATCCTGGGTGCCGTGCATTTGCAGGATGGGCGGGCAGTTGTCGCAGTCGGCGGGCGGGGTGTTGGCGGCATCGGCAAGGTAGGTGGAAAGCGCGAGGATGCCGCCGCAGGGGTGGCGCAGGCCGTGGTAGAGGGCGATGACGCCGCCTTGCGAGAAGCCCGCGTAGAGGATGTGCCCGGCGGGGACGCCTTGCGCGGCTTCGTCGGCGGCGATGGCGGCGATGCGGGCGGCGCTTTCTTTGATGCCCGCGAGGTCTTCGTCGCCGGGGTTGAAGTTGAAGTTTTTGATGTCGTACCAGCCGCGCATTGCGGCACCGTTGTTGACGGTAATCGGGCGGATGGGGGCATGGGGCAGGATGACGCGCGTGGTCGGGCGCAGTTCGAGCAGCGGGATGATGGGGGCGAAGTCGTTGCCGTCCGCACCGAGTCCGTGCAGCCAGATGATGCTGTGCGTGGGGGTTTTTGCGGCGGGCAGCGTGATTCGGTCCGGGGCCTGTGTCATAATTTTTTTCCTTTTTTTGGATGTATTTGTGATGTGCAGAGTGTGTTTTGTGGTCATTGTAGCGGTTTTGTTTGCAGGCTGCGGGCAGAAGGGCCCGCTCTATTTGCCGGAACGGCAGGGGCAGGAGGCATCTGATGCGCGCTGAGTTTTTGTCCGGCGTGGACGGGCAGGGTTGTGTGGACGGCGTGCCGCTCGCGGCGCTGGCGGATACCTTCGGCACGCCGCTTTATGTGTACCGCGCGGCGGCAATGCTGGCGGCGCTGCGCGCTTATCACGCACATGGTCTCGCGCAACAGGTGTCGCTGCATTATGCGGTGAAGGCCAACAGCAATCTGGCGCTGCTGCGCCTCTTTGCCGGGGCGGGCGCGGGTTTTGATATTGTTTCGGGCGGCGAGCTGGAACGCGTCCTGCGCGCCGGCGGTGCGCCGTCGGGCGTGGTCTTTTCCGGTGTTGCCAAGACGGATGCGGAGCTCGCGCGCGCGCTCGCGGCCGGCATCGGCTGTTTTAATGTGGAGTCGCCCGCCGAGTTGCAGCGTCTGGCGGAACTCGCCGCCGCTGCCGGCGTGGTTGCGCCGGTCGCGCTGCGGGTGAATCCGGATGTGGATGCCGACACGCATCCGTATATTTCCACGGGGCTGCGCGGCAACAAGTTCGGCGTGGCGCTGGAAGATGCGCCCGCGCTGTACCGCCGCGCGGCGTCGCTGCCGTCGCTGCGGGTGGTCGGCATCGGCTGTCATATCGGTTCGCAGATTCGCTCGATTGCGCCGTTTCTGGCGGCGCTGGATTCGCTGTTGCCGCTGGTGGATGCGCTCTGCGCCGAGGGCGCGCCGCTTGCGCATCTCGATATGGGCGGCGGGCTGGGCATTGCCACGGCGGAAGCGCCGGAAGTGCCGTCGGCGGCGGCATTGTCGCGCGCGCTGTTGTCCCGCCTGGACGGCCGCCCGCTGCGCCTGTGCTTGCAGCCGGGCCGCTCGCTGGTCGGCAATGCGGGGCTGCTGCTCGCGCGGGTGGTCTTTACCAAAGAACAATCGGGGCGGCGCTTTCTGATGCTGGATGCGGCGATGAACGACTATATCCGCCCGGCGCTGTATCAGGTGCGGCCGACGATGGTGAATGTCAGCCGCCCGTACGACGGCGCGGGGCTGATGGATGTGGTCGGGCCGGTGTGCGAGACGGGCGACACCTTCGCGCGCGATTATCCGGTTGACGGCGAACGCGGCGATTTGGTCGCGATTTGCGGCGCGGGCGCGTACGGCTTCGCGATGGCAAGTGCTTACAACTCGCGCCCCCGCCCCGCCGAGGTGCTGATTGAGGACGGCAAACCGCGCCTCATCCGCCACCGCGAGTCGCTTGAAGATTTGTGGGCGCAGGAGGTGTTGTGATGCCCGCCGGGCGGGATAAATATAGTTGTCTCTTCCGGTTTGCAACGACTACAAAAACCGCCTGACGGCGGTTTTTGTATTTAGCGGTAGGCAGCGGGAATTTGCCGGTGATGGTCAGTCTGCTGCTGGTATTGGTGGACACAGTTGAGCAGGCGTGGTTCGGCAAAGTGCGGGCCGATGAGCTGGCAGCCGACCGGCAGGCCATCAATATTGCCCGCCGGATGGCTGATGGCGGGGAGGCCTGCAAGGTTAACCGGCACGGTGTAGAGATCGCCGAGGTACATCGCCACCGGATCATTGAGCCGGCTGCCGAGTTTGAAGGCGGGATGCGGCGTGGTCGGGGTGAGGATGATGTCCACGTCGGCGAAGGCGGTTTTGAAGCCGTTCAGGATGGCGTGACGGGCGCGGCGCGCCTGCTCGTAGTAGGCGTCGTAGTAGCCGGCGGAGAGGGCGTAGGTGCCGATGAGGATGCGGCGCT